>NZ_CP046705.1 GCF_009873495.1 Nostoc sp. ATCC 53789 | reverse complement strand
GCGGTAGAACGCGGTATTGCCGTAAAAATTCCCCACAAAAGCATCCAAGTCTCCATCGCCATCGATATCGGCTAAGGTGGGTTTAGAAGAAAGTGTTACACCCGTCAGTCCGAAGGGGTTGGTAATTGGGGCCTTAAAATTCGGGTCAGCCATGTTAGTTTTCTCTTGATTCAAGTGTAGGGTTAATCAACTTACTCGTTTGCCGCACTTCCCCTACCCCAGTTAAATAGGGTGTTAGGTGTCGTTCGACAAACTTCAACAAACGCGGATAACGGTAAGAAACCGAACCCGTTAGGTAGGGAACACCACTGTCAACTTGACGACGAATCGCTGACGCTAACAGCCAAACCCCTCGCCCCCGCTTCTCAAATGCTTGTGCAATTGAAAAAGTAGTGTAGCGAATTGTGTCAGGTGCCACCCGATGGGTTAACACCCAACCAATTACCTCCCTCCGATAGCGCAATCCCAAGCTATTTAGGGGTTCTAAGCGGTGTGCCTCGACATTAGGCGGCAGGGATAAACCGGCATCTAACCAAGGAAACACCTCAAAGGCTGGAGGTAGGGAATACTTGTTTAACCAAGGGGCTTGGGCAATTTTTTCTGTAGCGGTTTTGCCAAGCACCAAGTTAATTTGGGGTGTTTGCCAATGTCGCTTAGAAAGTAGCGGTTCTAAAGCGACATTGGTAAGTGTACTGGTTGAATAACTGAGGATGATTTCAACACATCCCTGTTGGGCTAATTCTTGTTCTAAATAGGCGACTAACTTTGTGCCAATTCCTTGATGACGGTATTCGGGTAAGACGAATAGGGAGATGATTTCAGCTTGTTGGGGGTTTAAACGTTCGCTGATGGCAAAGCCGACTATTGCACCGTCTAGAGAAGCAGAAAGCCCAGTTAATTCGCCTTGGGGCGGTTGAGTTTGCCAGCGTTTTTGCAGGCTGGGATAGGTGAGGTGATTGTAGTCGAGGGCATTGCTGCTGTTGAGGTGATACACCCGTTGGTAACGGATTTGATTCCCGCTTGAAAAGGCTGCCTCATTACTAGTCTTCGGATTACCCCTCCCTAACCCTCCCCTTGTAAAGGGGAGGGAACTAGATTGTCCGATTTCCCCCCAATCTTCGAGGGGATTAAGGGGGGTAATTTGCTGTGTGGGTAAACCAGCGACGGGGGGGGCTGTTCCTAAACTGGGACGTTTAGCGGTGGGTTTGGTGGTGACAATGCCGCCACTGTTGGGAAATGTGACTAGGCGCTGAATTTCGTCTGACTGTAAACCAATTGCTTGGGGTTGTAGCACCCCAGGTAGAACTACAACATCAAATAGTTCTTCAATTACTCCCTGAAAATATAGCCAGTGCAGGGCTGTGCCTGTCTGCAAGTCAATTACCATTAAGCCACACTGGGGGCGATTTCCTTGGGAACTTAAGCGGTTTTCTAGGGTTAATCCGGTAAAAGTCTGGGAACGTAGTTGAGATAGACCCACAAAGGCGAAGTTTTGCCAAAAGGCTAATCCACGCACAAATCCAGGGCAGAAGGTGATGGGATGGAATTGACGCTCCTCGATGTAGCCTAATTCCCCTGTGCCAGAATTAAGTAACCATAATTTCCCCTGATACCAACGGGGAGAATGGGGCATGGATAAGCCTGTGGCGATGATTTCACTTTGGGCAACGTCGATGACGACTCCCCCATCATGGCGATAATTACGCCACCCGGCGGCTGTATCTGTGGTACTACAGGCAGTGACATAAGCGGGTTTGCCCTCTACCATTGCTAACCCATTGAGATGACAACGATCTTCGGCGACGAGTTTGGAGATGAAGGGTGGTTGCCATAAGGGGACAAAGTTGTAGTCTGGGCTGAGGGTGGCTAAACAACTAAAGTCGGTATTGACAAAAATCACTTTTCCAGAATCGTCTAAGACTACTTCATGGGCGTTGACATCGCCTGTGGTGTAAGCGGTGCGGGGGACATAGAGGTGATCTGTTTCCTTGTACTTTTCGCCATTCCCCAAGAAGTTATCAAAATGCCAGAGTTGGTAGCGGGTAGTCATGTAGAGGCTTTTGCCTGCTAGATATAGCCCCATTGGTTTGTCGAATAGTCTTTCGTTGAGCTTGAGCTGTCCGTTCGCTTGGCTACTAACGAAAAAAAGGCGGTTGGTTTGATAGGTTGTGAATGCCAAGCTGAGATTTTGCTGGCATAGCCAAGAGCCGAATTGCTCAGAAGCGTTGATTTCTAGTCCACTAGGGGCAGAAACAAGGGTTTGCATTGGTTATTGGGTTAAAGGAGACTAATTAGTTTTGATTTGTTATCCTGAAACGTTGAATGCTCCCACAGGCGCGACATTATGCAACTTTATTTGATAAAGAATTAGCATTGAGATTAAGGGTGGGCTACGCCAACGTCTCTACTCCATAAAGACTTGCACTAAAACTGCCATCCCCATTACCCAAAAGCAGCGAGAGATTGGAGGAACCGGAGTTCCCAGTCCAAAATGCACCACTCCAGCATGGTTGTGAAATTATGTTTTGTCAGAATCGAGAGTGAGCGCTTTTGACACAGATGTCAATGCCTGCTGTTTGTTATCCAAGCTGCATAGCAGTTAAATCAAGTAAGTGCCATGCACGGGCATTGTCTGGACATTGTTGTAATACTTGCTGACATCGGGAAGATGCTTCAGTCAACCTGACTGGGCAAGTTGGACAGCCTGATTGAGCTTGCTGCGATCAGGAATATGAGCCATATAAATTTCCGTCCATGTTTAGTTGCTGATGGGAATGGCACTAAGAAAAGCTGAAACTTCGTCAGGGCAGGGTGTGGGAGGTGTGGGAGGTGTGGGAGGTGTGGGAGGATGGGGAAGAAGTCTTACCCCCCACACTCAAAAGCCAGTTAAATCATGGGTTTGCGCTTAACAAGCGTGCCATTCGTTGCTGATGGTGAGATGTTTTGCTCTTGTAATTTTTTCCTAGCTCATATCACGTCCGCTTAATTAGTTAAACCGCATCTCCCTTGAAAACCGTAGTTTTTTGGAATTAGGTTAAAGCTTACAACTCAAGCCACAACCGAATAATACACTCTCCTTAAAAACTCCAGATTTCAAAATAGACGTGGTTTATAATTTCCGTAATCTATGCAGAAACTGGAAAACCCTCTTTACCCCTACTAGAAGGCCCCTTGTGATCTTTGGCTTGTTAATTAAGGGCGATTGCACAGAAACTATCCCCTATAGTTCTAAATGATGTTTATTTGCTTGCAATCACGCACACAAAGAATATATCCTTTCTAGCTTGATTAGGCAATATCTATATCTATTAAGTTAAATTACTTATTTTTGAAAATAAATTATACTTTTTTCTGTTCCTACTTTTCCTACTTTTCCTACTTTTAGGACTTTTATTTCTTAGTAAACCTAAATTAGCAGTATATTATTTTACAGAAAACCTGATGTAATAAAATCATCATTTCTAGAGCGATGGCGGAACGCCCACCATAGGTGATCGCCAGTTTCCTTGTAGTGTCACTTCTGCACTGGAAACCGCCGCATCATCTTCTGCAACGCCACCGCCTTACCCAAGGCGCGTATACACATATTCCCCCAACATTGCAATCCTCTGTTGCCTTGACTACTGATTAATTGAGTTTCCGGTTAACCAGCACCCCATCCACACAAGCAACCCCCCACTGCGGAAACTTCACCAGCAGTTTCTTGATCACAATCTGCAAAGCAGGGTCATCATTGCAACACTCCTGCAAGAACTCAACCCCCGGATTCTCTCCCGAATTCGCCGCTCGATTCAGTTTTTCTCTTCTTACAGTCCGCATATTTGACCGTGCAACAATCGCCTCATGTGACCATTTTTCAGTGACGGGCGCGGCGGAAGCTTCACCCTCATGAGCCGCTTTGACTTCTACACCAGAGACTTGGTTTTCTTCCGGCAAGGAAGCAGAATAATCCTGTTCTACCTGCCCCTCTGTTTGATTAGCGATCGCTGAAATTGAAGGTTTTTCATTTTGTGCAACGGACGCGGCGGAACAAATCTCTTTATGAGGGAATATCGCTTCAACACCAAAGACTTGGTTTTCAGCCAAAAACGGAGCAGGTTGACTCGGTGCAGCATCCACAAGCGCTAGCGTCGTGCAATCCATTGCCACAGGCAAGTCCTTCTCTGACACGTTTTGAATAGACTGAGGCGACGCGCCCCTCAAGGGCGCGTGAGCCGTCTCCTCCTCACGCGAATTTTCTGTAAGCGTGTCAGAGAAACTCCTCACAATCTCTTTTGAAGAGTTTGTGAGGAGTTTCTGACCAGTTCGTGAGGGTTCCTGGAACCCTTGCTCTGACTCACTTTGATCTAAAATAGACGCTTTATACGAAGCACGTATTTCTTCACAGCCAGCATCTTTATCTGAATCTCCAGAATTTGGTTCTTCTTTTTCAGAATTTGGTTCTCGTTTTTCAGCATTGGCTTTCTCCCAAAATTCCTTCATCCGGCTACCGTGTAAATTCTTCACCATCCAGCTAGCCGTTTCCCTGCCATCCTGAATCGACTTGTCGGGTTTGAAGATGAATAGCCCACTGTCGGAGAGAATTTTCTTTGCACAGATAAAAGTACTGTACCCCAAAGCAGAAGCCAAAGGCATCCATCGGGAACCATAGGGGTCAGCCGTCCAGCACTCTTGCCACAATTGCGTAATAGAGGGTCTTTGCTGTGAAGCCCACAACATGTCTTCTATGGGAATAATCACATGAAGCCTTTTATACGGTGACTGTGCTTTAGTAGCAGCAGCCTTTTTGGGTTTGGGTCTTGTAATAGTTGCAGTCATTGTACAATCTCCTGTTTATGTTGACACACGGAAATTTCCCCCACTGTGATGCGGGGCTTGGTACTTGTATTTAGTTGTATAAAAAATACTAATTCAGTGGAAGCCTACTGAGGTTGCCAGAATCGCAACTCGTCTCGGAAATACCTGTCAGTCTTTTTCGATTGCTCCTTCCAGTGATCCCAGGCAACTACCAACTCTTCGCCCAAATCCTCTACAACTTCACCCCTCTCGACATACAAAGTCCGGTAAGGATCAGCATGGGCAACGATAGAACCGATGCCAATAGTGTCCGGTTGAGAGGATGCTTTCTGGAGTGCGGTAATTAACTCTGTTTCCTCACTGGTCAATTCCACCCAGTAGTCCTGTTTAATCACCTCATACTCTTGCGCCACTGCCCAATAGTCCTGCCAAGTACACCCAGGCTTTGCAAGCACCCGCCAAATATCACTAACCGATTGGGGTAGCATTTCCAATTGCTCGGCTCGATATGCGATCGCATCTGGTGTAGGTTCACTACCTAAAATTAGCGCTGCGGCTTCCAGCGCTTGGGTGTTGTTCATCGCTTCGCTTAAGTTTTTCAACGCCATGCCAATGAGCCGCAGACATTCTTGGGCGTTCTCCTTGGGTGGTTCCTGGGCCAGCGATCGCTTCCGTATATTCTGGTGGATAGTTCCGCCCTCTGGAAAATGGGACACTAGCGGCATCTAAATCAGCATTGTTGATCAATAACCTCTCACCATCAGTAAAGGTAACAATCTGTTGCCAGCGATTTGGTGCGTCTGCCTCAATCACTCCCGATTCCCCATAACGAGGGTGTGATTGTGATGAAACTGTGACTAATCAGCAAATCAATTCAAGCGATAAATTGGCTTCAACGCTTAATTCAAGGCTCAATAGGGCAATAGTAAAGAAAATTTTGTTATTATAGACATTTCAGATATTGTTATTCCACAAATACAAAACAATTTAATAGATAGCTTAAACTGTAAAGAAGCAGACCTTTTATATAACAAAGGATTAAGTTTGATAGGATTTAGTATTTGCTCCAATGAGATATCTACATCTAATATTTTACCTAAAAATAAAAGTAATAAGATACGTTTATTTAAACACATGTTTGAACGAGGGGTTCCTCTTTGCATTTGGATAAAAGGTAATAATATTGCATTGCAACTGTTTAATAAAGAAAATGGACTAGATGCAATTTTAGATCGAAGCCTCTCTCTCGATGAAAACATTAACAGAGTATTGGATAAATTAAAGGGATTTCGTAGTCAGATGTATAAAGAAAATCCTGAATTAATTATAGGTGTTTTATTTGACCATCCAGATCGAATACCAACAAGGTTAACTAAACTACAATTTTATACAAAATAAAGAAATGGCACATTGGCATTTATTTTTTGGTGATGGTGAACCCCATAAAGTTCATATTAAAGACTTGCCTCCTCCTCCTCCTTGGAGACAGTTTCAGAACAGCAAAAAGACAGATTTGCTAGAAGAACTTAAAGAGCAAGAAGAAGAAATAAAGGGACGCTGGGAAGCTATTCAAAGACTAGCTGAATCTAAAGAAAATGAACGGGGTAGACTTAAGGGAGAAAAATTCCGCCTATATACAAAATCTAAAGACTCAGAATATGCAAGTAAGGCAGAAAAAGTTGCTGAGGCGGTAAACGCAGCGTTGTATTTAAGACGACCTCTCTTAATCACTGGAAACCCCGGTTCGGGAAAAACTTCTTTAGCTTATGCTATCGCCCATGAATTAAAATTAGGTCCCGTACTTAGTTGGGCTATTTCAACAAGGTCAACTTTCCAAGATGGACTCTATCGCTATGATGCTATTGCTAGACTACAGGAAAAAGGCAAGGGAGAAGATGATAATATTGGTGATTATCTTCGATTAGGGCCAGTTGGAACAGCCTTCTTACCTTCCCAATTCCCTAGGGTGTTGTTAATTGACGAAATTGATAAAAGTGACATCAATTTACCCAATGAGCTTTTACACCTTTTTGAAGAAGGAACATTTGAAATTCCTGAATTAAGCCGTTGGATAAAAAAAACGAAGGGGAAAGAAGACGAGACTGCCGAAAATAGCTCTAGTCCTACCAGTGTGGAAACCAGGGTGGAAATTCGCACTGAGGATAAAGGGATAATGGCTTTGACTGAGGGAACAGTGCGCTGTACAACCTTCCCCATCGTTATCATGACAAGCAACGGTGAACGAGACTTTCCTCCAGCGTTTATGAGGCGGTGTCTTCAGGTAAATATGCCTAATCCCTCTTCAGAAGCTCTGCAAGCTATTGTTAAGGCTCATTTTAATGGGGATGAGCCATCTTTTAAAAAAGTAAAAAGTGCTATTGACAATCTCATCACAGAGTTCTTAAGCGAGGATGAGGAGCAAAACGAACGAGCTACAGATCAGTTATTAAATGCCATTTATTTAAGAGCTAATCTTAGTGCTGAATCTTTTGAAGAAGGACAACTAAAAGACTTATTATTTAAAGGTCTATCCGCTTCTGATGAACCAGATGATGAATGAAATCAAAATCTTGTTAATAATTTTTACTTCTCTGCCCTACTAGGGGAAGGGTTTTGGGGGTGAAAAAAACTATGTCCCATCAACCAGCATCAAGCTTTGACCAATTGATTGCAATACTAGGGAAAAAAGTTAACCTGACAGGAGGAGAAGAATTAAAGCTGACAGGCACAGAAATCGCTGATATTCTCTGGCTTATTTTGCAAGGTCAAGAATCGGCTGAAACCACCCCTGCTGTTGTTGTATCACTTCCAAAAAATGACACAACAGACATTATTCTACCAACCCCCACACAGCTTTTTTCTGACAAAAACCCTACCCCACTCGTTCAAAAATCGCCCTCTGTAGACGTTTATCACTCTGGTAAATTACCACCCTCTATAAACCCCTCTCATTCTGACAAACCATCCCGCGACAGCAACACTCTACCAATCAAAACTCCTGATGCAAAGTCATTGCGTGATTCCACTGCGATAATACGGGCGTTACGTCCCCTGGTGCAACGAATTGCTGTCGGTAGAAGAAAAATCTTGGATGAACAAGCAACTGCTGAACGCATTGCAGAAGAACAAGGTATTCCTATTCCCGTCCTCAAATCAGCCCAAGAGCTTGCGTTTAATTTAGCGTTAGTTGTGGATGAAAGCAATTCTATGATTTTCTGGCGACAGACGATTGAGGAGTTACAACAACTGTTAAAAAAATCTGGGGTGTTTCGAGACGTGCAAATTTGGGGGCTGGTGACAGATAACCAAGAAGAAATTTACTTACAACGAGGAATAGGCAAAAAAGCCCACCATCGCCGCTGTAGTCCCTGTGAAGTACTTGGTTCAAGTGGTCGCCATTTGATTTTGGTAGTGAGTGATTGTGTTAGTGCTATTTGGCACAATGGGAAAGCTTTATCAGTTCTAGAAATCTGGGTAAAGCAGAATGCCGTCGCTATTGTGCAGATGTTACCAGAATCTATGTGGCTGAGAACAGGATTGACTTTAGGTGCAAAAGTACAATTAGGTAACTCAATTTTAGGAGCCGCAAATCAAAGGTTATTTGTCAAAGAAGTATTGCTCTGGAATGACATTAAGTTTGACAGAGGAATTAAGGTTCCAGTGTTAACTCTAGAACCAGATATGATAGAAACTTGGAGTGAAATGTTGGTAGGTAAGGGCACTATTGGGGCAGGAGGGTTTGTGTTTACTTCCCCACCCAAAGCTCAAAAACCTGGGGCTAGAAGTGTTAAAGATGCTGAACCAAAAAACTTCCCCAGTCAGGAATTTGAAACCAAAGAAAATCTAACTAGTGAAGAACGGGTTTATCGCTTCCGTATGACAGCTTCCCCAATGGCGCAAAATCTGGCTAGTTTGCTGTCTTCTGCTCCTGTTATTACTCTACCTGTAGTTCGCATAATTCAAGAAACTTTGCTTTCAATGTCTCAACAAATTCACGTTGCGGAAGTGTTTCTTGGTGGGATATTAAAACCGCTTTCTCCCATTACACCGAAAACACATCCTGATGGAGTTGAGTATATTTTTATTGATGATGACAAAGATAAAAAAATACGGGATTTTCTACTTAAAAATAGTCTGAGAACTGAATCTTTACAAGTTATTGATGCAGTTTCTAAGTATCTTGCCGAGAATATAGGAAATAAATCTCTCAAAGATTTTTATGCTCTGCTGAAAAAGCCAAAAGAGTTAGATGCGGCAGTTGAAGAGGCAAAAAAGAATAAAAAGGAAGCGCTTGATAGTTTTGACTCGAAACGTTTTGCAGAAATAACAACCAAGGTCTTGAAACGGCTGGGGGGAGCTTATGCTCGTTTTGCTAAAGAAATTGAACAGTCGCAATATCCACAGGTAGAACCTCCAAAATCTTCTGTAACTAATGAATTAATACAATATTCTCCAAAAAAATTTAACAATTATGAAAATGATTTTCCAGAATTCCTTGAAAATCATTCCGAAACTTTCTATACGTAGAATATTTCAAAAATACATCTATTTACAAAATATATTTAAATATATTTAAAAATAAATGCCCTAACTCTCGCTTTATCAAGTTCTTATACCAATTTAATGTGAAGCTGCACATATCTTGATCCCCCTAAATCCCCCTTAAAAAGGGGGACTTTGATAGATGTTTTTCCGGTTCCCCCCTTTATTAAGGGGAGCCAGCGCGGTCTTCTCCCAAGGGGAGACGCTAAAAGCGATGGGGTCTCCCCTGCCGCAGGATGCGCGAAGCGCTGTAGTGGAGCGACTGGCGTGGGCGAGGGGGGATCGAATTCTATGCAGCTTAATAAAAAATTGGTATTAGAGGATGTTTTAAAAGTCTCGAAAGGTATAATCTTGCAGTTCTGCACTGGGTTAAGTGCATGAACCTATCCCACTAATATGAAAATGTGGTAATATACTTCGGGTGTATCACTGTATGGGTGGGCGTTTTGAAGGACTGAGTAACGAAGAAATGGAAGTTGTTTGAAGATATATTTTCTGAGGAAGCATCTAAACGTGGCAAAGAAATGCCTCATGTACCATATCGTCATGTATTAAATAGTCTGTTGTACATCCTGATTACTGGGTGTCGATGGTGTGACCTACCATGTAGTGATATGTGGCCATCGAAAAGCTCGTCCATCGATCGTTAAAGCGATGGCGCTCAGATGGAACATTTGAATATTTACAAGCACGTATATTAGCGATCACTGATGAGAAAGGTCTTATCAACTGGGATTTTGGAGCTGTTGATGGCTCTTTTCCCCCTGGGAAGCTATGTACACACAAGTACTATCTGATTTCAGGCGTTATAGACCCCTTAAATTGTCATTCCGAGCGCAGTGATAACGGAGCGAAGTAATCACATAATCCCGTATTTTTTGCGATAGCTCCGTCGTTCCTCCTCACTGCGGACAGGTTTTTAGAGCGATCGCACAACCTAAAGCTAGAGGACGAAACCAAGTGTCAGGTTGAATTTCACGACTTGTGTGTACACCGTAGCCCTGGGAAGGGAGGAGGTGAGAAAATTACTTATGGTGGCAAGGGTAAAGGTGTTCTTATTCACACGCTGACTCAAGGCAATAGAATACCGCTAGCTAACTTTACCATTCCCCCCAATGGTAACGAGACAAAATAAGTATTACTTCTACTTGACAAAGTAAAACTGATAACTCTGAAACGGAGTAGACCACGTAAGAAACTTAAGGTACTGGCTACAGATAAAGGTTACGATTCAAAGGAAAAACGTGCTATGCTACGTAAGCGAGGCATTCGACCCAAAATACCAAAACGGGTCTGGAAAACCAAAAAAAATAGAGGTAGACCTATTTAAATCTCTGTTCCCAGATATCAGCAAGAACGTTGTTTTGCTTGGTATCAACGTAAATATCGTAGCCTAGTTGTTCATTGGGAACGTAAAAAAGTATATTTTGATGCATTCATTGACCTTGATACTATTCATATCTGGATTCAAAGAATTTTATTAGTGGGATAGGTTCAATACAGATAGAATTGAGATTTGAGTAATAAGAGGAGTCAACACAGACCTTGCTTGTCAGGGTTTTACGACTACTATAATCATTAGTTTTTATTATAAATAATTACATTTAATTTAAATAAAGTAATCTAAGCCAGATGTGATTTTTGTTTGTAATCTGGGAATCATAAGTAAAGGATATCAGCAAGGATAATTTTCAAATTTTATTTAATTTCATTTAGTTATTGATATGTTTCATTTAACTAGTAATGTAGCTATCACGACAATATATATTATTAAGGATTAAACTATTTTGGAATAAATTAATAAGAATTTTATAGAATATTTAATCTGTATCGCTTAAAAACAAGAAATGTTAATTGTTCAGTAGGAAAATAAGTTTAATTTAGAAGGCTAGATATTATTTAGTAGTTTTATCGGAAAAACTTAATTTTTTTATTTATGATTATTAAAGATGTTGAAATTAAGGGATTTTGGGGACGCTCAAAAGCTTCTGCTTCTTTTTTTGAAGATGTAACGATATTTATTGGATTGAATGGAACAGGAAAAACTACATTTATTAGCTTAATCTCATCTGTTTTGAATGTAGATATAGTGCAATTAAGCTCTCTCCAATTTGAAGAAATAACAATAAATTTAGTTGATACAAGTAAAAAGTCTAAGAGAAAAATCACTGTAGTTAATAAGCAAGAATCATCTTCTAGTTTTAGTGTATATGACTATAAAGTAGGTACTAAAACTTATAGTGTATCTCTATCTCCAGATCCTCGTTTCAGAAGATCCATGAGTGATAAAGATACTCTTAGATTTATGCCACCTCATGCTCGACGTGATTATTTATTATTAAAAAATGAAATTTCTAGTTTAGTAGAGGTATCACAGATATCAGTCTATCGTCAAGTATTTGCTGAGAATATTGAGATAGATCCTCGCCAAAGAGTAACTGCTGTTGACGAACGATTACAACAATTATTTGAGAGATTTTCAAGGTACCAGCTGAAGCTAGAAACTCAATTAAATGAAAGATCTACATTATTTCAGCAAGAAGCTCTGGGTTCACTTTTATACAATGAAGAATTTGATGATTTTAGTTCTCAAAGACTAGATAATATATCAGAAATCGATCTGGAGACACAAGAAGATAAACTATCTAGAGCTTTCAAAGAGTTAGGGATTAAAGGAAAAAATGAACAAATTAGCAAACACATTAGTAAATTGAGAGATGCTCTTAAAGGCTTAAAAAATTCTAGAAAGGCAGAATCTATATCTGTTGATGATGTTTTTGCGCTCCCGCTTATATATCGTACTAATAAAATAATTGATTCATTAAATAGATCAGAAGAGGATAAAAGAAAGATAGTAGAACCTCGCCAAAAATTTTTTGATACTTTACGGATTTTTATGGCAAATAAAAAATTTCACTATGACAACAAAAGAGGAGTTTTACTATTTACGCTTGATAATATAAAAAATGATAGTTTTCCTTGGACTAGTCTTTCATCGGGCGAGAAACAACTACTTATCCAGTTTATGGAAGTAATTTTGCAGGAAGGTAGGAGTTTAATATTTATTGCAGATGAACCTGAATTATCTCTTCATGTTACTTGGCAAGAAAAATTATTAAAGGCACTTAGGAACATGAACGAGAACGCTCAGTTAATAGTTGCTACTCACTCTCCAGATATAGTAGCTGATTTTAGTGAAAATGTAATTAATATGGAAAAAGTTATATCTGCCAATGTTTAGTAGAACTTCTTCAGGTATTAGAAATACTCATTTATTTTATAGCGGTTTTTATCTTGTAATAGTAGAAGGAACAAGTGACTGTCCTTTCTGGGGCAAATTTTTTCCAAGCGAAATAAACGGTTATAAACTAAAGCTGAAGCCAGTTGGAGGAAAAGCTGAAGTTCAAAACTATATTAATGAAATCTTAACAAACGAATCTAAATTTGTAGTAGCATTGGACAGTGATTATCGTTATTTTTTAGGGCGTTTACATGAAAATCCAAGAATTATCGAAACTAAATATCATAGTATAGAGAACTTATTACTATGTTCATCTACTATTACATCTATTATTCGTAATTTATCTCATAACGTTGAATATGAAGATTCAACTGTCATCCAGTGGTTAGAGTACTTCGATCAAACTACTTATGGTTTAATGTTAGCTGATATTTTAATTGAAAAAAATAATCTTGGGAAACAATGTGTAGGAGACAACTGTTTTCCTTTTTTATTGAAAAAGCATAATCCGATTTTTGATATACTCAGAATTAGTGATTTTGTTACTACCCTTAATTTACCTCAAAACGAATTAAACGAAATAGACAGGATCATGAAAGAATACAAACCTCGTCAACATATTAGAGGACATTTCTTCTTTAGTGCTGTTTTATGTTTTATAAGTCATGAAGTCAAAAAAATTCGTAATAAATCGGTTTCTATATCAAACGATTCTTTTTATGCATTGTCAGTATCTCTATGTGAATGCTGCTTAGAAACAGATACTATATTTAAAAATATTCAAACGCAAGCCTTGTTAGCAGCTAAAGAAGTTACTGAGCTTCTATCTCAAGCTACATAAATCATTGCAGAAATAATGTTATGTAAATTAATTGTAAAGATTGTATTAAATTAAAATTTACACTAATATGATGCTTTCGCGCTGGAGTGTTATATATATTGATATTGATAGCACTCATCATTTATTTCACTTCATTGACAATTCATCTACCAAAATAATCTTCACTGTGAAAAATCCAGCACTGATTTTTTGATCATAATCTGCAAAGCAGAATCATCCCGGCTTTCTATCATAAGATCATCTCCAGGATTTTAGTATCATCTCTCTAGTATTTTGAGTTTCTGCACTGCCCTGGCTGTATCTTTGAAATTGCAGTGTTTGCCAGAAACTGTAACATCACTTCTGCACCGGATACCGCCGCATCATCTCGGCTAACATCACCGCCTCACCCTCCGGCGTATACACAACCTCACCCGACATTTCAATCACAACCCTCTGCCGTCTCGCCCACTCAAACCAATCCTCCACAGCAGATTTGGACTGTGTGGACTCCGTTTTTCTCTCCTCCTTACAAGCAACAACAAACACGGCTTCTGGTGAATTAACGCCAATCCTCGTTCGGAGTGCTTCTTTCAAATATGCAATTGCACCCGGCATATTCTCCCAGCACCGCTTGACTGTGCGTTGTATCTCAAAATTGACTCGAAACTGTGGGGTATAAGGAATATTCTTCAACTGCTGCAATACGTCTTATACTTCTTCGTGACTCGGCTGAATAGATTTTTTTACAGGCTCCTAAGCAGAGATTATAGGACAGGGGGAACGCGAAGATGCTTGGAAATTACTTCATGCGATTGCAACCAGTTCCTTTAAAAACTGTACAAAAATCTTTGGCTTCTCTGTTTTGTGACCTGGGCAGGCACAGACACTTTAGATTTCAGATAACCAGCGATGAACTCACCATACTGTCTTCGGATATCAACAGGGAGAAAATAAAATCCACGAGTTTTTCCTCGGCAATACGAGGAGCCACATAGACGAATGGCACGCTTGAAAACGTGAAATCTTTGCTAATACGCTTGTGTAGGGAAGTGATTACGCCTTTTTTAATGAAGAATTAACCAAAATTTACCAAGAATGTCTTTTGTTTATGTATATGTTTCTAAGTAGAGTTCCATAAATTCTTTACTATTGTTTCTCATGAAAATTCGTAAAACTTTGCTTGGATTAACAATTGGTCTACTTTCCACAGTCAGCATTTTGGATATCTGGAACATTCAAAAAGTAAAGGCTGACTCTGTAAGTGATACCAATTCTAAACAGGCAGTTTGCAGCAAATTTGTCGCTGGTACATACCTGACGACAATTAAAGATGTTAATGGAAAGTTTGCTTCACGCGCGCTGATCACTCTTACTGAAGAAGGCAACTTGATTACTAGTGACTCAAACCAAGGTGGTATTTCAGGTCAGTTTGATCCTTTTACTACTTCTCAGGGTACTTGGGCGTGTGATGGAAAGAAGGCGATTACAGGCCGGGCACTCAACTTTAGTCTCTCAAACAAGGGTGGTAGCGGTATTGCAAGAAATGATTATAGAGCTACTTTTAATCCGATAACTCAAACAGTAGAAGGGACAATTGAGCTTCGTCTGTTTAATAATCTACAAGGGAATCCACTACAAAATAATGGACAAAATGGAGGGTCATTCTTCTTTACAGGTCAGCTTGTCACCGCTAGATAGTTGCAGTTCATTAATCCAATAAGGATAAGGGCGGCATTGTCGATGCTGTCCCCGCATTTCTCACAAGCTTGAGGTCAGAGATGCAGAGGGGCAGAGGGGAAAGAACTTGGTATTTGAACTCTCCTCTGCTCCTCTGCTCCCCTGCACAAGCGCAGGCTTTGAGAGGTGTGGTGAGAAATCCGGGTGTCGCCTGTTGGGGCGTGGATGTCGGGAAATGGACTTTCTTCGACATTTCTGCAAAGGCTGAACATACAAAGATTTGAGACCTAAAGCAACGGGCCTTCAAAGTGCTTCGGCTTCAAGAAGCGCAGACATCACACTTATTGCTAAACGGGACTTGATTTAACCCTTTTCCAAGTTCAGAGTGCTTTTTTGAGATAGTCGATCGCCAATTTGTGCTGTCACTCTGTACAATCACGCTACTCCTCCCAATCCACCAACACCCCATCAACAATCGCAATTCCCCACTGTGGAAACTTCATCAGCAATTTCTTGCTCCCGTGCTGCAAAGCCGGATCATCCCAACACTCCTGCAAAAAGTCAAACCCCGGATTCTCCCCCGAATTCGCCGCAAGTTTAAGTTTCTGCATACGCTCCGGCCGTACATTAGACCTCGCTACAATCGCCTCATGTGACCATTTTTCAGCACTGGGGACAGGCGCGGTGGAACTTTTATCCTCATTCACCGCTTTCGTTTCTCCACCCGAAACCGAATTTTCAACTAACAACGAAGTGGAATTACCCTGTTCTACCTGCCCATGAGTTTGATTAGCGATGGCTACGCCCGCCGCAGGCATCGCAGAATTTAAAGATTTTTCATTTTGGGCAACGGGCGCAGCGGAACAAGCACCTTCATGAGAGACTGCCACCTCAACACCACAATTCTGGTTTTCAGCCAACAACGAAGCAGATTCCCCCTGTACAGCTTCCACAAGCGCCAGCGTCGTGCAGTCCATTGCCACAGGCAATTCTTCAAGTTCTAACGCGCTTTCGATATGTGAAGGCGAAGCGCCCCTCAAGGGCGCATGAGCCGTTTCTTCAACACGCGGATTTTCAGTTGGCGCGTCAGAACCAACTACCATACCAACAACCTTAGTTGGTTGTTGGTAGGTAGTTAACGGGTTGTTAGAAACGTTGTTAGATTTTTGGAACCCTTGCAAATCCTCACTTTTTTGACCATTCTTTTGGAATGATTCCAAATCAGCGTGGATTTGTTCCACTTTGGAGTGGTTTTGATTCGCTTCGGGCTGGTTTACTTTCTCTTCGGCGTGGACGGCTTTCTCGTCACAAGAATTGGTTTCTTCAGACGTGAACGATTCCCAGTAAAAGCGATTGTAATAACCGTGCAAGTTGCGGACACGGTAGCTAATCAACCCAGGTCTACCAGAGGGTAAACGGCCAAACACTTCCTCAAACTGAAACAATCCTTGGGCAGTCAGCGCCGCCCCTGCTTTTTGCAAAGATTTGTAGGTGAGGCTAGTATCGAGTTTATGAGCAGAACCCCCGAATTGTTCAGCCGCCACGCTATCTAACCAAAGCTGCTGCACAGATGGAGGTTGTTGACGAACCCAGTTAATATCCTCAATTGATACTTTGCAATGTGGTCTAATCGATTTATCTGCATCAGCAAGTTTACGATCGCTTCGCTGTTTGCTACCACCATTGATTGCTTTTAATGCTGTAGTCATATTTCCTCCCTAAATTTGCATGACAATATGAACGGCATGGTTGCAATGCCGCGTTTAAGTTTTTTGGCTATTCTCTTAGCGATTTTTTATCTACTGGTTTTCGCCCTGCCAGAATCGCAATTCATCTCGGAAATACCTGTCAGTCTTTTTTGATTGCTCCTTCCAACAATCCCAAGCCACCACCAACTCTTCGCCTAAATCTTGCACCACCTCACCCCTCTCAACATACAAAGTGCGGTAGGGGTCAGCATGGGCAACTATAGAACCGAGTCCGATTGTGTCCGGTTGAGAGGATGCTTTCTGGAGTACAGTAATTAACTCTGTTTCCTCACTGGTCAATTCCGCCCAATAGTCTTGTTTGATTACCTCATACTCTTGGGCAACATTCAAAAACTCCTGCCAAGTACACCCAGGCAGTGAAAGCACCCGTCGAATATCACTAACCGCCTGTGGTAACATTTCCAATTGTTCGGCTCGATATGCGATCGCGGATTGTGTCGGCTCACTTCCCAGAATGATTGCCGCAGCTTCAAGCGCCTGGGTGTTATTCATTGCACTGGCAAGATTCTTCAAAGCCATGCCCATGAGTCGCAGACATTCCTGAGCATTTTCCTTGGGGGGTTCTTGGGCCAGCGATCGCAGATCAATAGTTTCTTCCAGGGCTTGCTTCACCTGCTTGTTCAACGCTTTGGTCGCCTGTTGCGTCATGGTATTTCCCCACTGTTGCAAAGGACGTTCTTCTACAGCGCGTTCCAATTCCTGAATGCGTTGCTGAAGTCGCTGATTCTCAATCTCCAGTTTTCTTAACCCCTCCATCTCATCCAGCCGTTCCTGCAACCGGATGTTTTGCTCTTTCTGCTGCTTGTACAGGCTTTGCAGAGATTGGATTTGCTCTTGCACCTGGGTTTCGGCTCTAGCATTAACTTCTGCTTGTAGCCCAATTCTCAATTCCTGCTCTAGGCTCTCTAACTCCTGTTGATGCTGTTCTTTGATTTGGGCGATCGCTTCAGAATACTCTTTGGGGTATCTACGCTGACTCGATTCGGACACAATTGCGTCATTTAAATCAGCCAAATCAGCATTGTTTACCAGCAGCCTCTCGCCATCGCTGAAGGTGACAATCTGCTGATAGTTATTGGGTGCGTCGGCTTTAATCACTCCCTCTTCGCCATAACGGGTATGTGATTGTGATGATACCCTGACCGATTTACACAATTGCGTTTGACTTTTTTCGTTTTTTGTGATTCGTTTAGTTCTTGGCGCAACTTGCTGCACTGCTTTGGCGAAGTCTGCGGCAGTGGGGAAGGGTTTTTCTTGGACTGCGATCGCAACAGCTTGCTCTAACTTATCGGGAGTTTTGACCAGTCGGAGCAAGGAGCGAGTTTGAGAGGGTTTGGTAATATGCGGCCTCAGTTCTTCTGGTAAGGTATCAACTACTTGCTTGGCCGCAAATAGATCCTTGACTCGGCGATATCCCCCGTGTTTGGTCAACTCACTTTCGCAATAAGCTTCAAAGCTCTTGTGTCCACCATCTTGGTAATAGCCTTTGTCTCGCATCAGTCGCAGTTCTTCTACCGCCTGCCACTCGAACCTATCGATGGCGGTGAAGGTTTCCTGAATGCTGGTGTTGACAACACTGTAATCAAGTGCTGTTGTTTGTTCTCTGTCTAGTGTCAGCATATTTATTGCCCACTATGGTAAATGCTTAAAAATTGAGGTGTTGCAGTTTAACCAAAGTGAACAAGAGCAGCTGATTTGGGGGATTTTTCCAAAAATGTGTCAGCATTATAGTTAGCTCACTTTGTCGTTAACGGATTGAGCAGGCGATCGCATAGCTTTGGTCGGCAGCGGTCGCTTTTACTAGGCAGCAGTTGATAACGAAGTATTTTCTATTTCAGTTTTAGAACTCGTTATACGAGATTTTTTTTGCTGGGTTGGTGCTTTGGCTCCTTTGATTTCATAATTCTCATCAACAACTGGGTTTGGCCCTCTGGCGTAGCTAATTAAGTCAGAAGGGGTAATCTCTCCTTCCAAGTCTTGTGCCAGTCTATTTAAGCATTCACAAAGATTGTTTAAAATCTCACCATCCAACCGTGGCATAGTTCTAGCGTTTCGTAAGTTCGATACGGAGTTAGCGCTAACCCCCATTTCTGCGGCAAGGTCACGGGCTTTAATGTTATGCCTTGCCATTACTTCTTTTAACTTCCACTTAATCAAGGCTTGATTCATAATTCTACACCTTAAGCTTACTTCTATCCTTACCTTACCACAAATAATCAAGCTTAGTACTATATAAATCAAGAAATAAGCCTTATAAATACAAGTTTAGCCTTGACAAATCCAGCTTTAGGCTTTATATTATTGATCATAAGGGGCAAGGGAAAGCAAACTGCCTGCACCCGGACGCAATAAAAGGTTTGCACTATCTGAACTTTGACAGCAATCCAGAGTGACGGTTTGATGAGTAGTCGAGGCACTGGCACAACCAGAGAAGGCGAGGGGTACACAGCCGGAAATGGATTTGCACTGAATAAGAAATTACCAGCAGGACGACGGACGGCAGTTAAAGCCTTTGAAGCTAAACGTCGCCTGATACGCTGTATCTCCTGTTTTGGTAATACTCAAGTGCCACTGGCTTTGAGTCACGAATATATGGCTACGCCAAATCTTTTTGAGAGCGTTGTGCCAAACTACAACGTTGTTTGCACACATAACAAAAGCGACCGCTACTGTCTGGTAAACCGAGCGATCGCCTTTTATCCAACTGAATGGAGATCAATATTATGCCTTATACAACACATACACAGCAAGCAATTCCTAGTTCTTCTGTTGATGAGCAAGCCCTCGCCCAAGGAGAACTGAACAACTATATCGAATCCCAAGCCGAAGCTGTAGCCCCAACCCAAGACCCCCTGACTGCTCGTGACCGCCGCATCATTGGCGAGATTATCGAAGTCCAACCCGAATCAGTTCGTACTATCTGGATCGAAGGCGGAATCACAGTATGGGTGCATTTGGTGGAAGGGGGACGGCTGCCATTTGATAGGGACTGGTTCGCTACAAGAGTTGCAGAGGTGAAAGCGACTCTACCAGAAACACCACTAGAACGGAACGAACGATTGAGCGATGAACTAGAAAAAGCCTGCACTGTTTTTGGTCTGTATCACGGCGAAGTTAATTGGTTAAGTTTCAGCACCAAACTCTACCAAGACGGGCGTTTTGTCGGCTTCGTCGGGTGCAATCAAGAATGTTGGTACGCAAGACCAAGACAGTACGGACTCAATCGTGTGGCTGCTAGTGCAGAACTTGTGATTGGGCTGCTGGGAGTCCGAGTGGCAGTAGCGGCGTAAGTTGCTGAAGTGAGAAAGGGCGATTGCTTCCCCAAGACAAATGCAATCGCCTCCAAAGCTCAATCGCTGCTTTAGAAATAATAATCATCACACAAAGTACAGCAAGTAACCTCTTGCTTCAAGTAGGTGACTATCAAGAGAGAATTCTCCTACCTCCGACAGATGCGAATGCAGAGGTCATGGAAATCCCTAGTACTGCAAGTGAGAAAGGCGATCGCATACCAAGAGAAATGCAATCGCCGTTCAACCGAAATTTAGACAATCGAAATCATCATGGCACATGAAATATGATTAGCCCATTTTCTCTTCAGGCAGCCCAGTTGGATGAATCCCCAGAGAAAATACTCCTTCCTCCAACCGACCCCAATGCAGAGATACAAGAAATTCCTCCCTACAAACTCGTATACGTAAATGGAGCTTGCCCCAGAACTTATCGAGTGTATAAGGGTGATTCCATGATTGGGGTGATATTCCAGTACATTACGCACTGGTCTAACGGAGTGGATTCTCTTCGATACGCCGAGCCGGTTGATGCAGTAGTTGGACTAGACCAATTTATGAAGGTGGCAAGGGTATCAACAACGGCTACAGAACAACCACTCACAGAAGAGGAATTGCTAGATAAACAATTTGATTCGCTGACGAATGACGAGTGGGAGCGACTAAAAAGATACGTTCCAAAAACTAAAGATTTGGTTGCAGCATAAGAAAACGGGTGGGCAGGACAGACCCACCTGTGTGGCAAGGAGCAAACTTAAATTTTATCCAAATAGGAACACCACAACTCATTGAATAAACCAATGGAACCGATAGAAATCCTACAAGAATTTAACTCGTGCTACATAAAGATTCAGGCGATCGCTCAAAACGAAAATTGGCTCAAGTTGATTGCTGATAAGAAGATTGACCCAGAAGTAGCAACTCATGTGGGCGATACATTGCATTATTTGGGTGAGGCAATGGGTTGTGTAGAAGAAGTCATTGAAATCAAGTTTAATCAGGAGGCAGAATCATGAAACTCTATGCAACCAGTATTCCTCAACATGAAGCCAAGTTGGGCAAGTATTGTATCGAATAAAGCAGGTCTAATTGAGGTTGAAATCAATGATGAAGACCCTGGCTTTCATTCAATAATTGAGGAATTATCTACTGAAATTCAACCAGGAGTTATTGGTGTAAAAGCTAGCGATTTATGTACAAGACTTAGCATTGAGATGATTGATACTAGCGAAGAAAATTGATAACCAAAATGAAATTTACAACTGTCTCTGTTAGTTACTCTAGAAAATTTAATCTCGGCGACTATGAATCTCTAGAACTGGGTTGTTCTTTATGGGCGCAAGTTGAGGATGGGGAAGACGCAGATGGAGTGACACAATTTCTCTATCTGCAAGCAAAAACTTCAGTAAAACAAGCGGCAATGCCTGTGCTAAAAGCCTCAGAGTTTCAGATAGCTAAGGCTAAATCTAGCAAAAAAGTGTCTGGCGATATCAATGAAAACTATTGGTAGAGTGAGAGGACTAGACAATGCAAGAACTAATCAAAGCTTTAATCAAAGCAAAGGCAGAGTTTAATCCGATTCAAAAAGATGGTACTAATCCTCACTACAAGCGCAATTATGCAACACTAGATGCTGTATTGGATGCTGTCACTCCTGCGCTTGGTAAACATGGATTAGTAATAATTCAAACCACCGAAATATTTGAAGGTAAAACCGTACTGCGGACTCATATTTTCCATGAATCTGGAGAGAATATTACCAGCACTTATCCTCTACCCGAAATTAGTGATTCTCAGAAGTTTGGTGCAGCATTAACTTATGCACGACGATATGCAGTTTGTGCAATTTTATCGGTGACTGCTGATGAAGATAATGATGCTGAAGGTGCAACTACTCCTCAAAAGCCTGAACAGCCACAGAATAACATTAGACCCCGCAAAGATAATCAACAGTATAGAGTCCAGCAACCAAAACAAGCTGTAACTGCACCATCAATCAACCCAAAAGATTTGCGAGTCAAAGAAGTTCGTACACTTTTAAATTATCCACTTGATTTAGTCAAAGAGTGGCTGCATTCCCGAAATGTTACAAGTCCAAGTGAGCTTGATTCTATTCAGATTGACGAATTAGTGAAGACTATGTGTTTGGCTTGGGCTGGTAATAAGTTTGGACATCTGAATCATGCTGCTAACTCTTATCAGAAACACGTAATCGATGCTGCATTACGAGGTGTTTCTGAAATGGAAGCAATTCAAGCATGGATGGAAGGAGCGCTTGCACAATTACCTGAACTTAGCGCAAATAATTAATTTCAAACTAGGAGGTAGTTATGGAAGAAATGGTTGATTTGGCAGAAAATATGGGATTAAAATCAGAACATTTAGAGAGTGCCAATTGCCAACATTATCAGCAGATAGGTGATTTAAAAAGGCTACTGCAACTTAGAGATATATTCCATTCTAAGTATCAGAAAGCATCGGCAGCTAAAACTATTAGACAAATGGGTGAGCAAGGCTATTTCAAATACTTAAATGCTTTACAAAGAGTCAATGTTCTAATAGCAGATAGGTTAAAAATAAATATTGTTTTAGTTGATGTTGTTGTTTGGGAAATAAAAAATAATGAGAATATCCTTGCTAACTCAACAATCATCGATACCTTCAAACAGTCGAACTAGATTAGTTCGCCGCCGTACTCGAAAGAGATTCAATCCCAGGATTTTTCTTGATCGCACCATAGAAACAACTGCAATTGTATCCCTACTTTTTACCGGATTTGCAGGAGTAGGAGCAATGGCTTGTTGGGGAATGGAGATTATTGAGTCCAATGCTAATCCCAACATCATCATCTCTGGTTGGGAGCAACATAAAAATATCTACCTGGGTGCAATGTTAGTTTGTTTTTCAGGCTTCTTGGGCAGTGCTTTGATTGGAGCGAGTTTCAGTATTCAACGGGACAAATTTTAGGAGGAACAACGATGGAAATCAAATTAACCACAGCAGAGATTCGGACTATTTTACAAGGATGTCAATATACGTTGCGGCTTGTGGGGAGTAGTAAGGATTATCGCAGGCTTCAATCGTCCGAGTACTTTTCTACATCAAATGGTGTGGTGTTAAACGATGCTTTCAATATTTTGGGAGAAGTAGTAGAGGCAATTGGTGAGGTGGAGCAATTTTCTCAATAAAAAGAATCAGGTCAAGGAGCAAGAAATTAAGTAAGAATTCAGGTCTGGGGGTATTGACAAGTGCAACATCTTTACAGGAGTATCAACCTGAGTTCTTACAACTTGTTAACTATTAATACAATATCGTCAACTACCTACACTGCCCTACGGGACATTGTAGGCTTGCGGAAAACCTAGCTTGCTAGGCTTACGGTACGTAACTAAGAGTTGGTTAGGGCATCGAGTTTTAGTAGGGCTAAACGTACAAATGTTTCCCTAGTTTGTACCTCTTTATGGTTTAGTCGTGAATAAAAGATACGCCTACTAAAATGCCCGAAGGGACAGGGTTTTACCCTAAATACAAGTTAGTAATAATTTGGGTTATCCCCATGAATCAAAATAATCAAGTGACACGAATTCCAGTAATATCCCCAAAAGGAATTGCACTTATGCCAACCACACCAGCACGGGCTAGGAAGTGAATAAAATTGTGTAAAGCTGTTGGTAAGCGCAACAAAGTGGGTGTTTTTTACGTCCAAATATTGCGTGAATCATCTGGAGCCGAGACACAAGAAATCGTAGTTGGTACAGATAGGGGTAAAGCATTTACTGGTATTGCTTTTCAGTCAAAATTAGCAACAATTGTTTTATTCCATGCTTGTCTTCCTGGTTTTTATAAGTCTAAAAAGACGATGAAAGATAGGCAGTCTGTGACAGGAAAAATGTCCAAGCGTACCGAACTACGTCGTACTCGTAGAGGGCAGCGTATTAATCATAAAGTTGCTTTTAAATTACGCAATCACCGAGAAAAAAGATTTAGTAATCGTCGCCAAAACAAGCTGCCACCTAGCATCAAAGCTAACCGAGAAATGGAATTAAGAATATTGTCAGAAATGTCTAAAATAATTCCTATCTCCGAGGTTAGGGACGAGTCGTGTGGTGGTGATTCCAAACGGAATGGATTTGGGATATCTCCTGTAACAGTTGGTCAAGAATGGTTTAGAACGGAAGCATCCAAGCTTGCTCCAATCAAAGAAATAGATTCTTTAGATACTGGAAAATACCGCACTCAGCTAGGGCTTGTTAAAGACAAGAAAGATAAATCAAAACAGACCCCCGAAACCCACGCTAACGATGCAATAACATTAGCATCTACCGCATTTATTTAATACAAAGCTTTTCATACTCAAAAAAATCACGGACATCATTGGGTTGGAGAATGTGTTGTAACTCTATCACCATTCATTGTAATTACTCGTCCTAAATTATTTAGGAGAAAATTGCATCAAGAAAACTACTCGAAGGGTGGAATTTTAAAGCGGCAAGGTGGAACAATAACACCATTTGGCTTTCGGTCAGGTGACTATGTTCAGACCTCTCGTAATAAAGAATTAATACGCGGTTGGGTTGGCGGATTTACTAATTCTGGAAAAACAAAAAATATTTCCATCTACGACCACAACTGGTCACGAATTGGTCAATTTAATCCCAACAATGCCAAGTTAATAAAACGGAGTACGAGATTATGTGTTTTTGCATAAACTATTGTTGGATTTGTTGCTATCCTCCTCCCTTTTTTCGCCGTGCAAAAAGTTGGTCAAAGGATGGAACAAATCCAACCAGCAACTCCTCCCGACACCAAATCAGATATTATGGTGTGGGACTCCTTGCTGGTTTAGTTGAATAATCAATGGTCACAATTCCAATAATTGATTTAAGTGCTTTCACTCGTAGCAATGCAACAAATCGGCAAGCTGTCGTGAAACAAATTTATCAAGCTTGCCATGAAATCGGTTTCATCTACTTGCAAAATTCGGGAATCTCAAAAGACTTAATAGAGCAAGTGTTCAGCTACAATCAATCTTTTTTTAAACAACCTTTAGAAGTTAAGCAAAAGCTTGCTTGGAGTGATGAATTTTGTAATACAGGATATGTTGCTCTTGAAAGAGAACGTCTTGACCCTAATAAACCAGGTGACTTAAAAGAGGCGTTTAATGTCAACAAGGAGGGTACTGTTAGGATGGATGCTTCTATTGTTGCTTTCTATGAAAGTTGCACAAAACTAGCTAACACAATATTGCAAATCTTTGCTTTGGCATTGGAATTGCCTGAAGATTTTTTGACGACAAAGCACAATCAATACAATCATACTTTGCGCTTGCTCCACTATCCCCCATTGCAGACACCACCTAAACCCGGACAAGTCCGTGCTGGGGAACACTCTGATTATGGCAGCATTACTTTACTTTTCCAAGATGAAGTTAGTGGGCTGGAAGTAAGAACAACAGCAGGAGAATGGATTGAGGCGGCTGCAATTCCTGATACTGTTATAGTTAATACTGGTGATTTAATGCAGAGGTGGACAAATCATGTGTTTTGTTCAACTCACCATCGGGTGATGATTCCTAATGACGACAGGGTAAACCAGTCTCGGTATTCTATTGCTTTTTTCTGTCATCCTAATGATGATGTAGAGATTGCTTGTTTACAAAGTTGCCAAAAAGGAAAATCCCCTATTTATCCGCCTATTTTAGCAAGAGAATATCTTTTACAACGGTTACAAGCAACATATTAGATGGTTGTTGCTGAGTGGAAATTCAAGATGAAAACTTACGACTGGATTGTAGTTGGTGGTGGGATTACGGGTGCTGCACTTGCTTATGAATTAGGAAAAGCAGGCTTTGGCGTACTTCTGGTGGAAGAATATGAAATACCACAGAATGCAACTCGTTATAGTTATGGTGGGCTTGCGTATTGGTCGGGTACTACAGCATTTACTCGCCAATTGTGCAAAGAAGCAAGCGCTCGCTATCGTATCTTATCTCTTGAGTTAGACGCTGATATCGAGTTTCGGGAATTAGATTTATTACTGACTATTCCAGTTTCTAGTGACCCAGAAGCGATCGCTGCATCCTATAACAATTGTGCCGATGTACCACATTTACTTAGCCCAGAAGCAGCGATTGAACTGGAACCACTCCTAAATCAACAGGCGATATCTGGTGCTTTAACTGTTAAACACGGTCATATTCATCCACAAAAAACAGCACAAGCTTACATTCAAGCTTTTTTGCGTAGTGGGGGTGAAGTACAAATTACCCAAGTATTGCAAATATTAGAAAGTGGCGTAAAAACCACTACTGCAACTTACCACAGTGCAAATGTTGTCATTTGTGCAGGTGGACTTAGCCGCCAACTATTAAAGGCATCTGGTATTTCCACTAAAATATATTTTACCCACGCAGAAATAATTGAAACTACACCAGTTGATGTCAAGTTAAGCACCTTAGTGATGCCAGCAAATGTGCAACGATTTCAATTAGAAGCCCAATCTGCTCAAGTCGATGAAGCTTGGGATCAGCCAGGTAATGAACCAGTACCAGCGATTTTAGATGCTGGCGCAATTCAATTTCAAGATGGCACTTTACGCTTGGGTCAAATTAGTCGCATTCTCACAGATCCTCATGCCAAGGTAAATTCACAAGCAAGTGAAAAATGGTTGCGAGAAAGTGTCGGAGAAGTGTTACCAACTTTGAAGAATTTACCAGGAATTTGGCATCATTGCTTAGTGGCATTTAGTGGGAATCAATTTCCTATAATTGGTGCTGTTCCAGGATTAGACAATGTTTATGTGTTTAGTGGATTAAGCAATCCGCTAGTAATGGTACCACCCTTAGCAGAACGCTTTGCTAATACCAATTCTCTATGAGTATAAGCCGATGTCAAAACTGAATTACTTAAATATTTGTGCCGGAGGAATGGGAATAACAACAGTACTGTTGGGAGGCACAATTGTATTCAAAGGGCTAACTAGCGGGGCAAGCGCAAGAAGTGTATTTGCAGGAACGTGTTTATTGTTAGGTGGTTCTTGTTTTGCTGTCAAGAGTCTGCATGAAATTCAAGTCGAGTCAGAGATTGACAAAATATTAATTGAAAGACGCAATGCAATACCCACAAATTGTAGAGGATGCCGGAACTTTCATGGTGTTAAATACGAAGGAGTAATGCTGGTTTGTGCAATACATCCTAGTGGGGTAGAGGGTGATACTTGCTCGGATCACGAGAAGTTCCCCAGCGCCAAGAAACTAACGGAGTTAGATTAAGCACTCAGTGATTCTGGTTCAGTACCAGATATTTCCAAAACCCGACGTAACCAATATGAAGTTTCAAGAGATGCAGATTGCTTTTGTTCGGCATCCGACCAAATGTTTTCCCAGTCAAACAGCCAATTAGTCAGCAAACGAACTAAGTCAACTAACTCACAAGCTCGGTCAATGTCGTCTGCTTTTACCATGTCAGGTACAGTCCACTCAATAAAGTACCGACTTTCTTTTACCAAAGGCAGCATCAAATCCCTTGATGAGTCTCCAACCCACATAGACTGGATTTGCGATAGATGATTTGCCAAGTGATGCAACCGAGTAGTCACATCATCTTGTGTAAAATTTTTCTGCTCTGGTGTCATTTGGATCATAAGTTTCCCAAGAACTCGATAAGAAGTTGAGCAACCGCTCGTAGGAATCTGGACAAAGCTACTCAAAAGTAGATAAATCTAGACAAATACGTTTGTAATCTTAGTCCAAAGTCCTAAAACTACAGGCACAAACGGCAGTGCCTCTATTCCCTCAAAAACATTGGGAATTACTTTTCTAGCTATATTCATGCTTCCATTGGTATCGGCATTAATGATTCTGCCAGTGTTCGTTTTGTATAGACCACGCTTAACACGTTTACCACTAAATACAGGTTTTATATCTGACTTAGCTTTGTAAACAGGCAACTTATCACCATCTAAAGCACTAGCTTTTGACGTGTAACTTTCTTCAGTTACAATTACTCCAATTCCCGCTAATTGTGCTTTGTAAGTCAACAGATTAATCAATTTTGAGTGTGGAATCTTGGTAAATTCTTGATTATTCTTTTTACCAATATTTATATCTTGCTTCCATCCTTGATTATTGCCAATAACTAATTGACCTATATCATTCAATTGACACCAGTCAATAACTCTACGGCTAACAGTATGGAGGTAGTTATCAATCCTTCTATCACGCTTGCTATTTAACAGTTTAATCTGCCTCCAAGCTTCAATTGATTGTGATGCAGCCATTCTTTTATTGAAGAATTGGTTAATACTTTTCAAAGGTCTACCATTAATCAAAAGCGGTCTAATACCGGAATGATTGGATGTTATAGCCATTAAATTGTTTAAACCAAGGTCTACGCCAGCAATATATTTACCTGTAGACTTAGCAGGTTCATCTACCGTGTAAACCACCTCAATAACATAGTGGTCAAGCTTAGGAATAATCCGTACTTGGCCTATATTTTTACCTGGGCTAGGAAACTCGATTTTAGTCTGAGAAAGCTTAACAATTCCTTTTAATAGAAATGGTTTCGATATTGCATCTATCGGATAAATAACAACGTTTCTACCGCATTCCTTATGCTTGTATCTAGGCATTTTTGGTTTCCCTAAATACTTTTCGGGATGCTTTGACCAATCTTTTAACGCCGCTAACCAACCTTTCCAAGCCTCCGAAACTCTACGTACAATCTGCTTACTAACTTTAGTTGGAAGATAACGATAAGCTTCTAGATTCTTAGTTTGATGGTAGATATCAATTGAGTTGTAATATTTATTAGTTTCAAAAAAATATTGACGCTGGACATAGTTAGCAGAATTATAAAGATGCTTAGATTGCAACGCTAAATGGTCGCACTCTTTCCAAAACTTATGCTGTTGGCTAATTATGTGCTTCTCAACTAATTGCATTTGATTCGACCTATCAAATGTCCTAACTATATTAGTATACTAATATATAAGATTGCATCAATGCAATTTCAGAAGAATAATCAAGTTGGAGCTAAAAAAACTTTTAAGGATGAATTGCATGATAAATCAATATATTTTAAAGATCGCTTAGGACAAAAAGAAAAACTTAAAGCCGTATCTAACTGGCAAGAACGGCAAGCGAGAATTTGTTTATGAACTGATTCCAGAAGTAGATAAACAGTAAAATATGGGTAGTTTTGTCCATAAATTAAGTTACAGTTTCAACCCTTTCTCTAATATTAGGGTCTAAAATCTCCATTGACCTATTTTGCCGGGGACGAAGATTAACCATTGATTCAAAAATCATTTTCCCAGTCAAAGGCATAAAACTGGCAGCCCAAATATCTTGTTGTCTACTACCGTCTTTCAATAGCTCTTTTTCGCAATCAGCGTGCAGATCGCCACCACCAACCAACACAAGACGTTCAATATCGACTGCTGTTTTGATGTAGAACTTGTGTTCAGTAAGCATTTGTTCTATTTGTTGAGCAGTGGCGCGATTACGTAATAGCAAAATCATTCAAATCATAACCTCTATCAGGGAAAGGCATTCTAATTATGGAACGCAATCAAGCACAAGTAATTGTTGTAAGTCTGAGTAGCACATTAGCGTCCATATCTATCGGATATTTAGGAGTGCAATTTTTTGGCAAGAATGCAATGTACATGATTGCGACAGGAATGTTGGGGCTGGGGACTGGAGGAGCTATCGGTCAGGTTTTGGTGGAGAAAAGACAGCAGCGAGTAGTAGTCTGCCAACCCAAAGATGCTGGGTGAGGGCTGGGAAAAGGGTAAGGGATTTAAAACCGAATGGCACTAAGAAAAGCTGAAACCTCGTCAGGGCATGGTGTGGGAGGTGTGGGAGGTGTGGGAGGTGTGGGAGGCGTGGGAGGATGGGGAAGAAGTCTTACCCCCCACACTCCCCACACTTCCCCCACTCCCCACACTCAAAAAGCAAGTTATATCAGGGCTTTGCGATTAACTTAGTGCCATTCGATTTAAAACCTTTCCCTTTCCCTTTACCCCGCCAAGTGAACTTGGCGAACTAGTAGTACAAGTACAGTCAAAACAAAGATAGGAGCAATCGTATGGAAACTTCAAAAGTTGTGACTATTCCCAATTATTGGACATCACCCAAATATTCGTTAGGACAACGTATCAAACAAGGAATTATCGTTGGCATTCAATATCGATTGCCTAACAATTTATTTTCTGAATCCAGGGATGGGTCATGGCAGTACACAGTAAAAGTTAGCAGCAATAGTAAAGATAAAGAAGTAGAGGATTTGCAAGAACATGAAGTACAACCACTTCCTACACAAGAATTACACAGGCTGCTCACAGGAGAAATCGAAGCTTACCAACGAAAGATAAAAGTGTTGATGCAAGAGTTAGCTGAAATATAAATAAGGCAGAAAATAGGGGTTTTTCTAATTCATCGTCAACCCTTCCGCTTTGAGTTGTGACACCTCAATACCTTACCAGGAATACATTACAGAGCTTTTTAACTCATCTTTTTTAGCCTTCAAAATGATTTGCGGAACGGAAAGCGGAAGGGTAGCACTTTTAAATGGCTGAAACCCTTACTAAATAAGCTTTATTTTTTTAGAGGCTGTGACACTAGAAACAACTGGGTTGTACGAAAAGCGGAAGGGTGTCACAACGCAACAATCAGGGTTTGAAGCATTTTAACTGTGACACGGAAGGGTTGGTTTGTGACATCCAAACATAGAGGACAAAAAAAGAGAGGCGATTGCCTCTTACCTAATAATTTCACTTAAGGGCGAACTAGTACTTTTTTTAAACTAACTTTGGGGTTTAAGTAAAGAGCTGCAAATGATTCTAGTAAAACTATCAAATTAGTTTTGTTAATAATCAAAAATTGGCACATACAAATATTGATTATTAACAAAACTTGATATTTGATTTTTTCAACAGTTTTACACTTCTGACTAGCCAAACTGTGGATTTGTTAAGTTCAACTGAAGAACCAAGAATTTGTAATAATGGCTCTCAAGAGATTCTTTACACCAAGTGTTTCAAGCATTTCGCTTATATAAATGCCATTTACCTATACCCCGTTGGTCAAAGTACTGTAGTAGAAAGAGCTATCTGCAAAGATAAATTGCTCAAAGCCAGTGGTAGATAAGCTAATGGGGTTTTGATTGTTGTTGAAAGTGATGTTGGCACTTTTAAGAGTATTGCCCGAAGTAACACCAGATACTAGTAGTTCGGAGCGATTGAAAGCTCTTAGATCGAGGATGTCAAAACCTTCCCCGCCATCAACAGTTGCAACGCCAAACCCTTTGAAGTAATCATCCCCACTCCCCAAATCAAAGTTGATGCCGCCACCGATAGAGACTTTTTGTTGAACTCCATTTAGGATGCTAGTGGCAATAACTTGATCATTGCCATCGCCAGTCTTGATGATTCCTTCTCCATAAATACCGTAACCATCACTTGTTGCTGTAGCCTGTCCGGTAAGCTTGTCAGAACCCTTGCCTGTATCAATGACTCCATCGTTGAAGATGCCATAGGTGGTGGCGTTTGCTCCTGAACTGTTCCCATTACCCGTAATCGTGTCCTTGCCCGTCCCTGTAGTGATGATGGCATCTTTAACGTTAAAGATGCCGATCCCAGCACCGCCGTTGTTACCATAGCCGCCATAGCCCCCATTACCCGTGCCAGTAATCGCGTCGTTTCCATCCCCTGTATTCAGTTTGCCAGTGTTAGCGATGCCTGTTCCAGTACCGCCGTCACCCTCAAAGCCACCCTTGGGGCTGTTACCCCCATTACCCGTGCCAGTAATCGCGTCGTTTCCGTCCCCTGTATTCAGTTTGCCATTGTTAGCGATGCCTGTGCCAGTACCGCCCTTCCCGTTGGTGCCAACGAGGGGAATGTTTTTGTCGCTGTCTCTGTCGCCGCCATAGCCACCGTTGCCACCAATACCAGTGCCAGTGATCGCGTCGTTTCCGTTTCCTGTATTCAATTCGCCATTGTTGGCAATCCCAGTTCCAGTACTGCCGTTGCCGCCATCGCCGCCAGCACCGCCGGAGCCGTAATCAGTATTGAAAACATGGCCGCCGATGCCGCCATTGCCGCCCTTCCCTGTGCCAGTGAGCGCGTCGTTTCCGTTTCCTGTATTCAGTTTGCCCTTGTTAGCAATCCCAGTTCCAGTACCGCCGTCGCCGCCCTTGCCACCGTTACCGATATCGCCGACGACATCGCGGCCGCTGCCGCCGATGCCGCCATTACCAGTACCAGCGATCGCGTCTTCTTGGCAACCTGTATCTAGACTGCCATCGTTAACGATACCTGTGCCATTGCTGCCCTCTAAGCCATACTGATTCTTACCGTTGCCGCCAGTACCAATACCAGTCAGCCTGTCTTTTCCTGAAAGTGTACGGATGTAACCTCCAGTTAAAATACCGATACCAATTGCTGGAGAGGCATTCAGTTCTTCCCCAACTAGAGCGTCGTCACCGAGGGTACCGATGAAATTTGATGGAATACTAAGTCTAGCCATAAAGCAAATTCTCTCAATTAGTTTAGTATGGGTGGTTTGCTCATTTAGTTGAGCAGTTGCTCAAAAAATCTCGAAATTGTTTTTCCAAAAGCTATTGAGTGATTGAGTTTATTCTTGTATAAGTCACTTCATCTCAGTAAACTTCCAACCGATTAATTAGGTTCTATAGCACTAAATTCACATTCTATAGGTACCATTCTTGGAAGATTAAAAAAGAATTAGGCTTCTTTTGCTCCTCAAATTCACCATTAATTACTATTACTTAATCAGTCTTGCTTCTAAGAATTATCACTATTTAACAAAAGTTCATAAAGTTCGGCTAATTTTTTCATCAATGTACACCCAGAGCCTATATAAATTTTCAATATGGCGGGAAATTCAAAATAGAATCCTGGTTTTTTAGGAGCAGCCACTTCTCTAATTAACGAGAGAAAGGATGCATATTAATAGGTAAAGGTTAAAATTCCCTTCTCCTGATTACCATGCACCCATTTGCTCAGTCTAAAGTCGCCAATGTAAAAGGTTGGCTGATTATTAAGCTGTAGCCCATCGAATCCATTGCTCAACTTCTGGGCGAGTTAACTGTTTACCCACGCCAAAAGTGACTTGCTGTTTTTGTGCCCAACGGTAGAGAGTTCGTAAGCCGACTTGTCTTCCAGTAACTCTCAAAATGATTTCTGGTAAGTCTGCTCCTTTGGCGTTAGTGAAACGAGCGTCATAAATGGCTTCAGCAAGATGTAATTCTGAAGAAGGGTTTTCTTTAAGTTTGAACTTAATCTGAAGTAAAGTAAATTTTTGACAAGGCTTGAGTTTTTTCATGTAAGCCAAAGTCAAAAGGTGAAGTGCTTTTTCGGTTTCAACAGTACGCGAATACTGGGGAACTTGGCACAGTCGAAGCCATTTGCGCCAAGTGCGATCTGTAATTGAACAGCAATAAACTTTTTCGCAAGACAGCTTTAACCAGTCCAAAGGATATTTTTTCTCCATACTTATAAAATAAGGGTAAAGGGTAAGGGGGAAAGGAATGGAAAAGAAGAAAATTGAGACTTTTGAAGATTTGAGAGTATGGCAGAAAGAAATTGAATTAGTTAAACAAATATATTTGTTAACTAAAGATGGAGAACTGAGTAGAGATTTTGGTTTAAGAGATCAATTACAAAGAAGGGGGAAAGGGAAATGGGTAAGGGAGAAAGGAAGCTTTGCAAAGTTCTTTCTCTATACGGTATAGAGCAAGTAAGCTAATCGGCATTTAAGTTGCATGAAGGTAGGGCTGAAGCCTTTACTACAAGCAAATCATTCTGGAAAAATGAATGACGATTAGCTTATTTTAAAATAGTCAAACAAAAAGGAATATTTTTGAGGTAGCCAGTACGATAACTTAGTAGCAGGTAAATACTTGAAACACCTGTTTGTTTCCCTTTCCCCTTTTTCCCTTCCCCTTTTCCCCTGATTTATTACGGCGTGCTTCAGTATCAGTTCCAAGAAATATTGCAGAAGGATTTGAAAGAGCTTCTCGAAGAGAATACGTAAACTTTCTCAATATTGCTAAAGGTTCCGCAGGAGAAATTCGTAGTCTTTTAAGAGTCGCATTAGAAGTTGGCTATTTAGAACAACCAACTTATACCCAACTTTACAACCAAGCTGTAGAGTTAAGCCGTATGCTATCAAATCAAATCCAAGCCATAAATCAATCTCTCCAATAATCACCCTTCCCCTTTCCCCTTTCCCCCTTCCCCTCTTCGCAGCCCTCCTATTCTTTAGCAGCAGCCCTCCTGTATAAAGAAGCGAAAGCTGGAGACTCTTGCTCACGTTCTAGTATTTGTCGCAATAAGGTGGCCATGGGAATTTCTTTCCAGTCAGAAACTTCTTTGTACTGGTCATAAGCTTTTTTACAAAGAGTAATGGTGATTTGGTAACGGTCGGTCATGTCTGTAGCTTGTTTTTCAAGTGGATTCATCACATTATCATCCCAAATTCATTGCATCTGTGAAACAAGTTCTGATAATTATAGGTTAATATCATCGTAATTGCACTGCAATAGTGATGAGATTAGACTAGATTTGATTGTATAAATCTCAAAGAGGTCACATGGACAAAATTCAACAACTTTTACAGCCTCATAACATTGAAGTAAGTCTTGAGGAAATTGCTAAACTCTGTGTTGAAGTTGGTGCAGACATCGAGCAACTGAGTGATTCTGACGCACAGACAATCGCACAACACATTCTTGAGCTTAGGCTTGCGTCCGGGAAACTGGCTATCAATGGCAAGTCCAAAAATGGCAACGGTAAGTTAGGAATCATGTAAAAATAACTTGAACAATTGGCCGAATAGTTAGAGTATCAGAATGTAAAGGAATTAAAGCCTTATATGTCTGATAACCAGGTAGTCGAAAGCATTCAAGACAAGTATGATTCGTTATTGCCTTACTTGAACGAGAAAACACGGCGTATTTGGGCAGCAATCGAAGCCCGAAGCCTGGGACGGGGAGGTGTCAGTCAAGTTGCGATTGCAACTGGGCTATCGCGTACTACAATTTATGCGGGAATGCGTTTGCTGTCAGAACTTGATGGGGTGAAAACGGAGGACGACAGTACTCGAATCCGTACTAATGGAGGTGGACGAAAACTACTAGAAGAACAAGACGCAATGCTGCTATCAGATTTGGAATCACTAATTGAACCAATGACGTTGGGAGACCCAGAGTCTCCTCTAAAATGGACTTCTAAAAGTGTGGTGAAATTAGCAAGTGCTCTAAATCGTGGGGGACATAGAATTAGTGCTAAAAGTGTTGGCAAAAATATTCATGTGTGTCATTTTCCTCCCGGCACAAGTAAATGGAACAAAATTGAGCATCGTTTATTTTGCCACATTACGACTAACTGGCGAGGTAAACCTTTAACTAGTTTGCAAGTAGTGATTAATCTCATTCGTAATACTACCACTACACATGGATTAGAAGTTGAAGCTCGGTTAGATGAAAATTTCTATCAGACAGGAATTAAAGTCACAGTTCAAGAACTTGATACCATTGCCATTGAGCGAAACTCTTTTCATGGTGAGTGGAACTATATTATCAAACCCCAAATTTCTGCCTAATTGTTCAAGTTATTTTTACATGATGCCTTAGGTAAAAACTCACCCCGCCGTAAATCCACTCCTCCATTACAAGGAGCGATCACTCATGCATCCCAGGTTTCAAACCAAGAAATTCAATCCTTGGAGGATGTTCTCAACGTCGGGATTGATGCTTACACAACTGATAAAGCTGACCAGTTGTTATCGACGATTCGCAATGCCCCCAAGGACGTGGTGAGTAAGTTTGTCTCTAAAGCGATGGAGGAGGAAGCTGACGTAGATTCCTTTCGTGCAATCGGTGACGAACTCGTTGCGGGTATTTTCGGCATTAGCCCAACAAATGCAGCCGAATAAATTCATTGGATTAGCAGCAGTACTGAATCTGCTGCTATTAACCCTCGTTTTGGGCGTGGCAATATATGGAGCAACAAGACCAAACCCATCGCAAAGCATTAAATATTCACCTGAAGAAGGACGGGGAATTGAATCTGTCAGGGCTGACACTAGAAAACCTGACAACAGAAGAATTCCTGGTAGTCCAGCAAATTATTGATGAGTCGAGAGTGCGATCGCAGTCCAATAGACAGATTGAGGAATTGATGCAACGGGGAATGATGGCTCAAACTGCGATCGCAGCAATAACAGTATTGATGTTCTCGTTTATGGGGATATATGGCATAACCCGATATATCGGTTCACAAGTTCAACAAGTTCAGCAGACTTATACCAATTTTAAGTAGTGGGGGGAGAGAGGAATGTTAGGAAAATGGCTTCCTGGTTTGTTTGGTAGTAAAGGTGATGGAGTAGTATCAACGGATTTAAGAGTTGGGGATGCTACCCAAATTGAGGGTAATTTACCTTCATCAATCCGCGATCGCTACACATTGCCAGCTTACACTACAGCACAGCAGGTTCTGGATGAGGCAGAAGTGGCTGGCAATTTGAAAGCACAGAAGTGGCTACATACAAAGTTCTCCCGGCACAAGCTCAAACAGTTGCAATCTCTGGCAGAGATGTATAAAAACCAATTGGCATATTCCCAAGAAGCCATGAAGATTGAGGAAGATTTGCAGCGAACCAGGGGATTACATGGGGAGGCGGTGATCCGTCATGCTTTCGGTTCCCAGGAACAACAACGCCAGTTGGGGGGATATAAGAAAGCATTTGATGAAGTGGGAGATTCATTCCGATTTTAGGTTATGCAAAGTATTAAGCTCTCTCATGTAGGATATGCAGTGTCTGGGGTTGGCTTTTCTATGTTTATGGGTTATTTATCCGTTGCCAGCCCCGTTAGTAAGTACATTCTTTGGTTTATTGGCATAATCTCCATCTGCTGCATAGTTCTGGGGTTATTCAACTTTGGCGGTTTAGTCATTAAAGGTTTTGGCTTCAACCGCAAAACTTTCACCATTGGCTTGATGCCTGGAGTGATATTCCTGTTTGTCTTCTTGACATTAGTTGCAGCTGGTGTTGCGTTGGGGGTGCGATAGCAATGACATTTGAACTAGAACGACTAACTGCCAGTAGCGTCATTCATGCCGAACGGAGTATTTTATGTTCTTTAGGAGCGAGTGCAGTGTTATGTCTGTCTGCTCCTTTTTTCTTAAATACTGACAGAATAACAACCGGGATGCTACTTGGTGCGGGAACAGTGAGTGCTGGCTTATTTGGGGTATCCGCCCAAATCAGCGAAAGTAAGGAAAAAGTTTACCAGTCTTTGCTAGAAGCTGACCTCAAAGCACTTAAACAGCATTTACAAGGTGAGGCTGTTTATGATTATGTCACCACTGCGATCGCAGCTAAACGCAGAGTTGCTGACTATGTAAATCGGCTACCAATGCAAGAGCGCCCCCGGTGGATAGCTGAATATCAGTTGCAAGGGTTGGTTACACTCCCAGAACCACCAGTACAACAATCACCCTCATCAGCTGGTATTCCCAATCCCGATATTGCTGACATTGATGAAGAATTTGTGCAGTCCGTGATTAATCCGGGTGCGATGAAAGTTCTCCAAGCGATCGCAGCTAATTATCCTGAGTACATCAGAATTGATGGTGCTTGGATTGATGAACTGTGTGATGCTGCATCTAATCAAGATATGACTCTTCGCAGTAATCACCATTTTTACCTTTCTGGTGGCACACAATCTGGGAAGTCTACGCTGGCAGGCGTGATTATCAACAAAATTGCTGTCAAGTCTCAAACACCAGCAATTGTCATCGGCAGCGATCCAAAGGATGATGTCACCAGATGGTTGTGCAAGTTCAGCCGTAAGTTTGACGGCATGAAAGAACTAAAAAACTGGATTACCTTTGCCACAGACAAAATTGACAAGCAGAAAGCCAGAGTATCAATTGTTGGTGGTGAATGTCAGGGCGTTCCCGAATTATTTCTTGCTCAAGATGAGGTGGACTCTGTATTTGGTGGTGGCAAGGGACTTCCAGGAATGGTTGATGCTGATACTGCCAAAGATTTGCAGGGTTTTTGGAACTATATCATCAAATTCACTGCGGGGTTAAAGGGTCATGGTCTATTTATGGGCCAGTCCCCGCTCTCTGGGGAAACCGGATTTAGCCGCCCATCTCTGAAAAACGTTTGCTTTATTGCTGTAGGGCAGACATCGAGTTATATCCTTGACCATCCACAAGACTTTGTAAACGTTAAAAAGGAGATTTTAGAAGTCTTGCGGCAGGCTTGCGAAATGTTAGATAAAGCCGGAGTTCGATATGCTCTAGTGATTCCTACTCGGTCTAATCCCTTTGTTGCTCTAATCCCAGAATTTGATATCAAGGGTCTGGAACAAAAACAAGATTCTAAACCGAATGGTGACACTGTTGATAGTTCTAGAAATAATCAGCAATCCTCACAGCAGCAGGTTGACTGGTATCAAGAAATTAGAAAATGGGCAACAGAATTAGGGAGAAGACCGCATTTTCAGGAAATCAAACAGAAGTGGCACGAATTAACGGGGCAAGAGTTAAATGAAAAGGGGGTAACTCTATTACTAGAAAATCTCGGCTACACAGACGATTAAACTGGAATGCTCGATATGGTAATCCTAAAGAGTATAGAAAACAAGTAGCGATCGCTCACCGAAAAACTCATCAACTTTGTTGTAATTGCTTAGTTAGACCTAGCAAAGAATTACACCACATCCGTTATAGCGATGAAAAAGGGTTAATTGCAGGTAGAGAAAAAATTGGGCATGATATTGTACCCGTTTGTTTACAGTGTCATGAGCGAGTTCATAAACAAGATGCTTGGTATAAAGATTCTTTTGACCCAGTTAAGAATAATTGTAACTTTCCGTATTGGGCAGAAAGATTAAGACTGGGCTATCAACTTCTCTACGATGGTGTTGATTTTACTTAAAGGTAAATAAAGATGGAAAAAACAGAGCAAGAGTATGCAAAAATTTATTCTTCTAAAAAGTTTTTACCTTTTGGGTCTGGTAGCCCAAGAACACAATTTAGACAGCGAGAGCGAGTAGGATTAACAAAAAAGACAATAAAGTATTCAGTTAACGAGACTTTTTTCGATATATGGAGCGACGATTTAGCTTGGGTGCTAGGCTTAATTTGGACTGATGGACATCTTAATAAAAATACTGTGTCTATTACTTCTAAAGACAAAAATCTACTTGAAAAAGTAAATTCTATCACTGGTAATGAAAGACCATTACGTATAAGAGTGACAGGTAGAGCATGGGATCTATCGATTTGTAATAGGCAAGTAGTTAAGAGATTAAGAGAGATTGGGCTAATCTCTGGTGTAGAAGGTAAAACTAGAAACATTGAGTTTCCAAATATGCCATTTGTATTTAAGTCTAGTTTTGTCAGAGGATTGATTGATGGTGACGGATGTATTACCAGAAGGGTTCAAGGAAAAAATGTTAAAGGGCTATTTGTTTATATATGTGGTGCATCTAATATTTTTAAAGGTCTTGTGTCTTGGCTTCGAGAACAAAATATAAACCATTCTTTGTATTTTGAGACAGATGAAATGTGGCGAGTCTGTATTTTTATACCAATTTAATATGAAGCTGCATATAATAGAGAAAACAAACTCGATAAATTAAAAGAACCATGAGCCGCCCTTTTGAGATTGAAATCGCAGAGAGCGAAGAAGAACTTAAAAAACGCCTACAAACAGCTAATTTAGGGAACCAGAAAGAAAAACTTATTATGCTGTGGTGGATAAAAAGCGGGCAGGCCAAGGAGCAGCAAGATATTGGAAAACGCTTGGCTAAAGATACATCAACGGTGACAAGATGGTTACAAAAATATAGATCGGGTGGGCTAGATGAATTATTGAAAATAAAAAAAGCTCCGGGAGCAAAACGGAAAATTCCTGAAGGAGCGATCACGGCACTTGAAGAGGAGTTAAAAACAGGAAAAGGCTTTAGTAGCTATGGTGCAATAGTAGAGTGGTTAAAGCAAGAGCAGGGGCTTGATATCGAGTATGCAACGGTTTATGCATTGGTTCGATATCGATTAGGGGCAAAACTAAAAGTACCACGTCCTCAAAGCCATAAGCAGGATGAAAAGTTAGTATCTGAGTTTAAAAAAAACTCGGTATCATTCTGAATTGTCTAGAAAAACATCTAGCACCCGGCAAGTGTGTTCGCTACCTGTGCCAGGATGAAACGAGGGTGGGACTGAAAACTCTTACAGGAAAAGTGATTACTGCCTCTGGAGTTAAGCCTACTGTTGAGGTGAAATGGCCACGGGAAAATTTTTGGATTTATGGTGCAATTGAACCATTGACTGGAGATCATTTTCTTTATGAATATCCAAAACTGAATGGCGAGTGTTTTCAACAGTTTTTGGACTGGCTATCTCAACAATTAGGTGGGGATTACGCTATTTTACAGGTTGACCAAGCACCTGCTCATACAAGTTCAGCAATTCGTTGGCCAGAAAATATTATTCCTCTGTTTCAACCACCTTCAGCCCCTGAACTCAATCCCATTGAAAGGCTTTGGCAGCTCCTCAAGAAACCACTCAAAAATCAGCTTTTCTCTTCTTTACAGAATTTACGCGATCGCATCCAAGAAATATTTAATCAACTTACACTTGAGCAGGTAATATCTATCTCTTCTTATAACTTTATTCTCGAAGCTCTTTTCTATGCAGCTTCATATTAAATTGGTATTAGAGTCAAAGATTTAAAAGTTTTGTATAATTTACTTTACCCTACAGAAAATGTTTCTTGTCTTCAAAGAAAAAGAGATATTTATGATGCATGGATACTCGATCATACTAAATATTCAATAAGTATCGAGAATGATAATCCGCTATGTAAGTATTGCAAAGGGAAAACAAATATTGGCGCTACAAGACAAAACGGGACACAAAAGTTTATCTGTAGACAGTGCAAGCGATGCACTTCTATTAAGCCTGAATCTTTATTAAAAGAGTGGAACTCTCGCCCTGCTTGTCCTCATTGTAAGCATTCAGAGGTTGCTAAAGCTGGGATTCCTCGTGGAGGACAGGATTATAGGTGCAAAAAATGTAATCGTAGATTTCATGTCCCACAACCTTTATAACTGGATAAAAAGCCCTAGTAATCCTGTTTGGGGTAATCGCAATACTGACGAATTTATTACGAGATTGAGGCTGGGATATCAGCTACTTTATGGAGGAATCAAACATTTTTAATTAGTTGAATAGTGTCGTTAATTTTCCTAGAAATTAAGTTTTAAGCTAATCGGAGAAGAATTCTCATGTATAACAGCGAATACGATGATTTAAGTTTTGAAGAGCAATTACATCTGACTGAATCCCTTATCAGACGGCGACACAATCAGCAGATGTTCTTGCGCCGAAATGCCCAACTGTTGCAGAAGGAGTTAAGCTTTGAGGCTGAATTATTAGAAGACAATCCAGAGTTAGCCCAAACTATTCACGCTTTCAATATGCAGGAGATTCAGAGTAATCAGCAAGGGTTACAGAATGTTCTAGGTTCAGAAGAATTAGCTTCAAAAGACCAAAGTGTTTGGAGTAAGTTTTTTCCTGGTTTAGGAGGATGAATGAAAATTTTTGATGTCAGAGATCGCCCCAGTTCATTAGTTAAACAAACAACTCAAGTCGGTATTGGGTTTTAGTCATGCTATTGCTAACTGGTGGCCGCCCATCTGCATTCGTAGTTAATTCAAGCACAAGTTTTAAGTATTGTATTTGTTGCCTATAGTGAAGCACGAAGGCTAGCGAAGGAAAAGAATTAATCTTCAAAACATATCAGCCTCCACTCTGTCAGCTATATTTTACAAAAGAAAGATTACAATTTATTTATATGGATACTGAACAGGATTTCTTATTTTTCAACCCTCGAATTGCTACCAAATATAATCCTTTTTATGAAGGAGAATATCTGGTAATCCAGTCTTATCCCCGTGAGCATAAGTTAATAGTTGAGCATCGCAGTTTTGATTACAAAAATGCCAAAAGTCATTGCGAACTAGAAAATCTAGCTCATGACTATACATCATTTTCTCTTAGGATTTTTCATAATAATAAACTGTGGAATGTTGATTATGAGGGCAAGCCTCAAAGCCTGAGTAAACAGCAAGATTGGAGAATTGCCCAAGAATATCTAGAAGCTCACTACTCGACGCATACTGATGCTGAGATAATTTTATGCCAATGCAGTTACCCCTATTTTTCGTCACTCACTACTCATATTAGCAACAGTGGTGAGTCCATGACTTCGTGGCAATCGCTCACTTGTCTAGTTAGAGACTTGGGGCGAGATATTCAAACCTGCCCCAACTGTAATGCATCCTTAGTTCGAGCAGATGAATCGGAAGATGATAATTTTGATTTTGATTTTGATTTTGATGACCAAGTTAGCCGACCAATAGTTTGCATCGGTTGCGCTAACTATCATGGAGTTGAGTATGGGGACAACGTGCTAGTCTGCGGAATACACCCGAATGGATGGGATAGCGAGAATTGCCCAGATTATGCCTAGTAGTTCGCCAAGTGAACTTGGCGGGGTAAAGGGTAAGGGGGAAGGGGGAAAGGTTTCAAATCCCTTACCCTTTCCCCTTTCCCCAGTCCTCACTTAGCATTTTTGGGTTGGCAGACTACTAGAAGCTGATGAAAAGGGTACTGCCATTGTCAGTACCCAAGGTGGCGAACAGCTAGGGTGTTGACTGTGACAGAACCGGGACTTTACCGCTTGATTTTCAAATCCCATAAACCTGTTGCCAAGCGATTCCAGCGATGGGTATTCCATGAAGTCCTTCCAAGTTTGCGTCGCACTGGCTCCTACACCATACCCAAGATATTAGAATATGGTCATAAAACCTACTAAAGCAAACGCCTTCCAAGGATAAAAATTATGAAATCTATAGACCCAGCAGTAAACAATCCTAAGCTACAGCCAGAAGTGATTGTATTAGACGAATTTGCTGCCATTGAAAAATCTCTTGAAGGGCATCCACAACGCCAAGAGATTTTAAAGAAACTTCAGAAGTATCAATCTCAGCCTTTATGGCAGGAGCAGAATAAGAAAGGTTAGTTAATTTGTAAGAATTCAGCATCCAGGAGTCAGAATTCAGAATTAAAAAGACTTTAATATGGTTAGAATACTCATCTATGATTTGATAAACATTTAATACTTATCTTCAATCATTAGCCCATCTTTAGTACGTTTTAATTCTTCCCAAAGTTCTTCAATCTGATTGAAAGCTTCTCCAGGAGGTAACTTTCCATTTGTTTCCAGATTAACAATATAGGCAACTTTCTGCGAAAATTCTTGTAAATTAGCGTTAAATGCTAGATTTTCTGGTTTTACTCTTCCGCAATAGCGATACCGAGTATAAATAAAGTTTTTTTGGCTTTCTTGATTCTCATTAAATTGTGTCATTGAACTTTTTCTATTAATTTTAAATTTTTTGAATAAAAACTGATTCATGCTTTGGCTTAAAATAATTTGTTTAAGCCCCGTTAAATATTCTGCCTACCTGTATATAAGACCTACAATACTTTGTTCAGCAATTACGCTAACTATTTCCAAGTTTTTTCTCAAAAGTTCTTTTTTTGGCAGCAGATAATGATTTTATAAACATCCACTCTTTATTTCTAATTGTGTTTAAGTAATTGTCAGCATAGCGGAAAGCTGCTGCCTTATCGTATTTTGCTATACTAAGTGCTTGCAACAGTACGTATAATGGAATTGCCACCTGTGTGAGCTTTTCGGCTAATATTACTGACTCTTCTTCTGTTGCTGCTACTATCGCTTCTAATGGTTCAAATTTTATTTGCTTATTTATACGGTTATCTAACATTGTAGTATCAGTCATAAATGCACCTTTAAAACTTGTATAATGCAGTTTTACTGAAAGGCAGCAAGAATGAATCCGTGTTTGTGCGGGACTTATTAATCAGCTAACTTCATAAATCCGCACAATTGCCGTAGCGAGCGCATTTTGATTAAAAATCTCGTTCGCCATCTTTTTCCAAGATGTCAATTAATTCAAACACTCGCATATTTTCTCCCGTCCAAACTTTATCTAGTAACCGCAAATTTTCAAGAGTTAAGTCATTCTCTTTCACTATCGATACATCTGTTTTGCCCAGTGCCATTAACAAATCTTCAAATACCACTAAGCCATTAAACTCCAAGCCTTGAATCTCGGCTGACGCTAAGGCTGACAATCGCTCACCACAAATCTCAATCATGAACCAATCACAAAAATCTTTTTCCAGCAATGGATGACGACCACCGATCCCTTGCATCAGCCATAGACCATAGATACTGGCTGTCGGATCATCCATTGTGGCTAAACGTTTAGCTGCCACCTTCCCAAGATTCTCAAAAAATCGCACACCTAAAGCTTTTTCTAACATCTGCATTGACTCTGGTAGTGCATGAGCTACAACAGAAATTTGGCTATTTTCTAGTTGTTTAGAATGATATTTTTCTAAATATTCATTTGCTTCTTTTGATGCCAACATCCTCCCATCTGGGTGTAAGTTGAAATCAACCACTGGCTTGAAACCTCCTTCAACTAGTTTTTGAGTCATGCTTGTCGATACATCCTTTACGGCTTGTTGATAACTTTCCTTGCCTACGTATTCTTGCAAGAACCAAACAAAATTTACATACTCTACTTGCACGAGAACTTCTTTGAGGATTATTGTCTCATCCTCTAATTGTGCTAGGGTTAGGATTTTTTGAATTTCTTGCAGATTTTGACAAGAAATCGCTTCTATCAATTGCTGTTTTAGGAGTTCATTTTGCGAATTCATTTATCTCAATGCTCAACGGCACTTCAGTGCGTTAACTATTCTACTGTTACCAATTAAATTATTTTGAGACAAATTCGTGTCATCGAGTTAAGCCTGTTTTACTTTTCAGCACCTGTTGAGTGCATCAAGATGATCTTCGGTTGTGTCCTGTAGCTCCTATGCAATCCAATAGTGGCATGAAGTACCAGCCAATCGCTGATGTGATCGCCAACAAACTCCCATTCAGGCTCAATACCCACTCGATGCTGGTTAATTCTGTGATTACACCCGCAATCAGTAACCCGAAAATTCCTGCGGTAAAAGCGATCGCACTGTGTGATGTAAAAACCTGTCCAGCTATTCGACTGGGTGTCACTTCTTGCAAAATCGTTTGTTCTAGAGGATTTCCTGCACCTAATAGCAAACCACCAAAACTAACCGATAGAATCAGCGCAGTTGGAGTTTCGACGATGGCGCACAGCAGAATGGCGATCGCAGTGAGAAGTAAACCGCTGTAATAAATGGCTGAACGAGAAAATCGTTTTGTCAACCTTGCGTAGGATAAAGCACCCAGGGTTGCTGCCATACCGAATCCAGCTAAACAAAGACCCAGTAGAGCAGGATTGGCAAATTTCTGGGTGGCTAACACTGGAAGCAAGAGACTGAGAAATGGCAGCAGCACAAAATTGAGTACCATGCCGCTAAAAGTGAGCGATCTTAGTTGACGCTGCTGGAGAATGAACCGAATTCCGGCAATTGGCTCAACCAAATCATGCTTAAACTCTTGATGGCGTGAACGTGGAACTGCGATCGCAAATACTACAGCACAAACAAAGAAACTGGCTGCGTTAACGAACAATGTATTGACAGTTCCAATCCAGCTAATTAACCCTGCGCCGACGATTGGGCCTAACAAATCTGCTCCATTTTCCAGACTACCGCGATACCCATTCACCTTGTCTAAGGGAATTCCCGCGAGTCTGACAAATTTTGGAATGAGGGTATGACGGGCTGAAACTGCTGTTGGATCAAATAACGCACCAACAAACACCAGCAAGAAAATAAAAATCAGGGACACTGATTTGAATTCGATAAAAATGAATGGTAATAATAAAACTGAAAGACTGCTAAAAACATCAGCTACAATGCTCACCTGCCATGCACCAAATCGATCAATCGCTTTTCCACCGATGAAGGCAGCCAACACAATCGGAATGATACTTCCTGCTCCAGCGATGCCAGTAGCGATCACCGAGTGCGTAAATTGCAGCACCAAAATGGGAATGGCGATCGCTGCAATTTGATTCCCCAGTTGTGAGAGGAATTCAGCACCGATGAGACAAATGAGGGGAAGTGCCTTTGGCGATATCTGCAAAGCAGCGCAGACTTTTGCAATCATGAGTAAGGTAGTGTTTTATCCAGTAAATGATAAGTCAAAACAATCACACCCGGACTAAAATTTCAAGTTGAACAATCTATGATTCAACCAAAATTTAGAAAGATTGTAAAAAATTGACCCGATCTCTAGTATGCTCTTCTCGAAAAGCCACTACTCAGATAAGCGTTAGGCATTGTCATTGCCGCTATTAACTGCTATGTCGAAATGCAACACGTCTTCGCGATCGCCCAACTTTGTATAAAGTTTAATGGCTGGATCGTCACCAATATCCGCCTGGACGAAAATGACATAAGCTCCAGATGCTGCTGCTACTTCCTTCAGCTTCTGAATTAATGCCGTTGCGATCCCCTGCCGTCGGTGTGCAGCGGCAACAGCTAGATCGTAGATGTAAATCTCACTGCGCTCCTGCTCGAACTTTTTAAGCTCGTATGCAGTAAGACCGCCAACGACTTCACCTTCTTTCAATGCGGCGATCGCAATGAAGTAGTCACTATCAAGCAGTTGCCGCAGATAGTCTGCACTAGGTCGGGAAATACTTTGTCGCCACTAATATCAAAAATAGTTACCCGTTCTAAATCCACAAAAAACATCCCTGGCTTGAGGAAGCTGTAGCGAGCCATCAATGCATTAATTTGAGATTTTAGTTGTAGTATTTCCTCACCTAAAGGAACTACCCCAGCAAACATAGAAGCTTTACGCTTCGTTGGCTCTCTCTAGGTCGATGGATTGTGCCGCTTGACGAAACGATGCTATCGACGTGAGGCGATTGGAGGGACAATCCCACAGAATGTATTTGAAGCAATCAGGAATATCTACCATTCGCAGCGTTTTTGCACTTCTAAGCAGGTGAATATTTTGATTGTGGCAAGCTTGGAGGTTGTAATTGGGGATTCTGTCGCAAAGATGATGAATGTTATGGTAGCCGATATCGGCGGAAAACCACTTTAAAACGGTGGGTAACTCCAGATAACTGCTGCCCTTAATTGTTCCTTCGAGATAGTCCCACCCTTCAGTTTTGTGGGCGTAAGAGCCATCAAAATTGTGCTGAACAAAGAAGACGCAGATGAGGATTGCCGCAGCACAAGTTAGCGTGATTGAGTAAACGCTCACGAAAAAACCAAATCCAAGAAAATACCCCAGAAAAATCCAGATACCGACTACACAAATGTTATTGAACAACAGATGCCAAAATTCAGCCGCAGTGTACCAATTTCTAGACTTATGAGAGGAGATGATTCGAGGTAAATCCATAAAAGGATCTTGCTGCAAGCAAGTCACTAGATGAGTGATAAAATCATATATTCCGGCAATCAGGGCGAGTCTTGGCTTAATCGCCACATAGAAAAAACCTCCCGGAAACATCATGAATGGATGCCTCAGTAATTCATAACGCCTTTGGGCAGATGGACTGAGGCGAGCAAACTCCTCAGTAGAGAGTAATGCACTAGGACCGCGATAGCGTTGCCAATCACCGTTGGTTTTGTGGTGATACGCATGTCCTCTTGACCACGGATATTGAGGGATCGCGTTGATCACCCCCAGAATAAAACCGATAATTTGATTAACCCTTTTTGAACGGAAGAGTGAATAGTGTCCGCAATCATGCATTAAAGAAAAACAACGCGCTGAAAACAGCGTCATCAAAACCATAGTAGGCGCAAGCAACCAAAAACAAATAGTAGCTGCTTTGTGTGCTAAAAACCATAAAACCACATAAGGCACAACCGTATTCAGAATTTGATAAGTTGCCCGCAAGTCTCTGCTATTCATGTAAGGACTCAGGACAAAATCCGACTTTTTCACTGCGGTTTCCATTAAATAAAACTTTCTCCTAGCGGCTGAAGTTCTTTTTGGGGTAAGTTGAAATAACTGGTAGCATTGACTTGACAGCGCCGCCTAATGTAGGATAGCGCACCTCCTACAAACGGAGATAGTCGGAATTTGTGAGTCTCATATAATAATCTATCGCTGCATTTTGATAGCAAGTAGGTTTCGGAATTTTGCTTAATTGTGGTTTGAGCATTGAGGAATAAAGTAAGTAAGCTAATCGTCATTCATTTTTCCAGAATAATTCGCTTTTAGTAAGGGCTTCAGCCCTGCTTTTATGCAAGTTAAATGCTGATTAGCTTATTAGGGCATTAAGCTTGGTTCAAATTCTGACCAACGCTTGCAAACTTGTTCGTAGCAATCGGATGGAGTAATTTTTAATTGGTGTAAAAAAGTAACCTCAATCTGAGGTTCAACTCTTAGCACCAGAAGAATATCTTGATGGGGATTGTATGTTGCGACTGCTGGGAAAATGGATGAGATTATAGATGAGTTAAGTGATTGTGATCGCAAGTAAAACCCAATTAGATCGCAGGGGAGAAACTGGAGGGTGAAGGGAACTGTATCAAAGTTTGTAATTGTTGACTGAGTAACTTTAGTATCCACATCACAAATAACAATTCCCCGCCCAAATGACTGAAATCCCTTCCATCCTGTGTAACCGATTACCAGCAGATTATTATGAATAAAACTATTTTGCCAGTAGCCAAAATTTCCTTGCCAAACACTATTGGATGGTCGCATTGACTTCCTCCCCCAACACCAATGATTCAATGCGAACCTGCTCAAGCTCTAGTCCAATCAATACTAATCGCGTTTGACGGGGTTCCTGGGGTTGCCAAAGATAGTCATAAAAGTAGTCAAATCGATTACCAACACCCTGTAATACCAGACGGATAGCTTTGTTTGGAAGTGGTACAAATCCATTAATTCGATAATTCATAATTCATAATTACGTTTTGTGACGGAGATTTAGCTAGGCCAGGACTTACGCATTGACAAAATAGGCAAAGAATGTATGAAATAAATCAGGAAGAAATAGGCGATCGCTAGCCACCAAAGGCATTGAAAGACAGATAATACTGAGGTTGTCTGTATTAAGGGTGAAGACTATCAGAGCAACTACGAAGCCATCGACCGCCAAGTGTGATCTCAACACTTATACTCTGTTTTTATTAGCAGAATCAAAGTACGCAGGCTGCACACGTTTGGCAGAAATCATGGAAGATTTGTCTCATGATAGTGTCAATAGATTTTTGCTGCGTGAGCAGTATGAACCAAAAGACTTATTTGATGAAGTTAAGCTCGATATCAACTTAGTAGGTGGCATATTAAGTGCAGACGATACAGTAATTGACAAGCCTCATAGTGACCCAAAATTAACAGAACTAAGTAAGGATTCAGGTGCTGGGGTATTGACAAGTGTGGTAGGGGAAGCAGAATATAGCAATTATGGAAAAAAACCTGCCACTAAAACTAGACACTGAAACCCTAAAACAGTTGGAGAAAGAGCAACTGGTAGAGATGCTTATGGAGCAGGCAAAAGCTATAGAACAGCTAAAATCCAGAGTAATAGAACTAGAATCTGTAATAGAGAAACTCAAAGTTAGTAGAGACTTAGACAGCACAACATCATCAAAACCACCGTCGGCAGACATCCTCAAAAAAACCGAGAAAAAACTTGAAGATGAAGCAGGGGAGAGTGAAACGCCAAAACGGAAACCAGGAGGACAGCCAGGACATCGGGGAAAAACGAGAAAGGGTTTTGGGAGAGTAGATAGGTTTGAGATATTAAGACCGCAAGTGTGTTTTTGTTGTGGTCAAAAGGAATTCAGTAACGAACCAATAAAAATAGAAACCCAGCAAGTAGCACAGTTGGTAGAAAGACCTATCGAAATCGTAGAATATCAAAGACATACCTGTATTTGCAGCGAGTGTGGGTCAAAACAAACAGCAGACTGGTCGCCAGAAATAGTACCGGGACAAGATATAGGAATCAGACTGCAAGCTTTCTTGGGATGGATAAATAATTACGGGCATTTACCATACGAGAAACAACAAGAATTGTTGTGGGAACTGGGTGAAATAGAAATTGGAGTCGGGACTTTAGTAGCCACAAATGAACGAATAGATGGTGCCGTAGCTCAAAGTATTGACAACCTTAAAGAGTGGATAAAACAAACCCAGCCGAATATCCATTCGGATGAAACACCTTGGGTAATCAAAGGGGTAAAAGAATGGTTATGGATTTTTGCCAATACCGATTTCGCTTTATTTCATGCGGCTGATACTCGTTCTCGCGCCGAATTAGAGGCAATTTTGGGTTCAAGTTACTCTGGTGTACTCAGTTCTGATGACTTTAGTGCTTATAACGGTTATCCGGTGAAAGCCCAACAGAAATGTCAGGCGCATTTACGCCGTCACTTCAAGAAACTCATCTTAATTCCTGGCTTGAATAACAAAGAGATTGGGTCAGCATTTGTCAGCCTGATAGATGAAGGTTTTAAAAACTATGCTCTCTTCCAACAAACTAAAAACATTGATGAGTTCTGGAGTTGGGCATCCGAGTTTAAAATAAAAGTTGAATCTTCCATTCATTCATGGATTGATAAAGCTGGAGGAGAAGCTGGTAAACTTTTACGCTCCTTACGTAATAAAGCTCATCAATGGTGGTATTTCTTAGACCACCCGGACATACCCCCTGATAATAATTTAGCAGAACGAACATTACGTTTAGCAGTCACAAAACGAAAAGTCAGTGGTGGTTCTCGTTCTATGAAGCGATTCCAAGATACTGCTAATTTATTGACTGTTATACAAACTTGTCGCCGTCAAGGACGCTCTGTAATTGAGTTTTTTGACCAAGCTATCAAAGCGATGGTTAACTCTTCTGTGCAGACCCCTTCTTTAATTCCTCTCGTTTAGACCTGAATCCTTACAGAACTAATTAGTTACGTTTATTCAGGAAGGCATCATCGTACAGTCAAAGGGATTCAACTAATTACCTTGTATTACACGGATTTATCAGGTAAATCTATACCTGTAAATTATCGAATTTATGACAAACAGGATGGTCAGACAAAAAATGATTATTTACGAGACATGATTACGGAGGTTTTAGTGTGGGGATTAGAGCCTCATACTGTGACTACTGACGCTTGGTATTCCAGTAATAAAAACCTGAAGTTCTTTAAAAACAAGGGATTAGAGTTTTTAACTGGTATAGCCAAAAATCGTTTATGTTCAGTTGATGGGAAAAATTTTATCCAAGTCCAAAATATAGAAATTCCCGAAACTGGTTTAATAGTGTATCTGAAGAAGTTTGGGCAAGTGAAAGTATTTCGGAGAAGTTTCAAAAACGAAACTCATAGATATTACATTATGTTTGTACCTGACAAGGATGCACTGTTTTTAATTTCTCTGACAGAGTTGAATGAATTACATTCAATTCATTGGGGGATTGAATGCTACCATCGAGCTATCAAGCAGGTGTGTGGAATTGAACTATTCATGGTGAGGAAGTCTGAGGCAATTAAAACTCACTTTTTTAGCGCTATCCGCGCCTTTACACAACTAGAATTAATGCGAACCGAAGAGTTAATTGAAAACTGGTAAGTAGGTGGTTACAATTAAATATAAGATAGAGAAGGTCTAAAAAATAGGTTCTACGAGATGTCTGCTCCATTGCGAGTTAGATTAACAGATTTAGAAGATTTGACGCTTTTGGAGTTACGGTCAGCGACAACAGTTCCTCAACGGACACGAGAGCGTGCCCACATAATTCGATTAAATGCCCAAGGATGGAATGTACCAGCGATAGCTAAAATTTTTGAGTGTCACGAACATACGGTACGAGCAACACTGAGGCGTTGGGAAAATAAGGGTTTGGGAGGACTGTGGGAAACTTCCGGGCGAGGAGCAAAGTGCAAATGGCTTGAGGCAGACTTAGCATATTTAGAGGATTGCTTAGAGGTAGAGCCCCGTACTTATAACAGTTTGCAGTTATCAGAAAAATTGGCTCAAGATAGAAATGTGCAATTGAGTCCGTCTCGTTTGCGACGTTTGCTCAAAAAAAAGTGGAAATGGAAACGCACCCGCCATACTCATAAGAGAAAACAAGACCCAGAAAAACGACGAATTAAGCAAGCAGACCTAGATACCTTAAAGCAAGCGGCAGTAGAGGGTTATGTCGAGCTTAAGTATCTTGATGAGTCTGGGTGTTGTCGTTGGAGTCCCGTTAGCTATAGTTACAGTCGTATCGGTAGCCAAAAACAAATGGCACAAGTTGGTAGCCGTGGTGGTCGCATTAGTATTTTGGGTTTATGGCAACCCCAAGTCAGTTTTGAATATGCCTTGGTTCAAGGTGGGTTCAAAACAAAACGCTACATCGAGGTTATGGATTGGGTTGCAGCTAAGGCACAAAACACTTTAGTTGAAACTGGTCGCATCAGTGTTATTGTTCACGATAATGGTTCCTTACATACCAGTAAGAAAGCAAAACAAAAATGGCTTGAGTGGCAGGAAAAAGGATTATTCGTTTTCTTTTTACCACCTTATTGTTCCGAAATGAATCGGATAGAGGAAGAGTGGCATCAACTAAAAACTCATGAAATTGCTGGACAAATGTTTGACAATAACTACGATTTGGCTATGGCAATTATTGATGGCATGGAAGCTAGAAGCGTAAAGGGGGAATATGCCCTTGAGCGTCTTATATTTAATTGTGCCTAGCTACTTATGAAGTCCAGAGAAATTTGTCTCTTCAGGTGGCTCGTGACTTCATTCTGGAACATCTTGAACAAAAGATGGGCTTGAATACACATGGTCATATTCCTGTCAATGCGTAAGTCCTGTAGGCTTCAATTGTGTTCTGCCTCTAGAACTAGGGGATTTAACCCCCCAAACTTATTTAAAATCCAAATATTCATAAATAGCTGCAATCGCTACCTAACCAAGCTTGAGGGATTTTGGTTAGCAAAAGTTTCTGTCCATGAATTCTGTGCTTCCATTTGCCCGTACAGCCCGGAACATTCCAAATCGACACAATCCTGTACCAAACGCCAAACGCATCAGTAAAAGCGTCGGTACCTCGCGCACAGACTTGATGAAACCAGACAGCCCAAAACGCACTAATCCCTCTGGTCGAGCCACTCCTTGCCAAATCGAATCGAACCAAGAAGGAAGGGTTTCTTGCGTCCAGTCTGCCGTAATTACCTCTCCTTCAACTAATTCTGTCCCTGCCAAAAGCTCAGAAAAGCCTTCAATGCTGGAAAAAGCTGGATGAGACCACTGATCGAGGAGTTGCTGCATTACTCGTTTCTCCCAAAAATTTAGTGGCTTTTGGCGGTCATCCCTCTGATTCCAGTCAGCTACAACCAACACTCCACCTGGCTTTAGCACCCGCATTAATTCTCTAGCAAAAACGGTTTTATCTGGCATGTGGGGGCCTGCTTCAATAGACCAAACGACATCAAAACTGGCATCTGGAAACGACAATGCCATTGCATCATCAACCGCAAACTGGGCGTTTAGCCCAACGGGTGTTAATTCCTGGGCACGTTTCACCTGAATAGGACTGATGGTAATCCCTGTGACAGCAAACCTATAATCTCGCGCTAAAATCCGACTGCTGCCGCCAATACCACAGCCAACATCTAAGACGGTAGTACCAGGGGGTAATTTTTCTATTCCACCCCATTTAACCATTTCATGTACAAAGTCAGATTTAGCAGCCAGAAAATCTTTTTGTCGTGGCGGTGAACCGTAGTGACCAAGGTGAATGTGTTCTCCCCAATAAAACTCAACAATCCCGTCAAGAGTCCATTGATCGTAGGAATTGGCAACTGTGGATGAGGATTGATACTTGCGGGCAGTTAGGAAATAAGCCGCAATTCCAATTACTAATAGCATCAGAAAACCAATTACAGAATATAATAAACTTGGCATTTTTTTGAACTATCCTGTACATCTATTTGAGTCGATCTAACGGTTTATTTATTGCTGCTCGTCCCGAATCAGACAAGCTATGTCGTAACCGCCCGACGGATGCAATTGCAATATAAATTATCCGATACATCGATATTGCAATGTTTTGAACATCTTGAGTAATTTTCCCTTTCAGTAGACTGGGCTTGTGTTTGCCTTGAGGGATACTCGTTTGTTTGACAAAGGGGTGAATAGCAGTAGGAATCTTCCCAGTTCGGTGAAGATAGAATTTCGACATGATAATTAACTGGAGTATTCATTTAGTAACTTAGCAATTTCTATGCGAGATTGGGAAAGTATTTGTTCAGTGGTCAAACATGACTATGTACGTCATACACGCCATTTTCTACCTGTTTTAAACAACTTCCACCTATTAGTTAATACAGCGTTTTTTTGTCGCAATGACTATTTACAAACGATACTCTCGTCTGGAGTAGATTACAGCGATCACTGGATCTCAAGACACAATTTGTACCGAAAATTAACCGCTTACCCTCTCATAGAAAGTCGTAATCTGTAGCGTCTTGATATGTGGCACTATGAGAACGTAAAGCTGATTAGTTGTATAAACCTTCATAAAAATACTTATCTGTGCCTCGCAGATGTACAAAATTTACAAGTCAACTTCGGCGGGCATTCTGACTCACAAGGCAAGCCTTGTTTACAGCTGCGGGACAGCGCCGGATTTACACCGGACTTTCCCCGTTTCCTCTAGTGGCTGTTCCCCACTAGAACCGAGATTCATCTGGATAATAACACAACTGCGATTTGCTTGCATAAAAATCAATGGTCAGTCTATACTTGCATTCGCTATTAATCGGGAAAAATCTCATTTTTTACCAAGCGTTTATTTTCTACTCAGCGTTGCAAGGTCGTTTCCTATTACTTAGTAAACATCTTGCAAAAGTAACAAATGCCAAAATATTGGGGTGCATAGTAAAGTTTACTGGGTTTGGGGGAATTCCATCCCTTTACCCTACTTCTGCAATCAATCTAGTCTAAACTCAAGTTATAAAATATTTTCTTATAAAGTATCTGTTTGATTTGATGAGTTTCATTTAAAATTATCACAAAAGAGTGTCAAAGATATGCAAAATACTAATCTACAAAAAGCGACATTTGGAGCAGGTTGTTTCTGGGGAGTTGAAGCAGCATTTAGTCAAGTAAAAGGAGTAAATTCTACAGCAGTTGGTTACAGTGGCGGACACTTTGAGAATCCAACCTATGAAGATGTTTGTAGAGGCAAAACTGGACATGCTGAGGCAGTGGAAGTGGAATACAATCCAGCAATAGTATCTTATGATGAACTGCTAAATGTGTTTTGGAATAAGCACAATCCCACAGAACCAAACCACCAGGAGCTAGATGTTGGTTATCAATATCGGTCAGTGATATTTTTCCAAACTCCAGAGCAGGAATTATTAGCAAGAGCCTCCAAGGAGCAGCTTGAAAATAGTTCTCGTTATCACAAAAATCCAATTGTGACGGAGATTGTACCTACATCACAATTTTATAGAGCGGAAGAGTATCATCAGCAATATCAAAAGAAGCATGGACGAGCGTCTTACAGGATAGGCTAATCTTTCACCGGATTGAGGGGCTATTAAAAGTCGAATGCTGCAAATCCTCTTACTTGCTATACATATCAGGGAACTTTGCTTGAAGTTTAGCCAGCTTCGGCAAGTCATTTATTACAACATAGTGATCGCTCGTTTGCTAGGTGAATTGATAAATAAAAATCTAGGATAAACTCAGGAAAAATCAATATTAATTTTTATTATCAAAATCAATGATCGTTTCGATATTATCTGTTCCTTGATGTTCAAGATGATGTCAGCAAACCATTGATATGTCGTAGCACAAGATATTTTTGTTGATCTGCGGAGAACTGCTCAGGATAAATGACAACACCAGTGCCAATGCCATCCACTAGGGCAATGAGTGCATTGGCTTCGAGGGTTAAATCAATATCGGCTCGAATCACCAAGGCTTCTTGTAAATCAGCTAACTCTTGACAAATAATCTGCCGTAAAAAGTCATAGCGTTTTCGGTGTTCTTGAACAAGGCGATCACGCCCTATAGAATAACCCAAAAATGCCACCCAAACCTTCCAATCAGCTTTGTCAATGTCCTCCAGAGGTAGAGCCACAAAAATCATCTGTGCTAGTCTGTCAATTCCCTGCCGTCCCTGGGCAGATGTTTTCATATCCTGTAGGACGTTTTCAAACACCTGTTCCAGGGCAAATAGGGTAAGTTCTTCTTTGTCTCGAAAGTAATGGGTAACAACCCCGGTCGAAGAGCCAAGTTCTTGCGCGATCGCCCGCATACTGGCACGATCCAATCCTTCACGGACAATCACCCGCCATGCTGCTTTAGTGACTTCAATACGGCGATCGTCATAACTCATAGCTCTCCTCGGTTTACAGCAACATTAAACAAGTATCTTGACATCTTATCACAACAGTTGTTATGTTTTAATGCTACATAACAACTGTTGTGATATTTACTCCAGAGACTAACCTGTTTTACACACGGAGTTTGCGATGATTCGACCGACCAGACCCGATGACACAACCGCACTGATTGCCTTAGCAGACGCAACCGGACTGTTCCAACCGAACCAAATTGAGGAGCTTGGCGAAATGCTGTCTGAGTACTTCAGTTGTAGCAGCGACAGTAATCGCTTTTGGATTACCGACGACGACAACGGGGCGGTGGGGGTTGCTTACTGTGAGATGGAACGGATGACTGATCAGACATGGAATCTACAGTTGATTGCGATCCGACCCGACCGCCAAGGGCAAGGACGTGGTGCGACCCTGCTACGCTACGTTGAGCAAACATTGATGGCACGCAGTGGGCGTGTACTGCTGGTGGAAACGTCGGGGACACCGGACTTCGAGCGCACGCGAGCTTTCTACCGTAAGTGCGGTTATGAGGAGGAAGCACGGATACGCGACTTCTATCAAGCGGGCGCTGACAAAATCGTTTACCGCAAGGCGCTGTCCGCTCAGTCGCAGTAAGCTTCCGAAAGTCCCAAAGTACTTCACGGGAAGGCCTTAAGTTGACTGAGATAACTTGCACAATTTTATATCTCCTCTAATAAAATTTTGTACCGATATTAAGCCTGATAGATAATATGCTTGATATTACTTGATTGTTAGAGGAATTTATTAAATATCCAACACCAATTTTGCAGTTCCAGGTTGAGAAATACAAATTAACACCGAACCCTTATCAGTTGTTGCAGTTGGTTCTTCTTGGTAAGCAACTACACCTTCACGGATGTTACACATACAAGTACCACAAACACCTACACGACAACTAAAAGGTGGATTAATATCATTGGCTTCGGCAAATTCTAGGATAGTGCCATCATTAGGTTGCCATGTCAAAGTTTTACCGGATTTGGCAAAGACAATTTCTGCAAATGTCTCATCTCCAGTTGCTCCCGCAGTTTGTTTATCAGACTGACTTTTCATCGGTTTACCAAAAGATTCAAAGAATACTCTACTGTCAGGTACTCCCGATTCCTTCAACCCTTGCATTATGGACTGCATAAAAGATGGAGAACCGCACAAAAAATACTCAGCTTCTTGTCGTATTAACTCTTGAATAAGAGCAGCATCAATATAACCAACACTGTGGTATTTACCTCTATCTTCAGGTGTAGGACGACTATAGCGAAAATGCATATTCAGATTATGATTTTGCCCTGCAATTTCCCTCACTTCATCCCGAAAAGCATGAAATTTTCCGTCTCTAGCACCATGTACAAACCAAATAGAACGAGTGGGATTAAGAAGACTACAAGCTTTCGCCATACTAATCATCGGTGTAATTCCCACACCATTGCTAATCAACACTGCGGGGATAGATTTCTGCACATCTAAAACAAATTTACCGTTTGGTGGTTTTGCTAGAATTACTGAACCTTCTTGAATACGATCGTGCATAAAGTTAGATGCTATGCCGGGCATAACATCTAATCCATTCGGTGCAGGTTCCCGCTTAATAGAGAGGCGATAGTATTCACACTTTTCAGGATAATCTGAAAGTGAGTAAGTACGAATTACAGGCTTATCCTGTCCAGGTATATCAAGTTTGATGGTTAAAAATTGCCCTGGTTGAAAGTTAGGAATTTCCCCTTTATCTTCAGGTTGTAAATAGAAAGAAGTAATTTCTTCGCTCTCTTTCACCTTACGAACAATAACAAAATTTCGCCAATCTTGCCAAACATGACTATCTGATGCTTTGAGGTCTGAAGTAGATTTGTTTCCACTTACTTTGCTTGTATAAACTAAGCCAAGTACTCCACCACTAGCTACTCCAAACAGTGAAGAATAGACACCAAATTGATAGGCAGATTTAGCTTTGGCATTGGTTACTCCAATTACAACAGCAGCAGATAAGGTAATTATCGAACCAACTGTAGCTGCTGCGGCTATACTTCTGACTAATGGATTCTTAATTCTTCCCAGACTTTCTAGCATCGTTGTTTCCTGTCTAATACTTTTAGTGATGTTGGGCTATACCTGCGAAGATGCAGTAGTAGGTGGAGGAATAATTTCAAGACCATACCTCAAAGCCGCAGCCAGAAACGCGACTAAAGAAGCAACGTCTTGCGGTTCACCCAAACGACCAAGCGGAATATTTTTTTACAATTTGTTGGTTAATATTTACTAACTCAAACTAGCAGCGCCAAAAGTAGCATTAAACTTGCGGCACCAGATAGCGATGGATTTGTAGTCTGCTAAATTGATGTTTTGAGGAATAGAATATGTTTGAGCGCCACTATATTTTTGTAACGGAGCTAGGATAAAATAATCTCCGTTTTTTAAAGAATACGATGGTGGCTTAGTTGAATTAATCACATTATCTGAACGATGCAAAATTACTACTAAATCTGGCCCTGATTCAGAAGTTTGAAATGACTCATCAAGCTCTAGAAATGATTTGCCGTCTTTAGTGGCAATACTAACTTTCCCTTGAGTTTTATGTTCTCCAGAAACAAATGTGCCTGAATTAATAGGAGTTGAATTTGGAGATTGTGCTGACTTGGCTAACGGTTTTGCCTGACTTAAAGACACGGGAACAGTGGCATTTACTGCTATAGGACTTTTATTAGCCTGGTTTTTTGAGACTTCGCGGACGCAGCCAAACATGACAAGAGAAGAAAAGCCCAGTATTAATAAATATCTTAATTTCATAATTTTAATTTCTCAATGTATTAATCAGCAATATATCAGTTCCCGATCTAGTGAGGTACATTTTCAAAGATAATACCCTTGTTAATAAAGATTTGAGTGTTCCTTAGTCATTTGGGAAACACTACATAGCTCTTGGCTCGAGCTTTAAACTGATTGTTACTTAAATAATTAATCTAAAAATGATAAATATATAAGGATTGATATCTAAAAAACTAATATTTTCCTTAGAAAGTTCTTACAGGTTTCTCAGCAAAATTTAAGTTTTTAGGTTATGGGTGATTAAGTATAAACAAATATACAGGGCTTTCTCAGATATGCTTTTTCAAATCTATAGCCAGATATAAAACAAATTTTATCAGCAGCAGTGCCAATTTACAGCGAATTGCAATCAAACGCGCCACAAATAAAAGTAATACTAGGCTTTGTTTTAGGATTTATTTTTGTGGCGGGTTTAATCAAAAACTGCTGTAATCATATCTTTGAGGCTGAGGTAGAAAAACGCACAGCAGAACTACGAGCAGCGCAAGCCAAGCTTCTTGAACAGTCCCGACAAAAGTTGGGACTGTCCTTGTCACGGTTCACGTTTCAGTTTCAATGGGGAAGTTTTACACGCCCCGACAGTGAAAGATTTAAATAAATTTTAGCTTTAACAGTTGACTATGAAGGGTTCCATCATTTCTTATCTGCTTGCAAACGCCTTTTTCTACCTTGTGTCACCTTCGCTTCTGACTCTTCCTTACTGGAGTTAACCATTTTCATCAAGTGCTGATTTAGATAACTCTGCGCCGAAATGTACAAACTTTCCCAAATCTCTTGATTGCGGCTGATTTTTGTACCGACTGTATTACCTGCTGTTTTCTCCGACACCAAATATTTGCGGAAATAGTTATTCCACAGATGTTGGAGGAAATCTTCGGCAAATTCGTTAAAAGGAATAATCCATTTATAGTCTTTATCCAGAAATACCCGATAAGACGCAATTATCGGTAATGCCAGGTCAGTTGGCGCACCAAACCCGAATGAATACTTACTGTCCGGCAACAATGTAGTTTTACGTATATCTATTGATGCTAAATCGTTAGCACCCTTTCTTCTAGGGTTGCTGATATAGTCTTGGATTATCTCGTAGAGTCTTTGCTCTATCCATAAAGCATGAGTTAGCAAAGGCAGTAAAGCGGTTAATCTTTCCCTTTCTGTGTCTGTGATGTTACTTGGAAGACTCATCCCTGCTGGGTGTTTGGTTCGTTTATTGCCGTCGGGGTTGTATTTATTTCTGTCGAGGCAGTAAAGGAGCTTGAGCAAATGGGTGACATTGCACTGGGCATTTCTGGGAGCGCCGCTTTGATTCTGGTAATAGGCAATGCGGAATTTCCTATCTTCTGCTCTCTCTAACTGGACTAAATACTGCTTAATGAATTTGTAATCACCCCTGGCGTTGACTTTGGAGCGAGAATCTACTGGCGTTGTAGTATTACTTGCCAGGGCTATATCTTTAGCTGATTCTTCAGTCAGTCCGATGTGAATCGTAACTTTTACTCTGGCTTCGGTTAAATTGTAGTTGTAATTTTTCGCTTGCTCAAATGCTAAAACTGTATGCCCACCGTTGATAATCCCATCGCTACCGCCCTCGTTAGCTTCTAAGACTTCTAGCTCTAGTTCAGTTTTGTTCTTGACAGGTTTAGTTTTATTGGCTGACAGAACGATTCCACTGTGGCGAGAGAAGAATTTTGCAGGTTCGGTCGTCAGGGAGTCGAAGATTTGTCTGTAGGTTGCGCTTTTGCGGTTGGGTTCCCGGATGTTCGGTTCTAGCGGTAGGTCTATAGGGAACGAGTCTACATGGGCTGTGGTGATGATGCAATTGGGGTTGGCTTGAATATAGTTATCTATCTTGATGTTCCAAGTCTTGGGCATACAATGTGTGCAATGTCAGGGGAATTTCTATATTAGCGCTGCTGTAACCTTAATTATTCTCTTTCTTCACGACTAATAAGCTACTAAACTAACTGAATAGTTTTCCCCAACGCGAAGTGTTCTCTTTGGTTGTAAGAGAACCTACCCCCTTGGACGGTTACATTTCATTCAGGCATACCCAAAGTTTTTAATGTTAAAACTTTTACGATTCCTTTGTCAAAAATTTTCTGCTTTAGCTGAGACCACTTGAGACCAAAGACTGATTTCTCAATTTCTTGACACCAATAGGATTAAAAAGTAGCTACATTTTTTCTGGATAGAAAATAATATATTTTTCAATTTTTACCATGTCCAAAAGTATTTTACCTCAAGAGGTTTCTCAACAACAAATAACATCCCAAACTAGAGTAGTACAAGAGTCTTCTGCTGGGGGACTAGATCCAGATAGATTCGATTGCCAAGAAGTTTGGTATCCTGTTTGTTACATTGAAGACTTAAATAAATCTCAGCCAACTCGCTTCACCTTGCTAGAGCAAGATATTGTTCTGTGGTGGGACAAAAATGAACAGACATGGCGGGCATTTATAGATCAATGCCCACACCGTTTAGCGCCCCTTTCCGAAGGCAGAATTAATCATCAGGGATGGCTAGAATGCCCTTATCATGGCTGGGCTTTTTCGGGAACTGGTAAGTGTGAGATGATACCACAACAAACACAACAAACAAAAGCAGAAGTTTCTCAAAGAGCTTGTGTGACAACACTACCCACCACAGTTCGTCAAGGAATGTTGTTCGTCTATCCTGGTCGAGCAGAGAATGCAGTTCAAACTAAAGTTCCTGTTGTTGAACCACTAGAACTTGACCCAAATGGTTGGATTTGCCTTAACACCTTTAGAGATGTACCCTACGATGCCCTGACATTAATGGAAAACGTTCTTGACACCAGCCATATTCCTTACACTCATCACCGTACCGTTGGGAATCGGGCTAACGTGTCTCCAATAGATTTAGAGATTATAGAATCGGGAAAGTGGGGGTTTAAAGGGACTTGGGCAGAAGGTCCGCGCAAAGGAACTTTAGGGCGGCAGGATACTACATTTATTGCTCCGGGATTGATGTGGCACGACCTCACCTCCAAGCAGTATGGCAGGACACTAACAGTAGTCTACGCAACTCCTATTCGTAAGGGAGAATGTCGCTTATTTGCTCGCTTCCCCTTCAAGTTCTCATCTAATTTACCAGGACTATTTCTGAAGCTGACTCCGCGCTGGTATTCTCATATTGGTCAAAATCGCGTCCTTGAAGACGATCAAATTTTTTTACATTATCAAGAACGCTATCTCGAAAAACTTGGTGGTAGCGCCAACTTTACTAAAGCTTTTTATTTACCAACCAAGGCAGACCTTTTCGTATTTCAGTTACGTTCTTGGGTAAAGCAATACAAGGCTGAACCATTTAAAGTAGAGTGTCTAGCACCACCGCTATCAAAAGAAGTCTTACTCGATAGGTATCATTCACACACAAAAAAATGTGCCAGTTGTAGACCTGCTTTAAATCAGATTCAGCGTTTGAGAGCAGGAGTAGCAGTGACGACAGCCTTAATTTGGGGGGTGCTTCCCTTCTTGATGTTGATTCCGAATCAGATTTCTATTATCACTGTTGTTGTTTCAAGCCTAGTTATGATAGTTGGGGTTTTAATTTGGCTTGGTTTGGGCAAGTTGGAGCAACAGTTTTATCAAGGAGGGGAAATCCCACCTAGAAATCTGCCAGAGAAAAATCAGCAGAATTTTCGTTAAAAGGAAATTACCAGCTTGCAGTTGGGTTACGTTTAATTAGTTTACAGTCATACCTTCACTTTTACTAAATCCACATCTGCAAGCCAAATAATTCTACTTTGAGCCAATTCTATTTCTGACAAGCTTGGGGAACGCCACTCTACTGCATAAAGCCAATTGTTTTTCAGGCAAAAAACCCCTTGGATAATACGACGTGTTGGTTTTTCACCAAAATCAACTTCCACCACACCCCCTAATTCAAAAACTGGTGTCGCAACTGTGGCTTTTTCCACCAACTTTGCCCCCAAAATTTCTTTTTGAGGCAAGTAGAGTATTTGACGACAGCAGACAATGGCATAAATCCATTCCTCTCTCTCCCATTGCACACCACAACAGTAGCCTGATATATCAGAGCTTGATAACAAGACTTTTTCCAGGATTTGAACTGCTAATGATGGCATGGCTTTTCCCCACGGACCAGAACTATGCCAACAAGATTCTAAAGTGACAATTTGGTTAATCATGCAAAGCAATCTCTTTTTTATACATAAACTACTCTGCTCTTGTCTAATCCGGATGTAATTTCAAAATCTAGTCACAGCAGCAATAAGCGTAAGCTAGTATGACGCATAGCTATTTGGAGTCATATCGATATCGTGTCCAGCTAAAGACTTATCCTTTAGACCACAGGGGGCAGGGGGAAAGAGGCTTTTCCGATTTTTGCACAGATGCGGTAATCATAAGCGATTGACCGGACTTGATATCAGTCAAAGAAGGTAAGGTCTAACGACAAACCTGATGCCAAACAAACAATCCAAGGTAGGGTTCCCTCAAATTCGACTGGCTCATCGCTTTACCTTTACCTAGATTTAACAGTTATATATGTATTCAATTGATGAATGCAAATGTGAATTCATTTGCTCTCAAAATCAATTTTTATCTCTAGCTTGCAACATGGGTTGAATTTTATACTCATAATAAGCACATGTTGGACTATCAGCTTTAATCATTACTTCGTGGTGATGACAGTACAAAATTTCGGTGCTTAGTTTGGTAAGGCGGCTCATTGGGCAATCTTCACAACAATTAAACATAAATTTCGATTATTAAATTAGCAAATTGGCAGTTTTATTCTAGCGTGGCAAAACTAGCTAGAGCAAAAACTTAAACGTAGTAAATTCGTTATTATTGAAAATTTTGGTTTACCTATTTACGCCTATTTCAATCATGAAAAATCTACTCTAGCGAGTTTTACCACTCTAGGTTTTATTTAAACCCAAGCAATCAAAGAACAGGGAATTTGTCTGTTTAATTTTTAAACTAAAGGTTGCAATCATAAAAGTAACTAAAGATAGATGTATTTTCAACGTAACTAGCAAATTTTGTTAAGCAAATAGTTTTGCTGACATTAATTATTAGGGTGTAGCGTTAATAGATTTCAATGGACGAGTAGCAAACATAACTTTTTGCAATTCTTATTATTAGCTCTACTTTTCTTCCTTGATTCCCTGGTTGACTGGCAAAAGTCTGAGTTCAAAAATCTGAAGCAGAGAAAAAAGGAGGCCAGACTTCCATAATGAGTAATTTCGCCGTACTCTAGCTGGTGGCTAAACACAGATAGAAAAACAGATGGAAGCGACCGAGCGTTTATATGATGACTTGCTAGCACTGCTGAGTCAATCGAAAACATGGGCAGATATAAGGCACTTAAAAACACTGGTTTGGATGGTAATTGCATTAATTTGCTCGGGGAATGTATAAATTTGACTAAGTGGGATATTTATGTCCAAAGTCGAGCATTGTTTGCCCAGAGTCGTCAGAGACGGTTTAGCCGATGGCTGCATAATAGTCGTATCAATGTACATTCAGTTTATGGAACCATCATCCGCTCTGCGGTGAAAGACTGGAAACAGGAAGTGATGGTACTGATTTTAGACACGACAATGCTGTGGAATGAGTATTGTATAGTATGAGTATGCGTAGAATATCGTGGACGCGCAGTACCTATGGGATGGCGAGTACTGCATCACAAAAGTAGTAGTGTGTCGTTTGAAGCTAGCGTGGCAAAACTTACTAGAGAAGAGTAGAAATCCTGTAATCTTGACCTTGTAGGGAAATAATGGTGCAAAAACTTGGCAAGGAAAAGTCTAAAACCAGAGGCAACATCGTTTGAAGTACTCGATTGTGTTCAAAAAAAATGTCCTTCGTGCGGGGAAGCAATGTGGAATGAATTAAATACAAACATCTGTATAAGAGTGATCGGCAGCACCTACTATACAATTACTGCTGTATGATTGGCAAGATTAGTAATTATCCCCCTAATAGACTATCAGTCCATCAACTGGGCATAGATTTATGAGTAGTTTGCTTTTATTATTAATAGGTTTTGGAATTTTTTTCTTGGCTTGGAAGACTCAAGATGAAATTAATCGCATTACGGCGATGTTTAGCGGGACAATTTCTCTAATTTGGGGGTTAGCTCTAGCTCCATTGTCATTGCAATTATTTATTGAGATTGTTTCACTTCTAGCGGCTTTCTCTGTTTGTATGCGTTGTTTAGGTTGTGGCTCAAACCGCAATTGATTTTTCAATTGATAATTTTTTAATTCCCTAACTATTTTTTAAATTTTTAAAAATCACTTGAATTGCAGCTTGGCAAGTTTGTTCTTGAACGTTATCTGCCGATATTGGGTATTTGCCGGGGTTTACAAATTCTCATCGTCGCCTGTGGGGGTACTCTAATTCCTCACATTCCAGATGTTTACGGTACATCTGCATTACATCGTCTAGAGCCTGAACCTGGACGACGTTTACCGACAGAACATCTTGTCACCATAGATGTAGAAAGCCGTTTAGCTGACTGTTTACAGAATTTTCGCATATCTGTAGTTTCTTGGCATCATCAAGCGGTAGATAAAGTACCCCCTGGTTGGCGGGTTGTTGCTCATGCTTGGGATGATGGAGTCATTGAAGCTGTGGAGCATGAACACCATCCTTGGGCCATTAATATAAGCCATCTGTTCAGAGGTGAGTTTGGCTAATGGGCGTGCCAAATAATCGGCGATCGCCAATTTTGCTGCAATGACCGTGCTGAAAGTTAATTCTTGAAACGGGTTGGGGTCAATAAAAGGCTGTACCTTGAATGACGTTGTATCCTTACTCAGTGAGGGTATGCCTAATGTGCCAATAGCAGAACTCGGTAAAGACAACTGTTTAGCCAAAGATTCAATCCGGTCAGCTCGTTTTTGCGTCCGTGTTTTTTTGAAACTACGGTAGCGATGTAGGGGAATTGGCCCATCTACAGGAAGAAAAGGCCCGTAGCGACGCTCTCCGTGTTCTACGTAAAGTTCATTATCAAACAAGCCCCACCACAGAACAACAGTTTCTCCAGCCAAATCTGGTTCTACCTCATAAGCCACTCCCTCAACCGTAACGCGAGCATCGATGCCCACCTTGCGGCGCGAGGGTTCGCGCGCAAATGTACAAAAACGCTCCCAATTACACATTTGACGAATGCCTCCCGTAGGTAAATTGCTAACCCAGTCCTCCATCCGGGAATGAGGTTCACTGCGATGGGGTCGGCTATTGTAATGGAGCAAAAACTTCATCAACCAAGCGTTCGCTTCAGCTTCAGTCTCCGGTTCATACAGGTGGTAGAGAGTTTCGTGCATTTCTTTAACAGTGCGAAACGGTCGTTCTACCTTCCCCTTAGAACGAGCTGTCACCCGTCGTCCATCCTTGCCATTAGGTAAATGGGTACGTACTTCAATCCCCAAATAACCCATAACTTTTTGAAACACTAAGCTCTTAGCAATGGGCCCATTGTCCATGTACAGCATTTGAGGAATGCCTTGAAAGGGAAAGTCTGTCTCTTTTTTGGGTGACATGGCAGCAAACATAAACCGCAGTGCTGCCTCCACATCCTCACCGTAAACACCGTGGTATTCTTGGTATGCAAAACCACTACGGTCATCCACGACACTATAGAGCATCAACAAGGGATGTCCACGTCCCGGTTCTAGGAAGGCTGGTGCTTTTACGTGCTTGAGGTCTGATGGACTGAGGTCAAAATGCCAACATTGATTGCTATATTCTGCCTGGAAGCGAACAGCAGGTGGTTGTCGCAGCAGGGTATCGCGGTCGTAACCCCATTTGTTGAGATAACGATTGACGGTGGTTGGTTTGAGCAAACCGACTGGAACGGTGACATGACCATCTGGTGTGTTGATGCCATCTTCTTCCAATAAGCGAATTGCTTGCACGGTAGATAAATGGCGACCTTTGCGGTTAGATGTGCGTATTTTAATGGCAGCAATGATTTCGCAGTATCGCTCTAGTCCGGCTTTAGGAATCACACGCGGGACATCACAATCAACGCGCCGCACTGGGCGAACAACATTTCCTTCTCGTAGTGTTCGATACACAGTATCTTCGGAAATGCCATACAGTTGAGCTATTTCTTGGACTAATACCCGACGAGATGGACTGCGCGGTGGTAGCTGCTCTAAGCGGCGACGTAGGTCTAAGATTGCATCAATTGGTATTTGTTTCTTGGGCATCTTATAACTTCTCCACCAATTTGTCGTGGCGTGAGTGGAGATGTTTGCGTGCCAACCAATCATAGAGGGTGGAGGGTGAACAATCGACCAGTTTTGCAATTGAGCGTTTGCTGATCCCTTTGGCTAGGTAGCTGCGAATTTCTGCTTCCCTTGTGTCCAGTTTCAAATGTGCAGATTGTCGCCCTTTGGGTCGTCCTAACGTTTTCCCCTCAGCTTTTCGTTTGGCTAGTGCTTCGGTTGTTCTGAGTACAATCAATTCACGTTCAATTTCTGCTGCCAAGCCCAAAACCGTTGCTGTAATCCGGCTTTGCATTGAATCATCCAATACCATACCTTGTTTGGCGATATGGACGTTAATTCCACGGCGCACGCAGCACTCTAGCATTTCTAATACTTGTAGAGTAGAGCGTGCCATCCGACTGACTTCTGAGAAAATTACTACATCGGATTCAAGGGCAGTTTGAGTCAGTAGTTGTCCTACACCTCGCTCCGACCATTTCTCTCGTCCAGAAACTGTGTCTTCAATAAACTGGATGGGACTCAAAGCGTGTATGTTGGCATACTCCAAAATGCCATGTCGTTGGTTGTGTAGGTCTTGTTTGTCACTGGAGACTCTCAAGTAAGCATAAATAACCATAGCCATATTGGCTGTCGGTTTAAACAGCTTTATGTATTTAATTGAACGGTATTAGTCCAAATTAAACCACGAAAAGCGTACATATATGTCCAGTAAAAAAGTTCGTATAAACTGGACACTTCTTGAGCCATAAATGCTGTAACTCAATTCCCATAAGGGTTACGGCTTATTTGCAGTTAATGTGGTTTGAAAACCCTTGTTTGCAGTTTGAAAATTATGTTTGCAGTTTCATTTGCAAATAATGTGGTTTTGAGACCCCCCTTATTTGCAGTTAATGTGGTTTCAAAATCGCCTTGTTTGCGGTTTGAAGCATTTATGTTTGCAGTTCGCTACAATTAGCTTACCCAAATTAATCGGTGCTGAAAATTTTTTCTGCAATTGCAATTATCTCTCCTATTTCTCCCCTATTTATCTTTAAATTCAAATCACAAGAGCAGAGAACACCATCTAATACAGGCGGACACTCTCTGTCGTATTAGAACCTATCCCACTAACAATATTTGTGTCACAAAGCTTAAGCTTATCGAGAACTGACTACGAAAAATTAAGGTTTTTAAGCACATTTTACGAAAAGATGTAGAGATTTTTAGAGTTACAGCGCTTCCCGCTATTATGCAATACAGTTTTTCTCCTTGCCCTTTCCTAGCATAGCTTTCAGTTTTGAGGATGTACCTCATAGCTGCCGGAAGTGCTGTATGGGACAAATTCACAGATTTTGCCGTTTACACACACAAGCGTGCCTGAAAAGCTTACATAGCTAGCGTCTGTGATGTACTTCATCAATGTCAAAATCTAATTATTAGTTTTTCAATTTTTTGGAGGAGAGGATAATGTTGAAGTTCACCTGTTTGATGATTGTTGGGGCAGTATTGTCGATTAGTGCGCCGGCTTTTGCTGAAAGTCGTGCGGTTAATATCAGTATTGGCAGTATTGGTGGTTCCTTAGACAATGCTGCTTTGCGAACAGTTCGCCAGGTTATCGGCTTTGCAGTCGGCACTAGTACCGTCGACAAATTCATTGTATATAGTCCCAAGGCCGGATCTCCTATTCCCATCGAAGGAGGTTTATCTGCTTGTGCTGAAGCTGGCTTCGGCACAAGCAATACAACATTTAATGCTTTTATCCAGCAGTTGCAGTCAATTAAGCCCAAACCAGGGACTTTCTACAATGTAGAACTTACCGCAACCTGCAAACAGAAATAAGACGTTTGCACTCAAGCACGGTAGGATGGGCTTTGTACCTCAGCCCATCCATCGAGTTGCACTCTACGCATAAACGCAAAACTCCATATTCTGAAATTGGAGATGTAACATCAATCTTGGTTTTAATCAGGTTTAACTGATTGGTTATTGCCTCCATCCTGTCCGCCTTTCTGATCTGGCGTTCTGCTACTGCTTCCGCCGAGAGCTTACGGTCATAAACTGATGCCACTGCCCGTCATCGCCCAGCATATAGGATGTCATCACGGTGTAGGTCTGTGGTGTACGATTGGCTAGTGGCGGTGGTTAACTGAAGTCACACTTTCGACCAAGTTAATTTTGAGTCTAAACCAGAATCGGTAAGGTAATCACAAATTCTGTTCCAACGCCTGGGGTAGAATTCACATCCAAAGTTCCACCATGTTTTTCTACAACAATAGATTGAGCGATCGCTAATCCTAATCCTGTTCCTTTACCAACGCCTTTGGTGGTAAACAAGTCGTCAAATACTTTTTGTTTAATTGATTCACTCATCCCTTGACCATTATCAGCAATCTTCACCTCAACCTGTTTGTTTTTCAATGAGGTGGTAATCATAATCTGATTAGGATTGGCTTTAATCTCCCTAAAACTCCGGTCTGTATTTGATTCATCCAAGGCATCAATAGCATTCGCTAGTATGTTCATAAATACCTGATTTAATTGCCCTGGAAAGCATTCTACTTCAGGTAATTTCCCGTAGTTTGTGATCACTTCAATCTTCGGACGTTGCTCATTTGCTTTCAGACGATGTTTGAGAATTAGAATAGTACTATCAATGCCTTGGTGGATATTGAAAGATATTTTGTAGTCTTGATCGGCACGGGTGAAAGTGCGGAGACTGGTACTAATATCTTTCAGTCTGTCACAGGCTATCGTCATTGAATCAATCATTTCGGGTAAATCTGATAAGCCATATTCCAAGTCAATTTCTTCGGCATGGATAAGAATTTCATCTCCCGGAGCGGGGAACTTCTTCTGATAAAGCTTTAAGTGGTCAACAATATCAGCAAAGGTAGGTTTAGCTTGTTTTACACTGGCAGCAATAAAGCCCAAAGGATTATTCATTTCGTGAGCTACTCCAGCAACCAATTGACCAATAGAAGACATTTTTTCGCTTTGAAGCAAATGAGCTTGGGTGCTTTGAAGTTCTTTAAGAGTCCGCTCTAAATCTTCTGCTTTTTGCACCAAAGTTTCTTCCGCAGCTTTGAGTTCGCTGATATCCCTTGCGATCGTCGAGAAATATTCAACTTCCCCCTCCGGTGATTTGTGAGCAATAATCAGTTGGGATATGGGAATTTCTCGTCCATCAGCTTTTAAAACAGCCGTTTCCCCAACCCAATCACCGACTCTAACCGATTCTGGTAATCCTTGATTCTGAATAATCTCATTTGCCCATTTCGGATGATTTTCGGACAAATTTCTCTTATGAAGCGATTCTTCTTCCCCTAGCTCCAACATCCTACGAGCTGCTTTATTAAAGTAAAGAACCTGCCCAGTTAAGTCAGCAGTGCTGATAAAGTCCGGTGCTGCTTCTAGAATTGCTAACAACTTCGCCTGTTCTTTCTGGGCTTGTTTATGCTCACTAATATCACGAGCTACACCAACAGTCATTATCACTTGACCTAGTTCGTTGCGGATCGCAGATTTGATTGTATGGAATAGGCGTACCTCGCCATTGTACCGAGTTACTGGCTCTTGGGGAATTTCTAGAGTCTGTCCACTTTCAAATACGTAAGTATCATCTTTGATATATTGCAGGGTATGATCTGCTTCGCTGAAGGGTGCATCAATCATATTTTGAAGCTCTGACTCACTCATCCCGTAATAATCACGAAATGCCTTATTTGCCCAAATTATTCGAGATTTAGCACCTTTAACCAGTACCATATCTGTAATTGCATCAAGAATTTGCTGATAGGTCTTTTCGTTTTCGCGCAGAGCGTTTTCAAAAGACTTTACTTTTGTAATATCCTGCACTGTTGAGACAATACTAATTACCTTGCCATCCACGTTAGTTATCGGAGTGTGACACCAATCACAAATAATCACTATTCCATGTTTTGTCAGGTTCTTACTGAGATTATTACCTCCCACTTTCTCTTCAATTAATAACTCCATTATTTTGATGGCTTGTACTCTCTCAATTTCTGGCACAATTATTTCTGATACCTGACAACCAAGTACTTCGATTTTGCTGTATCCAAATAGTTGTTCAGCAGCCAGATTCCATTCTATTACTTGAAACGCTGTATTCCACTCAATTAAAGGCAAAGGATTTCGTTCTATAAGTAATAAAAGTTTATCTTGCAACTGTTTCAAATCTGGCTCTGCTAATTGATTTTCAATCTCCTGACCATTTCTACTGACTTCATCAACTTTTAGCACTTGGTTGACAGAAAAATTGTTACCGGATTGAATGCCCTGCTGTTGAAAGTTCATCCTGTCTAACTGACTAATAGATTTGCTTGCTACTTAAATCTAAGATTCCCTATTTTTTAGATAATGTAACATTCCTGTTTCTAATAATATTCATCTGTTGGAAATCGTAGTAAGAAGAGGACAATTATAAAGGCAAAAGTACGTCCCTAAGAATCACTTGAACGAGATGTGGCTTACGTAGATAAAATACAGACTCAGTATAGAATTGAAATTATCTAGGGGGGCAGAAGTCTATGGTAGGAACCGATAACGCGAAACGGGGGGCAGAGGAGCAGAGGGGAAAAGTAGTACAAATATCTCCTCTGCACCCCTGCTCCCATACCTTCTGCATCGCCGTCCACACCCCTCAATAATGAAAGTGGAGATAATAATTCGGGGGTATGGACACAGACGCAAAACTCAGTGATTCTTGGTGGGAGCGAGTTAAATATTACGCTCAATTGGCGATTGAGCGGGTGGAGGATGGAGTTGACAAGGTTAAGGAATTACTCAGTACAGACAGATTTGCTCAACTGGTGAACGGAGCGCCTGATTGGGTGGAATGGATGGCATAACTTCATGCTTTTGGTTACGTAGTCAGCGCAAGCACAGTCGGCATCGCCCTTGCTATCGGGTTGATTTATCTTGGCTAATGACTATCTGAAAAGCGTTATCTCGTCGTTGGTATTAACATTTACAACCTCATCCATAATTGGGGCGCTCATGTGTGTGACAGCTAAAACCGATTCTGACTGGATGCTAATTAAGCGGACGTATGCGATAGATTCTTTTGGGTTAAGTCCAGCCACAACAATTCTATCCATTGGCAGTAAATCATTACTAGTCGGTAATGCGTAGGTTGCTACTTTGAACAAATCACCTGTTGCTGGGTGAGCTAAATAATTAATCACAACGCAACCTACCCCAATTTTTGGGACATTAAGCCATAAAATTGCCCAATCCTTAATTGTTGAAATTGGCTGTCGAATCCATTTGATTTTTGTTTTTTGGCTGATTTATTTTTGGACATTGCCACACTATAAGTGTTTTTTCTCAAGCGAACGATTCAGTCACTTCTACTACTTTTCATTTTAGTCCCTTACCTGAAGGTCAGTATCTCCAAAGGACTCACTCACATCAATTGCCTGAAACTAAATGACCCTTAGTGGTGCAGATCAAACAACTGGATTGCGTATCTATTATGTGCTACTGGTAAATTTGACGCAATTGTGAGACAGTACTCGCTGTATCTATCCCCTCCAAGATGGCTTCTAGCAAGCTTACATCTTGGATAGATTCGATTTCAGGGAATAAATCTTGACCCGATTTTCCAAATTTGAGCTTTAATCCCAAGGCTATACCTTTTAACAAAGCTTCAAGCTTACCTTTTTCAATACCAAATCGTTCAACAGAAGTAACATACTGCATACTTAAAGACTCCTCAAAATCACGATATTCTTGCCAAAACTCTTCCTCTAGTTGCGCTGGTAGAGTCATCATCCAGTCAATGAAACCGAATAAGTTAATAACATCTTCCCGTCTTAAGCCTTGTTCGTACAATCTACGCACTAAAACCAATTTCTGTTGCTTGCGCTCTATTCTATCATCGCGTGTCTCCATCGCCTTTAGATGTGCCATCACTACAGTCGCCAAAGGGTTTCGGCTGGCTTCTAATTCTGATTGACGTTGTTGATAGTCTAACAACTTGACAATTGGAAATGTGAACTCAACCGTACAGCCAAAAAGGTTGTAACCAAATTGATTCGGTCGCCAGTTTGAACGCTCATCACCTAAAACTGCTAAGGATGCAACAGATCGCTTGTATCTGTCATATATGCGGTAGTTGTAGGTAAACATCCTAGCTGCAAAGTTGCTTTCTTCTTGACTTTGAATTTCCAGATGCACAAGTATCCAGGATTCTTCGCCATCAGTTCGGTATATTTTCACCAGTTTATCTGCCAGCCGCTCTCCAAGTTCCGCATCACGCACTACCTGTTGTAACTCCTGATCCAAAAACTCAGGCTGTTGAGTCCAATAGACTCATCCGCGAATCATGAAACCCAGATTCCGCAGGTGCGCTCGTAAATGCTGTATTTTTGAAAATGACCTAAATGCTGCATTTTAGAAGCATGACAGCATCATTAAATATCAGGGTACAGGATATTGACCACTGCGGCATAGTCGCAGGCATCTGTGATGAGATGAATTTAGTAGAACAAATTAACCGACTGCTGGGAACTCACTCTCAAGAAATCATCAGTGCAGGTCAAGTTGTAAAAGCAATGATTTTAAACGGATTAGGATTCGTGAGTGCGCCGTTATATTTGTTTGAAAAGTTTTTCGTAGGCAAAGCTACCGAGCATCTTTTAGGAGAAGGAATACGTCCAGAACACTTAAACGATGACCGTTTGGGTCGAGTATTGGACCAATTATATGAGGCGGGACTAACGAAAGTCAAGCCAGAAAAGAAGCTGACCTCAAGCAGTTGGAAAAACGTTTAATTAAAAAGTTATCAGTTGCCCAATCCGAACTTCGGCAGTTGTCAAACCAAGAATTTGCTTGCTCAAAAGATGCTCTGATTGCGGCACAACGGCTCAGTTCTAAGTTGCCCTTACACCAACTGGCTAATATCCAGGTTAAGGAAGTAAAAAAACATACTGGACGTGGTAGACCCAGTAAGGATGCTGCCCCTACCTTTTACTACCAAGTCGATGCCACGCTAGAACCCAAGGAAATAGCCATCGCCATCGAAACCAAACGCGCTGGAAGATTTATTTTAGCGACCAATGTCCTCGATGCCGAAGAACTCAGCGATGAAGATGTTTTACGTGAATATAAGGCACAGCAGTCTACTGAGCGTGGTTTCCGATTTCTCAAAGACCCTTTATTTTTTACTTCCAGTGTCTTTCTCAATTCGACTGAGCGAGTTGCCGCATTAGCAATGATTATGGGTTTGTGCTTGCTTGTTTATAGTCTGGGTCAAAGAGCTTTACGTCAAGCCTTAGAACGGGCAAAAAAAACTATTGATAATCAGTTGGGTAAACCAACTTCTACTCCCACCTTACGTTGGGTGTTCCAATGTTTTATGTCAATTCATTTGGTTACCGTCTCCCAAATCAAGCAAATTGCCAACTTAACCCATGAAAGGCAATGGATTCTTCAGTTTTTTGGCGCTCCTTGTCGAAAATATTATCTTCTTTCTTAACTAACCTGCGGAATGTGGGATGAAAGCTTACCAGGAGAGAGTTACAAGGATTTGCACGGAAGGAGCGATCGCCATCTGGCTGTACGAGGAAATAAGGGTTTGAAGGCATTGAGAGAGAAAAAAATGGAATTAGAGCAAAAACGTAGAATCAGAATAAATGAATTTACAAATAGCAAATTAAGTACTAAGAGTAACAGAAAATAACCGATTAATTCTTAATCTTACCAGCCCACAAACAGCCAGAATTACCTGATTATATCGATGTCGAGCTAGACGGAATCTATCACTGGCTACTCGAAATATTTTTACCCGACATATCATGTGTTCAACAGCGATTCGGCGTGACGAAAGTTCTTTATTCTCTTGTTTTTGTAATTCCGAGATTTCTGTATTTTTTCGTTTCTTATGAGGGGTGGTAATGGCATCATCTCCTATATAAGCTTTATCGCCGAGAAACTGTTGCGTGTCAGTAAATTTATGGCGGGTTTCTCGAAATAAATTAATATCGCTTGTTTTCCCTAACATTCCGACACGGACATCGACAATATCTTCCCCTCCAGGTAGAACAATAAATTGATTTTTCAGAGTGTGCATTTTTTTCTTGCCAGAGTAGTATCGTTTTTGCTCTTGATAGTCTACAGGTCTTGCTGTAGGTTGTTCAGTGCTATCGACAATTAATTCGTATTCAGACAGCATTCGCTGTAATTCTTGATATTTTTGACTATCTGTTGATACTTCTTCTATTTGAGATGCTGGTAAAATATCTCGCAAAATATCTACCCAATAATTGAAGGCATCATTGGCTTTAGTTTTGGAAATGTTAAACAGCAACCCTAAAATCTCAAAAATTGGTTTTTGTCTCAGGTAAACTAGACATAAGCATATTCCTTCTTTGGCTGACATTTCTGGTTTACGCCCGCCTCCAGGAGCGATAATCCGAATTTTCTTTTTTTCAATTTCTGCCTGTTTTTCTATATGCCTTTGCTCTGCCAGGCCGACCAATGCTAAAAAATGGTCATAACTAATTCCAATTAGGCGTTTAGCTTCATGAGGATACGATTCAATTCTTGCCAAAGGACTTGTCATATTCTTTCCACATAATTGCTACTCCAACTTTTTATTATCTCATGCTATTTATATTAAGGATAAGTCTAATAATCGAATTGAATATTTCAGCATATCTACTGACTTTGAATAGCACAATGTTTTGCGGTGTAGTCGGGCTAAATAGTGACGCAAGCGGGTATTTTCGCCTTCAACTCTAGTCATATATGTTTTACTCACAATTTGGTCTCCATTGGGGATAAAACTTGGGTAAACAATAAGCCATCTGTGATATAAAAATAGCTCTTCCAATGTTTAACAATTTCCCACAATGGCTCAAAGGTTTCAGCACTATGATCTCCTAAAACCCAGGCTAAAATACCCTGAGTAAAGTGATTTACTGCTGTCCAAAGCCAAATTTTGTTTTTTTGAACCGATGAATGTCTCTAATTCATCCAGTTCTCCAACTTCTGGAATGATATCTTCTTTTGGCACGTCTGGAAGTTTTTCTCCTAATTTTTTGACCCAATAAATGATGGTAGTATGATGCACACCTTTAACTCGCTCAATCCCGCGAAAACCCATGCCGTTCAGGTACATTTTTAAACATTCTTGTTTCACCTCCTCTGAATATCCCTTCGGCGGATTGTACACATCTATAAATTGGCGTTAGCGAAGCGGGGCGGAACGCACGTCGCAGTTAGTACAGATGTGATTTTGCTTACCTCTTCGCTTTCCATTCTTCCGGATTTCCGTAGACCCACAGTATGGACATTGCACAGTAGATAACCTCAATTCATCCCTCTATTATGCAACGCCAATTAGAGTATTTTTTTAGGAATTGCGCCTTTGAACAAGAGTGGCATAATGAATTGCAGAAATCAGATGTTAACAAATTTCAAACACTTGTTGAATCCCTAAAAGAGAATCTAAAGTCAATCAAGGTTTATCGCATAGGCACAAGAAATATTGATGTCTATATTATTGGAAAAACTTTAGATGAAGACTTAGCAGGAGTTTCAACAAAAATTGTTGAAACTTAGTGGTCAAATTGCAAGTCTGCCCACTTACTTATGTGGGCAGACTTGAATCGTTTTTGAAATTAGCGAAACTTACAAATTATCAACTCGTGCTTCTATTACAGATTGAATAGATGTTGAAACAAGTGATAGAAAATCGAATCCGGTTAGAGATTCAAGTGAATCAACACTGACTCGGTAATTTCTCCAGTCAGCAGTCCGAACCCCTTGGGCGTTGGGAATGTTAACTGCAATCACCCTTGTAGATGTTGTGACACCAGAGACTCCAGACCCAGGAGTGTCTAAGACAACAAGAATTTTCCAAGTACGATTGGGAACTGTCACTTTACCACCAGCAATCGTGCTAAAAGTTCCATTGCTTCCAGTCCCACTTACGCCATATCCACCAGATATAATGTAGAGTTCTTTTCCCTGGCTAACCAGAGTTCTAGCGTAATCTTCTAAGTTAGCCCAAATTCCCTGATTGTTATCAGGTGCTTGTGCAATCATGTTGGACATCAAAAAGGTGCTGGAGTTAACCGCAACTGTGCTAGTCCGATCGCCTGAAGGGGTCATGTGTCCTCTATCAAATCCACTACCACTAAAATCGGTAGATTGAACTTGATAGCATCCTGTTGGTAAGGTAGTATCCGCACGAAAGTCATCTTGTCTTGGTGTGCTTCCTAACCAACTACTATTCAACTGCCAAGATACCCAATTGGCTCGTCCTAATGAACAATTGTATCCAACTGCATATTGCGCTTTATCGAGCAAATAATTGTTTATATCTGAAGCCCCAGCACCACTGGGATTACCCATTGTTAGGTGTACATTTGTACTACCGCCACCACCCGAAGTACCGTAATCGGTGATGGTAATATCATCAATGTTGGTTCTGTTAGTAGTACCATCACTCTTGCGGACTTCACAGCGAGATGTGCCAGAAATGTTAGGCGTAAAAGTTGCAGTCTGTAAGGTTGTTGAACTAGTTGTGACTGTTGAACCTACCTGTAACCATGAACTACCACTATTACTTGAACACCACAACTGCCAATTGGTACTACTATCAGAACCAAACTTTGCGTGTTTAATGCTAACTGTACCAGTACCAGTGCTGCGGTCAAATTTCATTGAGACTTTACCACTGTTGCGAATACGTACAGATTGTGTACCGCTTTTAGCATCACTGGTAAGATTCCCAATCAAGGCATCATCTAAATTCCAAACACCTGTACCAAGGGTGACATCAGAGGAAGTATAACTACCTTTTGAGCCAGTTTCAAAACCTTCAACAGTCGTTGCACCTTTTGCACTAAATAACGTGTTGAAGGTAATTAGTAAAACTATTACTGCTCCTGTCAACCACCCATTACGATAAACTTTGCGCCAAAAATTAAATAACACTAGGTCTAATTTAACCTCGTAAGTCCAGTAGTCCGTTTGCATTTCGAGCTAAAAACACAACAGGATAATAACTAACTGTGCTGCTTACGTAGGTTAAATTATTATTAGTGTTAGATTATGTCTCTTAATTGTGCGATCGCAAACAATGTTGTTGACACTGCGATATTGAAAACGCTCATCAAGTCTTAGTGCATAGCTTTCAAAATTACTGCTCAGAGAGAAGGCGTGTGTTCCGGGTCTGGTAACTCTGGTAACTCAATCCCTCGGCTTTGCAATGCTTCAACTATCTGAGATACAGATTTATTTCCCAGATTTTTCAGCGTTTGCAAGCCTGTGACACCATATTTCTTTAAATCTTCTATTGTGTTAACTTGTGCATCGAGAAGCGCCGTATAAGTATTTCTTTTCAAATTCAATGACTCAATACTGTTTTCATCAACAACACTTACAGGTGTATTATCCCCATTTATTTGCTCTACGCGATGTACATTGCTGTTGGCAACCTCTACAAGCTGATTATCTGGTGAGATTGAGTCGGAGCTTTCAGGGATGCTAATTTTTTCAACACTGTCCACATTGTCATCAACAACACTTACAGGTGTATTATCCCCATTTATTTGCTCTACGCGATGTACATTACTGTTGGCAACCTCTAGCTGATTATCTGGCGAGATTGAGTCGGAGCTTTCAGGGAGGCTAATTTTCTCAACACTGTCTACATTGTCATCAATAACGCCATTCGGCTTATTGTCCTCAAGTATTTCTAGAACTCTATCTATTTTTGCTAGTTGCTCATAAACAGTATTTACACTCACGGTTGCTTCTACACCAGCATCAACAGAGGCTAACCAGTCATTTTTGATTAGGTTGGATAACTCTGACTTTATATGGCTAGGCTTTAATCTGCCTTCTGTAATTAACTTTTCGACAACAGAATGTGGCACACGGAAGCTTACAATAGGCGATTCCTTGCTTTTTTTTCCCATATTCCTCTACTTTGTCAACAGTGTATACAGTAAATATATCATTGTGTATACAGTGTTGACAATATGGAAAATTCCTCAGAGTCAGCCCAGAGCTATGCAAATTTTCTTGTGTATGTTTTAGTACCTAAAACAAATTATTTAAAAGAATACTAGCAAACCAGGAGTAATCAAGTGTAACAATCATTCATTTACGTCAAATTTATCAATTATTAGCGTCTTAAAGCTCTGTGTCAACTGCTGCCAGAGGAACTCAATTTCCTCATAGCACTTCTGTGAAGAAATTTTTCCCGAAGTCTGTAGATTAGAGAGATAACAAACACGTTCAGAAAATTCTTGAAGATTAGCATTGAATAAAAGATTTTGAGGCGTGTACTTTCCAAGATATCGATAGCGCTGGTAGAGGAAATTGTCTTTGTCTATCTGATTGTCGTTATCCATATTCAAAAAAATCTTCTTAGTACAAATCTAGACTTAGTTATTTCACGTTATTTTTATGTTTACATCTACATATAGTATTAAAATACCCATTCTGGAATCAGAATCACTTATTTTTCCAATTATTCACCTGATTATCTTTGTACTGGACTTTGGACTAAAAGGCTAGAGAAAAGCAGTCAGCAGTAACACTGACTGCCGTAAAGTCAATGAAAGTAATCGATAAATCATTGACGTGATGATCCTGACACAACTAGAAAAATTCCGCCAAGCTATCTACGATTGTTTGGGGAAGGCCAAAGATGCAGTATTTGAATTGATGGATGCAGTATTGACAAGTCCAAGTATCCCATCATTCGTCAGCTTGTCTCAAAACCCAGTATTTAGACGGCAATGGTCGAGTATTTATGCAGCACTGCATGATAGTCGTCCACCCAGAAGGAAACTGATGAAACTGATGGTGAAGGAGGTAGCGACAGAAGAGCAGCCATTTCTAGCAGGAGATCATAGCTTTTGGTCACGACCAGAAGCGAGAACACTTAGGGAAAGAACTTTTCATGGGGACAGAGGAGGGAGCATAGGCATCGGGCAAAGTTACAGTACTTTAGCCTGGATACCAGAGGCGGATGGGAGTTGGGCATTACCGTTGAGACATGAACGGATAACCAGCTTTGAAACTCCAACAAGCAAAGCAGTATTTCAACTCAAAACTGTGACTCGTGAGTTAGGAAAAAGACCGCTTGCTGCTTATGACCGAGGTTATGGCAACGCCAAATTTGTCCAAGCAACAGAGAACATTGAGGTAGACCTGTTGCTGCGTTTAGCCTCAAACCGATGTGTTTGGGGTACACCCAGTGCTTATAAGGGACGAGGCGCTCCGTGCAAGCATGGTCATAAGTTCAAATTGAATGACCCTGAAACTTGGCCAATAGCAAGGGAGACTCTAGAAATCGAAGACCCCAAAATTGGTCGAGTTAAAGTGATGCGTTGGAGTAGGTTTCATTTCCTTCAATCGCCAAACCGAGCAATGGAAATCATTCGTGTCGAGGTCATTAAACCAGTAGGACGCAATCGGAAGTTCCAACCATTATGGCTAGCTTGGTTAGGCAAGACGATGCCTCCATTAGAGAACCTTTGGCACAAATACTTACGCCGCTTTGCCCTAGAACATTGGTATAGATTTGCAAAGCAACGATTATATTGGACACAGCCTCAGCTTGGCTCTACTCAGGCAGCAGAGCGATGGAGTGACCTCATGCCTTTGTTAACTTGGCAACTATGGTTAGCTAGAGTTGTCTGCATCGACTCTCCATTGCCGTGGCAATCAACTCAGGATACACTGTCTCCAGGGCGTGTAGCACAAGCCTTTCCCCTAATTTTAGCCACCATTGGCACTCCTGCTCAACCGCCTAAAACTCGCGGTAAATCACCTGGTCGTGCCCAAGGGCATCAGCCACCTCCTCGTCCCCGTTATCCCACTGTCAAAAAACACGCATCTAAAAAACCTAAAACCGAAGAATCACTTAAGAACGCCGATCTAACTGCTGCTTAGTTTCTGCTTCTTTTTTAACAATTCCATTTAACTCAGCCTCTAAAAGAAGTTGGGTCACTTTCTCTTGCCTTCTATTCATTGCTGCTAAATGCAAATTAGTCCAAACTCAAGCTTTGTAAACAGCACCTTGTTCTCGTTCCAAAGAAATTCAAAGCTTTTTAGACGAACTTAATCAGGGTTTAGCACCTGAACAATGGAAAATTCATTGTGTTCGTTTCGCCCCTAATTGCCCAGAACAAAATCCTATTGAAGATATCTGGTTGCAAGCTAAAACATGGGTTCGACGTTTTTGTGCCTTGATTCCTTCTTTCTCCCATTTAAAGTGGATGTTTGAGTGGTTCATCCGACACACTACCTTTGATTTTCCCACTCTTGGAATGTACGGAGTTTTTTCAAAAATCAAATAGGATTCCTATATTAAATATATAGTATTGATGAGAAAAGGTCATCTTAATATAATATTGGAAATTTTAATCCAGAATGGTAAATAGTAATATTGAGGAGCAATCCGTATTGGTGTACAAAAATATATTGCTAAAGTTAAAAAATATGAACGATTGATCAGGAGATATAGTAGTTTTATGCGATTTATATAGTCAAACCTGGGTAAGTTTCATGGATAATTGTTGGTGTATTGTTCAAAATTAATGGAATTAAATTGCAATAAGATTGAATATTATTTACGAGGTTTGAGGGCTATAGAGCTTATTATGTCTAAGTTTTAGCTTTCATGTCCCCTCCCTCTCTCAGCATTTACATATAATATTTTTAACTTAAGAAATACGATCACCTCGACAGATAGTTGCACTCAAACGGGGTATGATACCATCATCATGAACAGCGATCGCATCAGCTCTTTTTCCGACCTCCAAACTACCACGATCGCAAAATAGATTAATGGCTTTGGCTGGATTACTGGTAAATAATTGCATAGCTTGGTAAATAGGCTTGCCAGTCTTATGGGCAATTATCCAGATGGATTGCAATAAGCTTTGAGGAACATAATCAGAAGAGATCACATCAACTAAACCGTGCAAAACAAGTTCCATAGCTGAAACATTACCAGAGTGAGAACCACCTAACACTAAATTAGGCGCACCCATCAAAACTTGTAATCCTAAGTTATGCGCTGCTTTGGCAGCTACTAATGTAGTTGGGAACTCAGCTAGTACTACTCCATCTTGTACCGCTTCTTGGACGTGTTCCACAGTAGCATCATCGTGACTTGCTAAGGAAATACCTTTGGCTTTGGTAAGTTCTACTAAAGCCATACGATTTTTTTGTGCATATATTTGTTGCTGTTGCTGGCGAATAATGATGAACTCGTCAATTTTGTCAGGAGTAACACCGTGTTTTCCCATATAATACTCTTTAAACTTGTCCAACCGAGTAAACTGCCGTTGACCTGGAGTATGATCCATCAGCGAAATCATTGATAAAAGAGGATGATCTGAGTATTGTGCTGTAATCTCATAAACCTTTTCAAAAGCCAGTTCACAGCGTAGATGAATGCGATGTTCCACACAGAAGCGTCCGAAGACTTGTGCTTGGGAAATGACATCAATCATCGGCGCATAGTTAGTTAAGCGAGGAGAGCCAGCTGCGACATCACCAATTGCGATCGCATCACACACTGTTGTTACTCCCGCACTGGCTAAATCTCGGTCATGATAAACTGCTGCTGCTTCTAAAGGCCAACGAATACCGGGACGGGGAGACATACAGCGTTCGAGATTATCGGTGTGTAACTCAATCAATCCTGGTAATAGATAATCTCCCTGACCATTTTGACCATGACTTACAATTCCTGGCTGAATATCAGCAATCAATCCATCTCGCACTACCAAAGTACCCAGCAGTTCTTGATCTGGTAGTTGCAGACGATAGTTAGTGTAAATCTGTTCACTCATACTAATTCGTAATTCGTAATTCGTAATTTTTAATACTGGCATCATCCTGTTTTGGCAAATCACCTGTCAAAGATTAATTCGTGGTTACAAAGTTGCGATCGCACTTCTTCATCGTGAAAAATGCCAATTAAGCCACTGCCTTTAGCTTTTTTCTCTTGCAACAGTTCAATTACTACTTGGCGATTGGTAGCGTCTAGGGCTGAAGTTGGTTCATCTAGTAGCAAAATTGGATAATCAACTGCTAAAGCACGAGTAATATTTACCCGTTGCTTTTCGCCTCCAGAAAAGGTAGTGGGGGAAAGATGCCACAGTCGTTCTGAGAGATTGAGGCGACAAAATAAGTCTTTAACTTTGTTATATGCGACATTTATATCTACCCCTAATTCTAATAGTGGTTCTGCGGCAACTTCTAAGGCTGGTACTCTGGGAATTACTCTTAAAAACTGACTGACATATCCAATGGTTTTCTGCCGGACTGCTAAAATCTCATGGGGAGCGAGTTGACACAAATCAACCCAATCTTCCTGATGTTTTATCCAGACTGAACCACTATCAACGCGATAGTTAGCATACAAACAGCGCATAAATGTAGATTTACCACTGCCAGATGCTCCAGAAAGGGCGACACATTCCCCAGCATTAACGCTTAAAGAAACACCTTCTAGCACCGATAGATTAATGCCTCCTTGCTGATGCAGAGTAAAACTTTTTCGCAAATTCTCAACTTGTAAAAGTGCTTTGCCAGAAGAGCTTACTGGACGATGATTAACAGTTAATGATTGCATGGTTAAGAAAATAGATGACTGTTGAACGCCAGTTGTTTCAATGCGGCGGTATTTCTTTCAAGTCGGCAAAGCCGCCCAACAGAGTGCCTTGGAAACCCGCGCAACGCACTGGCTCCTGTTGACTGTTGACTGTTACCGTCAACAATCAACAAATATCAGGGTGTTAAAGCAGCACTGACTAAGAGTTGGGTGTATGGATGTTGTGGATCATCAAGTACTTGGTCAGTTAAACCTGATTCCACTACCTGTCCTTGTTGCATAACTAATAATCTGTGTGCTAAAAGCCTGACTACGCCGATATCGTGAGTAACTATAATCACGCTAAGATGAAAATTGCGGACAAGCGATCGCAATAAATCTAATAACCTCGCTTGCACTGATACATCCAAACCTCCCGTTGGTTCGTCCATCAAGATCAACCGAGGACGTGTCACCAATACACGGGCAAGTTGTAATCTTTGTTGCATCCCTCCAGAAAAGCGAACTGGCAGATCATCTATCCTTGTGGGGTCAATTTCTACTTGTTGTAGCCAGTGCCTAGCCTCATCCCGAATATTGCCATAGTGCCGTACCCCAATATCTAGTAGGCGTTCGCCGATATTTGCTCCAGCACTGACCTTCATTCGCAGACCATCACGGGGATTTTGCTGCACAAAGCCCCACTCAGTTCGCATCAACAACCGCCGTTTAGCTTCCGCAAGTTGAAAAATTTCTAAGTCTTCACCGCTACGACTAGTATAAGTAACATTACCTTTGTTAACAGCAGTATGATTAGCAATTGCACTCAGTAAAGTAGACTTACCTGAACCTGATTCTCCGACAATACCGAGAACTTGCCCAGGATAGAGATTAAAAGAAATGCGATCGCACGCTTTAATTGCGCCGTAAGATTTACTCAGTTGGTGAACTTGTAAAAGAGGTTTAGTCATTAGTCATTAGTCCATACTGATCAGTCGTCATTTATCAGTCATCCATCATCCGTCAACCGTCCCCCACAAAAATCTGTATCTGAGCAGATCCACATTCGCCCACCTTGGTCATCAATCACTACCTCATCTAAGTAGCTTTCTGTAGAACCGCATAACTCACAAGCTTTATCCCATTTTTCTACGGTGAACGGATGGTCTTCAAAGTCGAGGCTTTTGACTTTGGTATATGGTGGAATTGCATATATGCGTTTTTCTCTCCCTGCACCAAATAATTGCAATGCCGGACTCATCTGCATTTTGGGATTATCAAAGCGTGGGATCGGGCTAGGACTCATCAAATAGCGGTTATGCACCATTACTGGATAGTCGTAGGATGTAGCAATATGTCCATGTGTGGTAATGTCTTCGTACAGCTTGACGTACATAGCCCCGTATTCTTCTAGAGCGTGCATCTTGCCCGTCTCTACAGATGATGGTTCTAGCCACCGCAAAGGTTCGGGTATTGGTACTTGGTAAACTAAAATCTGTCCTTCCTGTAGTGGCGTTTCGGGTATGCGATGGCGAGTCTGAATTAAAGTTGCTTCTTGTGTGCGTTCTGTGGTTTTTACACCACAAACTTTTTGGAAAAAGCGACGAATATTAACGGCGTTAATGGTGTCGTCTGCTCCTTGGTCAATTACTTTCAACACATCAGTTTGACCAATTACAGCAGCCGTTACCTGAATTCCACCAGTACCCCAGCCGTAAGACATGGGCATTTCTCTGGAAGAAAAGGGAATTTGATGTCCTGGAATTGCCACAGCTTTCAGCAAGGCGCGGCGAATGGAACGCTTTGTTTGCTCGTCTAAGTAAGCAAAGTTAAAGCCTGTTTCTGGGGATTGGGGATTAGAGATTGGGGATTGGGGATTGGGAGAGATATTCATTAGACTGATGACTGTTAACAGACCATACGAAAAGATGTACATACAACTTATATGCACGACAGCTTATTTAAAGAGGCGGTCATAAATTGGGTGAAGTGGTTTAAATCGGGTGTTGGCAAATTTGTGATTTTAGCTTTGTCGTCATAAATCCTTAACTGCACAGCATCTTGAGCATAAGGTTGCTGAATAAATTTCTCTGCCTGTTTAGGGGAAAATATGCCTCCTTGCAGTTCTAAGCTGCGTTTGGATGGGGCTGAGAGACTGTCCCAATATTGAGGAACAACTGAGCAAAGATAGCGTTTGGCGACGACATGAAGCCTAATCGGTTGTGTGACTGCTGGACTGAAAATCTGACTTAGTAAGGAAATGGCTTGATGTTCATGTTGATCGTCTATGCCTTGGGTGGCGGGATTATCTCCCAAGTTATGGATTAAATGCCCTAAATCATGGAGTAGGCAAGCGGTAATCAATTCATGGTTTTGACCTGATATTTCAGCAAGGCTAGCACATTGCAAGGCGTGTTCTAACTGGGTGACAGCTTCCGCACCATAGGATTGAGAACCCTTTTTGGTGAACAGGTCAATAATGCTTTCGATAGTAGGTTTCATAATAGGTAACTGATGACTGTTGACTGGATATTTATTGAATTTGATATCGAGCAACTTCTTTTCCTGCTACGTATACGGATGAGATGGCAGTAATTGCAGACGGTAAAGAATTATCAGGAGATATCAACAGGAAATCAGCATCTAAACCGGGAGCGATTTTACCTTTTTGATCGCTAATTCCCGCCGCCTCTGCTGGTTGACTGGAAACTAATGACCATGCTTCTTCAAATGACATTAAGCCTAATTCTTGGAGTTTGAAGGGTGCATAGAACAAGGAAGGGTAATGATAGTCTGAGCAAAGACAATCGATAACGTTATTTTTTACCGCCTCAGCGACACTCATTAAACCTAAGTGAGAACCACCACGCACTAAGTTAGGCGCACCCATGAGGACGGCTGCACCATATTCACGAGACTGAGCAGCTAAATCTACAGTCGCTGGAAATTCTGCGATCGCTACTCGCCGTTGTTGACTTAGTATTACTTTCTCTGGGCTATCATCATCATGAGAAGCAAGAGGAATACTGTAGGTATGAGCTAAATCCACCAGTTGTTCTATTTGCACATCTCCTTCATGTCGCCGTTCTGTTACTTGGTTGACTAATTCTTCGATTTCTTCTATGGACATGGACGATCTTTGCCTGACACTGTTGAGATATCGGCTCAATCTCTTTTGATTTCCAGGGGGTGGTAGGTGATCGTTGATAGACAAAATATGGACACGACCGGATACCATCCAATCACACAATTCTTGATGTCCTGCGATATTTGCCTCTTCATGTCTAATATGAATGCGATGATTGCAATTTAAAACTTGTTTTCCTGTTCCTAAGATGAAGTCAATTAAAGCACGGGCAGAATCTCGGCTGCGTAAACCTGGTTCGTAAGAGTCGGTGATTGAACAGTAAAAAGTTGTGATACCCGATGCTAAGAGGTTGCGGTCATTATCTGCGATCGCTATTGGTAGAGGAAAGTTAACTCCAGGGCGAGGGCAAATCATCCTTTCAAAAGCATCGCCGTGTAAGTCAATAATTCCTGGCAACATCTGGAGTCCTTGAGCATTTACCAAATGAAATCTATTAGGACTACTGCCCTGATCAATACTGGTAAATTGCCCATCTTCAATTAAAACTGTGGCATCTTCCAGCCAACCATCGGGAGTTAGTGCATTTACTCCTTGAATAGCAATTTTTGTGTTGGTTGGTTTTGATAATATTTGGATATTTTTAGGTGTTGTCACTGACTTACCTCAGTAAAAAATTTCATGCCTTCATAAGGAGCTTTTTGAGTGGCGGCAATTCTGGAAGATAAATCACCTATATGCAGTTCCAGTTTGTGGTGATCGGGGTCGAGAATATATATAGATTCGCCTTCACTTGTATTTTGTTTCCACTGTTTGACTCCTAAAACTTTGAGGCGATCGCTATATTCTGGAAACCTTTCTTCAGAGACACTAAAAGCAATATGAGTGTACTCGTCCATAGGATTTGTGCGTGTATTGGAATCTAAAGATAGGCAAAACCACAAGTCACCCGCTAATAAATAAGCACCTGTTTGCCATTTGGCGATCACTTGACAACCTAGAATTTCGGTATAAAACTTAAAAGATTTTTCCAAGTTGCAGACAGACAAAGTAATATGGTTAATTCCTGTAATCATTTCGCTTCTTCCAAAACCAAATCACTGTGTTCTAAAGACTGAGATTCTTCCCCAGCAACAGTTAATGACGATTGATTATTTAGCTGCTGCTCTCGGATTTTTCGCACCAGATTTAACTCTGCTTGAAAGTCAATGTAGTGTGGAAGTTTAAGGTGTTGGACAAAACCTTGTGCTTCCACGTTATCGGAATGAGAAAGTACAAACTCGACATTTTGGGCTGGGCCTTGAATTGTTTCCCCTAATTCTTCAGCACGCATTGCTCTATCTACTAACGCCATCGACATCGCTTTACGTTCGTTATAACCAAAGGTAAGCCCATAGCCACGGGTAAACTGAGCAGGTAATTCTTTAGTACCTTTAAACTGATTTACCATTTGCACTTCGGTGACAGTAATATCTGCGATCGCTATTTCAAATCCCAATTCTTCTGGGCAAATTACCACTTCTACTTCCCCCATACGAATTTCCCCAGCAAAAGGATGGTTTCTGCCATAGCCTCGCTGTGTAGAATATGCCAAAGATAGCAAAAAACCCTCGTCTGCACGTGCCAGATTTTGTAGTCTCGCATCCCGCCCAGCAGGAAAAGTTAATGGTTGACGAGTTAAATCAAATGGTTGAGATGAGGGAGATAGCGGAGAATTATTATTTACTTGCTCCCCCTGTTCCCCTGCTCCCCTGCTCCCCTGCCCTTCTTCCGCTTGCATCAAGCCTTCACGATCTAAAGTGTCAATTACACGCGGGACTGATTCTGTAATTGCTTCTGCTTCTGGTGCTGTTGGGACTTCTCCTTCTGCTATTAACTTAAAGTCTAGTAGGCGGTGGATGTAGTCGAAAGTAGTTCCTAACCTTTGTCCTCCTGGTACATCTTTAAAAATCGCAGAAATGCGGCGCTGAATCTGCATTTTGCTGGTATCTAATGTCTGGCTATAGTAGAAGCGGGGTAGTGTTGTTCGATAGGCTCGTAACAAGAAAATTGCTTCTACTAAATCACCCCAAGATTGTTTAATAGCCAGGGCTGCTAATTCCCGATCGTATAAGCTACCTTCACACATCACCCGTTCTACTGCTAGGGAAAGCTGTTGTTCAATCTGGTCTAGGGTCAATTCGGGAATTGCAGGATCACCTCTGCGTCTACTTTGCAGAAGTGCTTCTGCATTTTGAATTGCCTGTTCACCGCCTTTGACTGCAACGTATGGCATAGTTTTAATTCGTAATTCGTAATTTTTGATTAGGAAAGTTAGGCTTTAATCGGGTTTTTAGGTTTCCATATTTATATTTTTATCCTCCGCAATTTTTGCTTTACAGGCTTGGTTGGAGTACGCATTTAAAGCTCCAGCCATGCTGCTCGAATCCTAGTGATTGATAGAATTGATGGGCGCGGCTACGTTTTAAATTAGAAGAGAGCATGATTTTATAACATCCAGCCTCAGCACTGAGTTTGATTGCAGCTTTCACCATTTGACTACCTATTCCCTGTCCGCGCATTTGAGATATAACTGTCACTGAATCTAGAACTGCAAATTTGTGATATCCCCGGTGCATCATTGTTGGCGCATAAAGAAGGCTGAAAGTACCTACAGGTTGCTGATTTAAGTAGGCAATATAGATGTGATAATTAGGAACTTGTGCGATTTGTACGAAGATTTTTTCTAGGTCATCTTTGGGTAAAGATGGCTCACCATCCATGTCAGCATAAAGCTTACTTAATACAGACCAATCCTCACGGGTAGCAATGCGAATATCAAGAGTCATAGTACACCTCTGGTTTAGCGGTGCGTGGTAGTCCCATTACTGCATACTGTGTAAATAAAAATACATCTATGCCTTGTGGATAGGCTTGGTGATTCTGCATCCAGAAATCCCAAAAGTGACGGGGAAGCGTAGGAGAAGTCGCTTGCTGGTCTAAAATTCCTGGCCCCGTCAACATTACAGGTTGTCCCATCTCAAAACTTTCCACCTGTACCAATAATGTTGTTGAGGCTTCCGGTTTTTCTCCTGTCCCACAGTTAAAAATAGATAATTCTGTCAACCCTGCCAAATCTTGAATTAAGGCAAAGTCAGCTTCTTCTGGATACTGCGTGAACCGACAGCCAGTATGGAACAACAACCAAGCTCTCACTTGATCTGCAAAACTCGGCTGTAGCCATACCACAACATCCAAATCCAGCAACGTCAAACAAGCAGCCCCACAAGCAGCCGTTAAACCCAAAGGCACACTCATCTCAGCAGTTATCTGATAAGCTATCCCCGGTCGAGCATTAGCATCAAGCAACGCCCGAAATGTCATCTGAGCATCATGAATTGAGTCTCGAAAGCCAGGTAAGTACGTAACTATATTTGACATCAATCAATAATCCAATTTTTTTTTAATTTTTAATTTTTAATTTTTAATTGATTCACCCTTCCCCCCTCACCATCGTGAAAAAATTGACCTTAGTAGCGGCTGCTTGACGCTGCTTGAGTTCCTGCTGTTTTTGGTATTCTACTTGCAAGAGTTGAATTACTTCAGCCTGAATCTGATCGTGCCAATTTGGGGTTTGCAATAACGCATCACAAACAGCAGCTAGTTCTGCATGACGGTGCGATCGCCCCGCGACATAACCAAATCCAGCGATTGTTTCATCTCCTTGGCTCTCTAACTGCACAACACAGCGAGTCATAGTAATTTCTCCTAAGTTAAATGGCTCTCCTGTACCCCCGGCGAGTCCCCGCACCATTGTTAGACCAATCTCTGGGCAGCGTAAAAAGCTATAGTTGGGCAAATTATCTAATGTGTTTACCAATTTTTCTAATAGCTCTAACTCGGCTTTAGCTAATGTTGCCATCCATGCTTGTCGCTGCATCACAGTAGGCATAAGTCGGTTTGTGGTATTTTGTTTTAAACTATTCTTAACTTGTCTAGACATCTAGATGAAAGTAGATTAACGCAATTCTGACAAATTGACAATCTAATTATTGATAATTGATACATGAAGGAAATAATGCCAATTTATGTCCAGATTGCTGACCAACTGCGACAAAATATTCATCAGGGGGTTTATCAGATTGGGGAACAACTACCTACGGAAACCAAGTTAGCTGAACAGTTTGCAGTTAATCGCCATACCATTAGACAAGCGATCGCCCTCCTAAAAAACGAGGGGTTATTGCGAGTTGACCGAGGACGCGGAACTTTTGTAGCGGCTAAAACCATCCGCTATGCGATTGGTAAGCGAGTGCGTTACAACCAAATGTTGAAAGCACAGGGTTGGCAAGTGAGGTTTCAACTGCTACGTGTTTTAGAAGTACCTGCGGATGATGCGATTGCTAAAGGGCTAGAAATTCCTTATGGTGAGTCGGTAGCGTTAATTGAACGCTTAAGTTTTGCAGATGAAGAACCTATAAGTATGGGCACTGGGTATTTTCCCCTCAAGCAATTCCCTGATATTTTAGATCCGAAAAATATCAAGATTTTACAAGAACAGCAATCAATCTCTCAGTTTTTACGGCAGGTATATGGATGCGATCATATCCGCCGTAGTACCTGTGTTTCTGCTCGTCTAGTCCAGCCTCAAGATGCTAAGTGGCTACAAATACCCCTCAATCAACCCATTCTTTTGGCGGAGTCAGTAAACGTCGATGAAACAGGTAATGTTATTGAATATGGGGTAACTCGACTGCGGGGCGATCGCATGGAGTTATTTTTTGAAAATGACTAAGTACAGCTTTGCATTAATTCGTAGCGAATTTCTCCATCATCTGGGCTACTGTATATGACCATTTGATTGGTTGGGCTGAATCATTGTGACGGACGATGAAATCAGTTATACGTTGCTGTAAGGTCTTGAGGTCAGGAAAATCATTTGGAGTCAGTAATTTACGTTGTAAAATGCTGAACCAAATTTCAATTTGATCTAACCATGAAGCATATTTTGGTAGCCAGACCACTTCCACCGTAAAATTCCAACCGTCTTCTTTTTGCTTCTGATTCAACCAAGCCTGTAATTGTTTTGGGGCATGGGTAGAGCCGTTGTCAAGGATTAAATAAATATGGCGCATACCCCGACGAATGGCTTCTGGTATCAATACTTCTAAAAGAAATCCTTGAAAATCAAGGAATGTTTTTGTTGGGCGACAACAACCATAAATCAGACCATCAGCAACGCTCAAAGCCGCAAAAAGATGTGTTGCTCCTTTTCGGGCATATCTGGCTGCAAAGTGAACTGGTTGTTTGACACCTGCCCCAATATTTGGATGTAAGCCGGATCGTGCTTGGATGGAAGTTTTTTCATCCACACATACCACCCAGAATCCAGCTTTAATCAAAAATTTTGCCTGAGCATACAGTTTAAGTACAGGGGTTGCTTTTGCAACAAAATTATCATCAATCCGATGCATCCAAGTATGAAACCGCCAAGGTTTTATCCGCTCAGATTTTAGCCATCGCCAGACTGTTGAAGTCGCTATGGATACTACAATGCCTAGCGTGACTAGATGTGCTGCAATATCGCTACAACTCCACCTCGCCAAGGGAAGATCAAAATCCGTTGGGTTGCTGCAAGCGATGCCTGCGGCAACGCGAAGCGCGAACGCAGTAACTTTTGCTCGTATAATTGCTTCAAATATCCGAGGACGACCTGGACGGGGTGCTTCTTCTAGACTACGAGTTTGACACCAACGTTTGCGCCATTTCCGAACAAGGGCTTGTGAACAGCCGATATTTTGAGCAATTTGAGCATCTGTCCAATCTGAATTTTCAGCAGTTGTAAGTATTATTTTGGCTCGTTTGCCTTTGCTTTGCCCTGTTTTTCGGGCATTCGCTTGCTGCTGCAACAGTTCTTTTTCCTCTTCTGTTAGCTGCACCTTGTAGGTTTTTTGCCGACCAGCCATAGTACCGAATGCTTGAGGGATAGTCCACGTATCCTCACCTTACCGTCAACAATTTACCCCTGTCAATTCGCTACGAATTTAAGCAAAGCTGTACTTAGCGGTTGAATGATGACTGATGACAGTCATACTAAACTAACCACCCTCTAACCTTTGCAGAGAGTAAATCAATAACACCAGTAGTAACAATCAAAATAATGAGAATTGTACAGACTTTTTGGTATTCAAATGCACCAAAACTCTGATATAGTGAAACGCCAATACCACCAGCCCCAACAATCCCTAATACAGAAGCAGAACGCACATTTGACTCAAATCTGTAGAGAGTGAAAGAAGTCCACAAAGGCATTACTTGAGGAATCACTCCATAAATAACTTCTTGAATCGGACTTGCACCAGTAGCTCTAATTCCTTCTACAGGGCCTGACTCAATTGATTCTACTGCTTCTGAGAACAGCTTACCCAGGATACCGGCAGTATGAACAAATAATGCCAAAACTCCAGCAAATGGCCCCAATCCAACAGCAACTACAAAGATTAGTGCAAAGACGATTTCATTAATCGCACGCATAGCATCTAAGAGGCGACGTGTTGGTTGTACAACCCATACTGGGCAAATATTATTAGATGCTAGGATAGATAAAGGAACAGCTGCGATCGCAGCCATTAAAGTTCCCCAAATTCCCATCGATATAGTAACCAGTGTTTCTGAGAAATAATAATTCCAATCGCTAAAGTCTGGCGGAAAATATGAACGGATATATTCCACCATGTTGTCTCCCCGTTGCAGAAGTACAGGGAAATTTAACTCGCTTTGGTTATAGGCAAAAACCAATACAGCAGCAATAACTAAAAGAAACAAAACTTTTTGAGTATTCACAAGCTTTGCTTCTTTCTCTAACATTGCTGCGACGTTAGGAGATACGTAAGTAATTATCTGATTTCGTGAGCGCACTTTTTACTACCTATAAATCTAATTTTATTTAATCCCTTTGAGTTGCTGGTTTAATTCTGCTATTGTTTGCTGTTTTTCTTGCTCACTAAGATTTTCTTTGGCTTGAGTCTCTTGGATTTTTTTAGCAATTTCTAGTTCTCGAATTGTATGCCAATTTTTATCTTCAGCCTGTACAAAACCAGAAATTTTAAATTGTCCTAAAACTTTAGCATCTTTGTAGTTATAGAAAAAGTTTTGCAATTTCTTTTTGATATCATCAGATAAATCCCGACGGTAAACAATTGGATCGCTGGGAATTATAGGTGATTTCCAAATAATTTCAATCTTCTGCCTGGCTGTAGGATTAGTACTTTCTAGACGACTTAATGCTTCACTACTGACGGTAGCTACATCTACCTGTTTATTAGCTACAGCTAGAGCGCAAGCTTCATGATTACCAGCAAAAATCAAGCGTTTAAAAGCTTTCTTAGGGTCAACATTATTTTTAGTAAAAATATAGTAACTGGGAACTAAAAACCCAGAGGTAGAATTAGGCTCATTAAAGGCAAAGGTGAGCTTGGCTGCATTTTTGATCACATATTTATCGCCACCTACTGCTATAGCTTCCGCAGTGATGGGATTATCTTTATTAGTAATTAAATGAGAATAGTAGCCTCTAGTGCCATCTGCACTCACAACTTGAGCAAAAGCTTCTGCATCAGCAATTTTTGCTGCTTCAATATAAGATTTACCACCTAACCAAGCTGCTTGAACTTTACCAAATCGCATAGCTTCTATGACTGCTGCATACTGTGTAACATAGAAGGGTTTAATGGTAATCCCAATTTCCTGAGACATAGCAGCAGCAAAAGGTTCCCAAATTGGTTTTTGATTAGCTTGAGATTCTGTAGACAGAACACCAAAGTTAATTTCTTTAATCGCTGCGGTACTATTATCAGCATTAGAAGTACAAGCTGAAAGTATCTTGGCACTTGCCAAAGTTAGAGTAAACAAAGAAGCCTGCTGAATAAATAACCTTCTGTCCATAAGTTTAGTTGTGAGATATTAAGTAAAAATTCTGTATTTTGGGGTTACACTACCAGTTCACCGTGCCCTCTCATAATGAGTTCTTCGGCAGCTGTGCCATAAAGTTCATTGAGCTTGTGATCATTCATCTCTGTGGTTGCACCATCAAACATCACTTCTCCATCTTTGAGAGCGATCGCTCGATCAAAGTAACTACGCACCATTTGAACCTGATGTAACGAAGCGACTACAGTAATTCCGCTTTGGCGATTTAGCTGCACGAGCAATTCCATAACTTTACGCGCCGATTCAGGATCTAGAGAGGCGATTGGTTCGTCTGCGAGGATAATTTTCGCTCCTTGCACTAAACAACGAGCGATCGCAACTCGTTGTTGTTGCCCTCCAGAAAGCATAGATGCCCGTTTATAAGCGTGTTCAAGAATGCCTACCCGCTCTAATGCAGCAAGAGCTTGAACTTTTTCTTCTTTGGTAAATAAATGTAATATTGAGCGAAAAATAGACAATCTTGCTAAGTTACCAACAAGAACATTTTCGATAACTGTTAGCCGATTGACTAAATTAAACTGTTGAAATATACAACCTATCTGGCTTCGTAAAGACCTAATTTTAGAGTGAACTTTCCCACTACTCTGTAGGACTGAAGCAAAAATATAAACTGTTCCTCCGTCTCCAATGTGCAAGCCATTAATATGCCGTAACAGAGTAGATTTGCCTGAGCCAGATGCACCTATAAGCGCAACCAGTTCTCCCTCATTAATTGTGCAAGATACGTTTTTAAGCGCTGTCTTACCTTTGAAAGTCTTCGAGAGATTACTAACTTCGATAGCCACTGTACTTGCCATTTTTTGACATTTAGATATCTCTAATTAATATTAATAAGGTTTTTTAATTAAGAAATAATTAAGAAAAGGATAACTTATGATTTAATTTTTTAATTATCAATCTAATGAGTGAGCCAATTGTGGATGTATACCAATATAATATAAAGCTTATAATAGATAGACTATCTTACATATTTTAATTAAAATTTAATTAAGAAAAAACTAATTTTTTGGAAAAATATAATTAACTCGCTAGGAGTTTAGTAGAGGACGGCGTAAATAAACCACCCATTTCAAATCAATAAAATGCTTATACTGTATACCTCTTTGGCTTTTTATAGAGGCAATTCATGGATTGCCTCTATCACAGATGTGGTTTTTCAAATCATCTATATTTGATATTTGCTGTTAATTCATAAGCCCAAGGAAATAAGATTTTTACTCTACAAAACTTTAACAATATGTTATTAGCTTGATCTTAAATATTTGTTATTGTTGACTTAAAAAGTACAGATAATCTTTAACATACCAATATCTATTTAGTTAAGAATAGGTAAACAAATGACAATTGTCTTTATTTCAAAACAATCTCTAAATTGTGGTACTTAGTTGTGCTTTGATATTCTTAAAGTTGATTTGGAAAATTTATATTATAAAAAAATTAACTTTTTCCTGTGTAACATTAATATTTCTGAAACAAAGGCTAAATTCACAAAATATTTAAATCTTGCTAGTATTTGTGATTTACCAATTAGCAGAAATTTCAATGTTAAATTTTTTTGATCTTTCACTAATTTCTATTACGTGTGAGGTACATTCGTGCAAAAGTTTTGGTTGAATTCTTTGTTATATAGTCCAGCGATTTTAGGCTTATTTATAGTTGCAGTACCAGCGATGAGTTCTGAAGTACCTTTAAATCAAGCACCTGCAAGAAATCAACCGTCCAGTTTTAGCAGTGCTGAGAATATCAGACAAGTAACTTCAGTTTCACAGCTTTCTGATGTCAAACCTACAGACTGGGCTTTCCAGGCTTTGCAATCCCTGGTTGAGCGATACGGCTGCATTGCAGGTTATCCTAACCAAACTTATCGGGGTAATCGTGCCTTGACTCGCTATGAGTTTGCTGCTGGTTTGAATGCTTGTTTAGATCAAATAAATCAACTGATAGCTACTAGTACGGTTGATCTGGTGAAAAAAGAAGACCTAGCAACGCTGCAAAAGCTGCAAGAAGAGTATACTGCTGAGTTGCAAACTGTGCGAGGTCAAGTAGATGCTCTAGAAGCTCGTACCGCCACCTTAGAGTCGCAACAATTCTCCACAACTACTCAACTACGAGGAGAAGCAATTTTTGCACTGGCTGGTGCATTTGGCTCCGATAGAGCAATCAACACCGATGCTCAAAATCGTGGTGATACCAGACCAGAACTCAATGAAAATGTGATTTTTGCCGATCGCGTCCGGTTAAACTTTGATAGTAGCTTTACTGGTAAAGACCGCCTCAGAGTTAGGTTACAAGCGAGAAACATCACTTCATTCAATACAGCAGTGACTGGTACTAACCAAACTCGTTTAGGGTTTGATGGCAATGAATCCAACAATGTCAGTGTATCAGCTCTGTTTTACCGTTTCCCTGTAGGCAACTCCACAACCTTCAACATCGCAACTGAAGGGTTGGAATACATTGATGAAGTACCTGTTCTCAGTCGGAACTTCGATTCTAGTGGTTCAGGTGCGCTATCTCGTTTTGGGCGTTATAACCCAATTTATCGAGCAGCAGAAGGGCCAGGTATCATCATTAATCAAAAGTTCAATGATGCTCTCACCTTAACTGCTGGTTACGTTGTGCCATCGGGTGTTGGTAATGACCCCGCTAACGGTAGAGGCATTTTTAATGGTAGTTACTCTGCATTAGGTCAACTGACCTTCCAACCAACCTCAGAATTAAGTTTGGCTTTTACTTATGTCAACGCCTATTATACTGATGGTAGCGGAGTTACTGGTAGCACTGGTACTGGTTTTGCCAACAACCCATTCAACGGGGCGCGAACTTCTGTAAATAACTATAGTGTGACTGGAAATTACAAACTTAGTCCTAAGTTTACTATCACTGCTTGGGGCAGCTACGCCAATGCCCAAGCTGAGAATACAGCCGTTGCTAGGAGTAATGCAGAAATTTGGAACTGGGCCATTCAGCTAGGCTTCCCTGATTTGGGTAGGGAAGGAAATTTTGGCGGTATTGTGTTTGGTGTACCGCCTTACGTTGCTGACAATCAATTCGTCAATGGTAATAATCGTCGCCAAGACGATAATATCTCCTATCATTTAGAGGCTTTCTATAGATATAAGCTGAATGACAACATTGCTATTACACCAGGATTAATCACCATCTTGAATCCTGAAGGTAATAGCAACAACTCTAATATCTATGTGGGAGTAGTACGTACTACTTTTACTTTCTAACCCAAAGTCTTTGCTGAAGCTCAATCACAAATACCTCTCCCTGATTTTACTACGCAAAATCGTCCCTCTCCGAGCCGGAGAGGGACAGATTTGAACTTTACTTCAGGCAGTGAGAGGTTTGCCGAACTCACCTTAAATTAAGTTAACGCGCCTACATATTGCACAAACCCCGTGTAGACCGTCATTAGTCATTTGTGTTTAGCAAGGACAAATGACTAATGACAAAGGACAACCTCACCAGTTGATATGCAATCTTATTTGCGTAACAGCTTACTCAAAGACCTTGTTTCTTGCCCATCAATGGTCAATGGTGCTGAGTAAAAGATATAAGCAAGTTTTCTTAACCTTTGGATGTTCTAAATTTAACTTGCACAGTACTTCGGCGTAACCTATCCTTACCAAAATCAAGGGTTAATCCTTTACAGGTGATTAATATTGACAAAAATTGGTCAGATGAATTGACCTGTAATTCTGAATCTGGAATCCGAGGCTAATTAATAATTTCACATCAAATGCGGCAAATCTCTGGTGCAATTACTGCTGTGTTTTTGGGTTGGGGAGTTGGAATTGCGATCGCAGATACCCCAAAAACACTAACAGTTTATTCAGGGTGAGATGAAGAGGTGACAATTTCGTTATCAGTTAAACGCAAATCTCGACGAAACCACAAAAGGTGCATAGCTCAACTTACTCTCATATATAATACATTTGTACCAATAATTTTCTTTACTGTCGAATTGGTAATATCGCAGGGCTAGCGATGATGGAAAGCAGGTATTGAAACAACACACTTTACAGAGTGTAAAACTGCAAGGGTATTAGAAGTAAGACAACATTTAAAAATCAATAGTTTAAATGGATGCAGATGTACCCCCTAGCTGATAAATGTTCAGCTAGGAGTGCGGTAGAATTGAAGTAATGCAACTTGATTAAGTTGAAGCTAGATTAAAAAATCGAGGTAGAAGTTGCTCACAGAGCAAAGTTTAATAATTACGCCGTTGATAAGTTGTTTATACAGACGGTGAAACACAGAACTAGCAATGCACGAGATTAATATTTACAGGTATCAAAAGTATGGCTAAGGTGACAATTTCTATTGGGCTAACTGATGCAGAAGTCAAAGCTTTATCGGCAATGCAGATTTCGGAAAATGAGTCATTAAATCACACAGCTACAAGATTGCTTCAGGGAATCCTGGGTCAGACAAAAGCTGGGCTAGCGTTATCTAATGGTGATGAGATTAAGGAAATAGTTAAGCAAGAAGTTAATGCTTTAGCTGCGTCTACACCTGATGGGGAAGAGATAAAACAGGTGATTAGGCAGGAATTAGCCCAAGCGATCGCTCAGATAAAAGGCTTAATAGAGAAGGGTTCGGGTGAAGTTGCCCTACAAACACAAGAGGCTGTTTCCGTTGAGCAGCAAGTCTTACCAGATTATTCAGCAATACGCGAAAATATCCTTTCTAAATTGAAAACAGGTAAGCAGTCAGCAGCCAAGGCAATTGACGCTTTTATTGAGTCACTGGGTGCTGTAAAGGAAGAACAACAGCCAGCAACTGTGGAATTAGATGTAGCGAGTTAGAATTTTTGTGCTGGCGACTATTAACCAGTCAACTTAATCACACCTTGGCTAACTAAATGTTCAAGCTGAGAATGATGTTGTGTTTGCTCCCGTAGCAACTTGAGTTGCTCGTAAGTGAGAATGTGTAATCCAGGACGGACAACATAACCTTCAACGGTAATGCTTTGCGGTTGCTGGCTATCGGTGCGGTTGTAGGAAATCGAAGGCATATTCACAATTATGTAAGTTAAAACTGATTAGAGAAGAAAATTTGATTCTTCATTCTCTTACAGCTTCACACAAGTTCCTCTTAAAAGGTGACAATAGGATGAATCAATGCCAAAGCATATAGAAAATTCCTAATAGAAGCGCTCATATTATGCAGGTTCTGTAAAAAAGAGGAGCAAAGGATTAGGTTACGATAAATTTATACAACAAGGCTGTTAATAGTTGGCATGGGTAACACTCTATAGATTTGTAATATATGGGAGTCAAACGTTATCGCAATTCCAAAACAACTAATAAACTCGCAAATCAAGTCACCCCAAGTTTTCTTGATTGACCATGAGAATAATAATCGTGGTTTGACCGATATCAATGAAGCATTACAGCTAGCCGAAAGCCTAGAGTTAGACCTAGTATTAGTGTCTGAAGGAAAAGAGGCTCCAGTTGCAAAGATTTTGAATTATGGCAAGCTTCAGTATCAAAAGAAAAAGCGTCAGGCACAAAGTGCTAGACCAGTAGTAAAAGAAGTTCGGTTTGGTTTGAATATAGGTGTAGCTGATTATAAGTTACGCATTGAACAAGCAGTTGGGTGGTTGAGTAAAGGCGATTCGGTAAAGTTTGCTGTTCGTTTACGAGGTCGGGAACATCAATATCGTGACCAAGCTGGAGAACTACTAGACCGGGTGGTAACTGATCTCAACTCTGTAGGAAAAGTTCAATCACTTGATAAGCGTTCACTAATTGCTTTAATCATTCCTGCCTAAATTACTTTTTAAGATATCTTTTAACTCTCGAAGTGCGATCGCTCTATTCATGCTTGTGAAGCGTCGGCGTTAATTAAATTAAAGAGTTCATGTGTTAGTTTCAATCACCAATGCTGTTTGGATCTTGTCAAATCGGGAGCAAAGGAGCGCATAAACTTTTTCTTTGTAAATATCTTTGGTGTTGCGCTCGGCTATACCCACATTTATTCTACGCGACAAAGGTGATGAAACAAGGGAGCTGTGCGGTTTTGTGATGGCGTTGGACTGTCTAATCAGCAGTAGCAGTGCATTGTTAATTTTCGTATGCTCTTGATTGTTAGTCCTTTTCCCCCTATCCTCACAAAAGGTAGTAATGGTAAAGTAAATTTCCAATACTGGCAATGTTTCAGGGTGATTTATGAACAAAGGCGAACTAGTGGATGCTGTAGCATCAAAGACCAACATCACAAAAAAGCAAGCTGATGAAATCATTAGTGCTTTTTTGTCAGTTGTTACCGAGGCTGTAGCTAGGCTGTTGACTTTGTTGGTTTTAAGGCAAAATTATTTCATGCAATAATGATGTTGTTGAAGTCGAGAAAAGTTAAAGCAAATGCAAGAGTTTAAAAGCCCAGTTAGTAGATTAGTACGGTTGTTTCAGAAAGGTCGAGATAGCTGGAGAGAAAAAGCGTTAGAGAAACAAAAAAAAGTGAGAGCATTAGAAATAAAAGTCCGAGATTTAACTGCGTCACGAGAGTATTGGAAACAGAGAGCGCTGGCAGCAGAATCAGAGATAAAAGAGCAGAGAATAGGAGGAGTCAGTGAAAAAAAGAAGAAAATGTTAGCGAGGACATCAACTTAGATGATAACAAATATAGTGATGAACTAAGTATCAAGGGACATACTTATGATGCTCAGACGATTCAACAAGCTTTAGAACTTTTAATTGACTGTGGCATCAGTTTTAGAGCAGCAGAAAAAGTATTCGAGTTATTTAATTCTGAATCAAAGATAACCCCAAGCTTTACTTGTATAAGAAAATGGTTAGGGAGGATGGGGATATATGAATTGACAAGAAAAAAAGAATATCGGGATGATTGGATATTTATTGTTGATTTTACACTCGAACTTGGAAAGCAAAAAGCTTTAGTTGTATTAGGAGTTTCACAGGAGCATTTGAGCGAACAAGTAGTTTCTAAAAGACGAGCTTTATCACATGAAGATGTCGAACTATTAGGATTAGAAATTATGGGTTCGACAAAAGGAGAAATGATTCTTCATCAGCTAGAGAAAATAACTGAGCTAGTTGGTGTACCAGTACAAATAGTCGCAGATCATAGTAGTGACTTAGCGCGTGGAATCAAGCTATATCAAGAGAATCATCCAGAAATTATTTACACTCATGATGTTACTCATGCAATGGCTTTGCTTTTAAAATATAAGTTAGATGCGAATGATAGATATCAGTCATTTCTGCAAAAATGTCACAGATGCAGGCAAAAACTCCAGCAAACAGAATTATCTTTTTTATCTCCTCCATCACAACGTTCTCAATGTCGCTATTTTAATGTTGAAAGACTGACTAATTGGGCAATTAAGTTATTAAACTCTCCGGTAGAGACTCTGATTCAATTAATGCCAGACATTGAACATAAGCTGATTCTTTCAAAAATAGTAGAGAAGTTGGCATGGTTAGCTGATTATGAAACAGACTTGATTCATTGGAATCAAATGGTGACAATGACGCGCCGCCTAGAAACCCAATTAAAACAATTAGGACTTAATTCTCAAACTCTGCAATATTTTCAGCAAAATCAATCTGATTTGGTGAATGATTCGCTCCAATATTTTCAACAGCAGATATTTGATTACGTGACTAATGAGTGTTCGCAAATTAAGGATAAACAAACTTTTTTAGCCACTTCTGATATCATTGAATCTTTGTTTGGAAAATATAAACAATTTTCTGCTCGGTGTCCAATTAAAGAAATGGGGCAAATGTTGTTAACCATTTGTTTATCTACTATGAATTTAACGACTACCGTTGTGAAAAATGCACTTGAATCTATTAGTTTTTTCGATGTCGAAGAGTGGCTTGCGGAGGTTTTTGGACAGTCTATGCTCTCAAAGAGAAAAACTTTATACTCAACCCAAATTAATGACACAGAAACAGCATGAACTTTTACTCTCCAAAAAGGCACAGAGTCAACAGCCTAGGCTGTAGCTAATGGTGAAAAGGTAACGCTCGTCGGGTTTGGGTCATTCGAGCGACGCGAACGCTCAGAACGCGAAGGGCGTAATCCGAAAACCAATGAGCCAATGACTATCCCAGCGACTAAAGTGCCTGCATTCTCTGCTGGGAAACAGTTTAAAGAAAAAGTAGCGCCATAGATGAATTGCTTTACTATTAGGGAGCGATCACTATAAAGCTGTAGCAATTGCTGTTTTTCAGACAGCGTGGGTAATGGTAGGCGCTAAACTTTATTAGGCGTTATGAAACTCAGTATTAGGCAATGTTTGCAGAGGATTAAGAAATTCTTTCAATTCGTCCCACCGCAACTCTAATGCTTGACGAGTAGATGTTTTAGCGACGATTTCCAATCTGATTCCGTCTGGATCATCAAAAAATATTGCGTAATACTCAGGATGATATTCGGGATATCGTTTGGGTTGGCTAACATTGATTCCTACTGATCTGAGTTTCTTAAAGCATAAATCTACGTCAGTCATTGTCTCTACCTGAAAGCAGAGATGATGCAAACCAGGAGCATAAGGATCGTGTTTTTGTGCTGACCTTGCAGGTTGAATCGTTAACTGAAATTGCGGGCCGAAGTAATGAGCGTGTGGTTCTTCAGCAATAACTTTATCGCCCTTGTGTTGTCCGAGTTCTCGCATTACCAAGTCGTAGAATGTCTCAGATTGAGAAAAATTAGATACTGACAGGTAAATATGGTCGATTCTTTTTAGCAAGTTATGTTGTTTCAAAACTTCATTATAATTGGGTTAGTAGGATTATCTGCTCCGGCATAGCTCGCCGCAGGCATCGCTTTTAACTCTGCTGGTAGTAAGGATAGACAAACGTAAGCCTTCAGCAAAACTTTGACTGTAACTTTCGTTGGCATTTGTTATCTAATATAATTGTGAAATATAACAATATAGATTACCTATCTAAATATGTAAAATTAGGAAATAATGTTAAAAGTTATTCAAGAGGTTAGTTATGACAAAAGAATATATGGAGTCTTTAGAGGCAATTGTTGATCAATTAACATTAGCCGCAGTTCTAGAAATGTTAGAACGAATCAGTCATAAAAAAGCAGAAAATCTCAGAAATCATTGGAAAGATGAGGCTTCTGCAAAGCTGTGGGATAAAGCTGCTAGACAGATAGAACAGATGAATATTGATGTTTAATTAAAAATTTGGTTGTATTGCAAAGCTGTAGCGTTGACTTACAGCCCTTCTTAAAAAAAGAGGCGCTGTTCACATTCGGGCATTCTCTGGCAGGCGTTGGCGCAGCCATCACTGTATTAAATAGAAGTTTCTCTGCACTAATCTATACTCTGATTAACGTGTCATTCAAATTCCTATGAGTTGCGAACATTTAGACAATCTAACTACAGAGACTCTGATTTCTAAAGCAAACTACCCAGTATTTCGTTGTGAAGAATGTATCCTAATAAACAGTCGCTGGGTGCATCTCCGTATTTGTCAAAGTTGCGGCAAGATGCTGTGCTGTGATTCTTCTGTTCATCAACATGCCCGACGGCATTACGAGGAAACTGGACATTCAGTAATTAGCTCGGCTGAGTTAGGAGAACAGTGGTTATGGTGTTTTTTGGATGAGCAGGCAAAAAACTACTAAAGTGAGGCAAAGGCGCTTCACTGCCAAAAGAGGGCGATTGCTATCTTCCTAACGCCTCAGCCAATTGCCCTTTTATGGAGAAAGCTTTGACTTTTTGCCCAAAACCAGTATCATCTGAAATTTTATGCGAAGAATTATTATTGGGGTTATGGGGAGAGGAGAAAATGCGACAGCAAATGATTTACAAGATGCTTATATATTAGGTCAATTTATTGCCAAACAAGGATGGGTTTTACTCACTGGTGGTAGAAATGTAGGGGTAATGGATGCAGTAAGCAAAGGTGCAAAATCTGCTGATGGTTTAACTATTGGTATTCTTCCAGGTGGAAATCAGGATGGTATGTCCTCTTGGGTGGATATTGCTATTTTCACAGACATGGGTAATTCTAGAAACAATATTAACGTTCTTACCAGTGATGTGATAATTGCTTGCGGAATGGGTGCAGGAACCGCTTCAGAAATTGCTCTAGCTTTGAAAGCAAATAAGCAAGTAATTTTGTTGAATAATGATCAAGAAAGTAAACTTTTCTTTAAAAAACTGTCGCCAGAAAATGTTTATATTGTGGAGAGTGTGGAGCAGGCAATCGCTACTGCCAAAATAATTTTATCTTAGTTACGAATTAGTGTATCAGTAAAGTCTTCTCAAATTGGGAGGCTCTCGAATTGATTGGGTTTGAATTCCCATCTGTTGCGTTAGCTTCCCGAAATTTAAATTATATTCCGGATCAGACTGAAGCAAGTGAGTGTATGTATAAAAAAGAGAACTATATTCCCAGATGATTAACCAAATTACCGCTTTAGAATCCTGTTGGCATATTTCTCCTGAGTGGGGTCAGACTATGCCTCCAGTAGCAGTAAGAATGTTAGAAAAAGTTTTGTTGCCAATCTCAGACTTATCAGGCTACTGCTGTGGTGTTTTGTGGGAAAAACAGGAATGGATTTATGCAATTGTTTGCCAGAATGAAACTCTCTACTTAGCTGAACAAGAATTTTATACAACAAATGTACTAAAAAAGTCCACTGTTTCTACTCCAGCTTTTAGATTGGGGGACATAGTTGAGGTTGATTTCGGTGAACGGCCGACACGCCGTATTATTCAAGGAATTTTTAGTCTCAAAGATAATTGGCTTTATGGGGTAGAGTGGCGCTCCCCAACTTTAGAAGAAATGTCTGCCCAAAGTAGAACAATATGGCTTGCTGATGTTGATTTAGTTAATGTTAGTGTATAAATATTGCCATTTGATATTCCAGAATAAGGCTATAGGTTACTATCACCCGATCCTCTTGGTTTTGAGTGAGTTTAAGATGTCGTCACTACCCAGGAAATTTTCCATTGGTTGAGCCACATCTTCAGCATTTTCTACGAGTTGGGGTTCTGCTGCATCTGAAAGTTGCGATACTACAATAGTTGTTGCGGCTCGCAAACATAAACGCTCCGGCTTGCAAACAAGAAAATTCTTGGCTCACATTAGTTGCAAATCAGATTGGACTTCGGCTCACATTAATTGCAAACAGACTCATTATTATTTGCAATGGGCTTGCAATCATCCGACTTGGCTCACATTAATTGCAAATAAGCCGAATGCCTGCTCAGCAACTGTTGGATAGAGCAATATAAAATCCTTTGGGCGTTGCTATCTCTCCTTTATCCCTTGAGTAATGCAAGCTTGTCTTTCACTTGCTGTCGGCTACTTTGAGTGTACCGAACCGTGGTTTGAATAGCTGGAGTTCCCTTTTTGGTGATATGACCAAGATAATAAGCAACCTCCTCCAAAGTCCATCCTGCTTCACGCGCTCGGTGAGCGAAATCATGACGCAGATCATGAAAAGTTACATCATGGATGAGTTCCCACTCAGAAACAGTTGCTTGTGCTTTAATGTTTTTCCACCAGCGATGAATGCCGGCTTCGGTCAGCCTCTCATTGCGCTGAGAGGTAAAAGTGTAATCACTCTCAGTATCTCGCCCGCCGTGATGAATATATTCATACATTGGTTTTCGGACAGCGTTAATTAGATCAATATCTCGCGCCTTACCACCCTTGTAACCAACGTGCAACCAGCCAACTTTGGGGCCAATATGGGTATGCTCTATCCGTAGCCAGGAAACATCACTCACGCGACAACCAGCCCAGTACCCCAATGCAAACACAGCCATGCTACGTGGATGACCATCTTTTTCGATCAGGTTGCGTAAAATATAACGTTGGTCAGGAGTCAATTGTCTGGGGGCTAAAAGTGGCTGGGCTGGAATGTTTAATCCTCTGGTGGGGTTGCGACGTAAAATTCCCTTCTCCTCAATGAGCCAACGGGCAAAACCACTGACAGCAGATTTAACCCGTGCTTGGTGAGCAATGCTGTAACCTGACGTATCTAGATAGGCGAGATAAATTTCCATCGCCGTTTTGGTCAACTGTTCGGGTTGAAAATCTCCTCCACTCCCAGGATGTTCTACAATCCAAAGAAGAAGCTGCCTAATGATACGCATATAGGCATCAATAGTGCTATGCGTTTTACCTTTTAGGAACGCCTCATACTCTATGAGTAGTGCTTCGGCTTCAGATAAGTAAAGTGTATCCACAGCACCAAACTTCCTTCAAAAATTTCTGTGGTGAGTTTTCAAGCCTCATTTGAAGCTAATCTATCTCAAATTGTTATACTTTTTCACCTAACTGGCAACAGAATGTAATTTCTGTGGTCAGTTTTCTGCTACAAACTTAAAGATAAGGACAGTACATGAGGCGAACATACAGGCGAGCATGATCCGCAAGAAAATTCCAGCAGAAGCTTTAACCAACTTGCGTCATCGACTTGATATGTTACCAAGCCGTTGCCAAGAACGTCGGCAACTCATGGAAGAAACAGCTTCATTGTATGGAGTGTCTATTGATACTCTATATCGTGCTTTGCGTAACTCATCACGCCCCAAATCGATCAACCGTTCAGATAGCGGGACACCTCGAAAGCTATCACAGGCGGAAATGGAACTTTACTGTGAAGTCATTGCAGCAACGAAAATCCGCACTTGCAACAAGAAAGGGCGGCACGTCTCCACTGCACGGGCGATTGAACTTTTAGAAGATTTCGGGATGAACACCCCACAAGGTTTTATCAAACCACCCAAGGGGTTGTTAACTAAAGCCACTGTCAACCGTTATTTGAAAACATGGGGCTACGACCATCTCACAATGACTCGTCAACCGCCTGCGGTACGTTTTCAAGCAACTCACAGTAATGAATGTTGGCATTTCGACCTTAGCCCGTCCGATTTAAAACACGTAAAGCAGCCCTTATGGGTGGAAACGGGTAAAGGGAATCCGCTATTGATGCTTTATAGTGTCGTTGATGACCGCAGTGGTGTGTGTTACCAGGAATACCATTGTGTTTATGGAGAGGATGTAACAGCAGCGTTGCGCTTCCTATTTAATGCAATGACGGCTTCCACCTCGGATGGATGCCCCTTCCAGGGAATTCCTGAGATGATCTATACGGACAACGGGCCAATTGCCAAAAGCCATGTATTTCAAAATGTGATGGACTGCCTGGGAATCAAGCTTGCTAGCCATCTGCCTGCGGGTAAAGATGGGAGAAGGGTAACGGCTCGCTCCAAAGGAAAAGTGGAAAGACCGTTCCGGACAGTCAAAGAAGCCCATGAGACTCTGTATCATTTTCACGAACCAGAAAACGAAGTTGAGGCTAACCTATGGCTACGGCAGTATCTGCTAAATTATAACGACCAAAAACACCGTACAGAAGCGCACTCACGCTTAGAGGATTGGTTGCGAAATCTGCCAAAAAGCGGAATCAGGCAGATGTGTAGTTGGGAACGATTTTGTACTTTTGCCCGCGAACCGCAACGAAGGAAAGTGGATGCAACAGCCAGAGTATCAGTTGAGGGCGTGGCTTATGAAGTAAACCCAGACTTAGCAGGCGAAACTGTGGTGCTGTGGTGGGGTCTTTTTGATAACGAATTATATGTAGAGAAAGGCGACCAACGCTATGGCCCATTTTACCCAGTTGATGGGCCTATCCCCTTGCATCGCTATCGCAAACACAAGAAAACTAAAACCGAAGAACGGGCAGACCGGATTGCAGATTTAGCTCTTAAGCTGGGCTTGCCACGAACTGCCTTGGATAAAAACGCGGATCTGCAATTTTTGGTGGATAAGTACAAGGAAATTGAGCCAACTGTCACACCTTTTAAAGACCCAGACCCGTTCCAAGAATTTACTTATCCCACTGTATTATTCGCTAAACTGGCGATTTCAGATTATCTCGCTAAACCTTTGGCGAAATTATCCACTGAACAAATTGCCTTTATTGATGGGCTGCTAGCTGAGACTTTGAATAAAAAAGTGATTATTGAACGAGTACGGCAGTATTTCCACTCGAACAAAGGAGGGCAGCAAAATGCTCACTGAAGTAATGGAACACTTTCGTTTGGTCAAGGAATTTCCCAAGGCTGGTTACTACGAAACAGACCATCAAAAGCAAATGTTCAAAGACATTAAAGCTGCCATCCATTCAGGGAAACTGATTGCCATAACGGGAATTATTGGGTGTGGCAAGACGACTACTTTACGACGCTTGTTTGATGTTTTGGAGAAAGAAGGTAAGATTCTAGTCTCGAAGTCCCTTTCTGTAGATAAAGAACGGGCGACACTGCCAACACTTATTGCTGCTTTATTCTACGATTTATCCACAGATAAGGAAATTAAAATCCCTAAAGACGGTGAAAAACGGGAACGGGAACTACGCGACCTGATTAGAAAAGGTAAAAAGTCAGTAGCACTGTTTGTTGATGAGGCTCATGACCTTCATTACAGTACCCTGACGGGACTCAAACGTTTAATCGAAGTAGTTGAAGACGGTGGTGGCACACTTTCAGTGGTGCTGGCTGGTCATCCCAAACTGAAAAATGATCTGCGCCGTCCGACTATGGAAGAAATCGGTTATCGAGCAACAGTCTTCTCCTTGGAAGGCATTGTTGGCAATCAGCGAGAATATATTGAATGGCTAGTATCTGAATGCACTATCTCTGATACTCCAATTGGTGAAATATTGGAGGCGGAAGCTATTGAATTACTTGCCACGCGGCTCTTGACACCACTACAAATTGAGCAACATTTGACACTAGCTTTGGAGGCGGCGTACCGAGTCGCGGTCAAACCTGTGACTACGGTGATTGTGGAGTCAGTTCTGTCAAAGCAAATTGACGATTTGGAACCCACTCTCACAAGGCATGGCTATGACGTGAGGGGCTTGGCGGAACAGTTCAATGCCAAGCCGGCTGAAATTAAATCGCTGTTTCGCGGACAACTTGATCCCACTCGTGCGCGTGAATTACAAGAGCAAATGCTAGCTGCGGGGTTGCCACTTTAATTATTGGTCATATTTAGTACATTAAATCTTTTTCATCTCGATACTCTTGCAGACAAGCATACCCACCGCTTTATCTGCATCTGGCTTATTTGCAATTAATTTGAGCCAAGTCGGATGATTGCAAGCCCGTTGCAAATAATAATGAGTCTGTTTGCAATTAATGTGAGCCGAAGTGTAATCTTATTTGCAATTAATGTGAGCCAACAATTTTCTTGTTTGCAAGCCGGAGCGTTTATGTTTGCGAGCCGCAACAAATAGTAGATGTTTCCGCTTTTACCTCGGAGGTAATGATAAGAATTGCAAAAAGTTCAGATTTGTAATCTCTGCCGTTGCAGTGTAATATCAGCCTCAGTATTCCCAAGGAGCTAATCATGAAAGGATGGGTAAACGATCCACATTCAGGAGGAGTAAAAATACCGGAGCAGGTCAAACAGAGAACAAAGCACCGGATATTAGCTTATGCAGAGCAGCATTATGCAGGAAAATACATACGTATTGATGTGCGTTTTAAGGGATATTTCTGTTACATAGATGCTTATAAAGAACCATTTTTACCAGACAATGATGACCTATCAATGTTTAAAATAACACGCTCTGAATATATAGAGAGAGCCAAAAATACACCAATTCATCTGTGTCGATTGCGGTACAAAGGGAATGAAGAGAAATGGACAAAGGCTTTTTATACTTATAGTAATGAAAAGTACGAACCTAGCGTATTTAACAATGGTACTTTTTATGGAACACCAGAAGAGGCATTTCAAAGTTCAGCATTGTATTTAGATTAATCAAATTTCGACAGATTTAATGATTTTTGAAATAGAAATATAAAATTGTTTGGCTGATAAAAAAGTAACAATATCGATCAATATGCCTGAATCTTATTGGCAGTAACATAGTTAAGACAGAATACAAGCGCTTGTTTAGCTGAAGCTGTAAAATTATTTAAGCTGGCACTTTTCTATTAGGTGTAAGTTCTGCGCCATAAGAGATAACCTTGAATAGCTTAGAGCTTATCTTTTACCTAAAATTATTATTTTATTAAAACTAGGATATTTATTTATCAAGTCTTTATTTGATTCTTTAACTATTCAGAATAGCTGAATTCTTACTCCTGAATCCTTACTAAAATATTTTATCCAAATGAGAAATAAAAGTATTCGTCACAATTAATTGAAAGTATGCCCAGCCCAACTACGGACTTAGTTCACTCCTACCTCAAAGAAATCGGACGCTACCCTCTGCTAACTCCTGAGCAAGAAATTACAAATGCTAGGCTTGTGCAGCAGATGATGGCTATTGAAGAACAGCGTGCAAGTCTCGCAGTTCAATTAAACCGAGAACCAACCACAAGAGAATTAGCTACCTCGCTTGGGCAAACTGAAGCTGAAGTACAGTCAATCATTCAACAAGGTCAAAAAGCTAAAGAGAAAATGGTGACAGCTAACCTACGGCTGGTGGTTTCTGTTGCCAAAAAATACCAGAACCACAATTTAGATTTTCTCGATTTGCTCCAAGAAGGGGCACTGGGTTTGCAAAAGGGAATCGAAAAGTTTGATCCCAACCGAGGCTATAAACTATCAACCTACGTTTACTGGTGGATTAAGCAGTCAATAACACGCGCGATCGGAGAAAAGTCTCGCACTATCCGTCTGCCAATCCATATCAATGAGAAATTAAACAAAATCAGGAGAGTACAGCAGCAACTGTCTCAATCTTTAGGTCGTCCTCCAGTTGTAGCAGAAATTGCCGAATCCTTAAATCTATTACCCAATCAAATACGGGAATATCTTCACGTTTCCCGCGCTCCAGTGTCGCTAGAAATGCGAGTTGGGGATGAGCGTGAAACTGAACTAGCTGATATTTTACCGATGGATGGTATTTCCCTAGATGAGCAAATAGCTCAAGAGCTTTTACATCAAGACTTGAGTAAGTTGCTGGCATTGCTCAATCCAAGGCAACGAGAAGTATTGACTCTACGTTTTGGATTGGAAGATAATCAGCAACTAACCTTGAGTCAAGTTGCAAAACGCCTAAATCTTAGTCGAGAGACAATTCGTAAGAGTGAACATCTTGCTTTAAAAATTTTGCGCTCTCATCAAAACAAGATTAAAGACTATCTTCTTAATTAGGACTAACTAAGGGTTATTGAACTCTAGTTTCATTTATATAAGTCGAATTCGCTACTTCAAAGACTAAAAGCAGTCGCCACTGCTGTTACAGATGCCTCCAATTGCGGTTGTCAGGAGTGCGATCGCGTATTCGCACTTTCCGGCGGCATCGCCTCTGCTTAATCCCCGGCGAAAAACCATCAGATTGTTACTGTTTCAATCAAATGGTGCATGAATATATTGATGCCCAGAAACTATCCTTATAAATAGAACAGCGATTATAGAACCGATGCCCAGCAAAACAATTGATGTCCGAGAGTACACCGTTAGAGCGCACAAGCGGGAAATTCACACTCGCGTTTTCAACTTCGTATGTAAGCAGTGTGAGCAACCCACCCAAAGAGAAACGTTTGGTGTGCGACCGCTCTACTGTGAGAAATGCCGTCCGCCACAAGCACCCAAGAAATCAGTAGTCCCTATAGGCAAGAGGAAACCCAGAGCTATGACTTACAAGAGTGGGAAGGATATAGCTGGGTAATTTTTCGTTTTGAGGTAAGGGCGATACCTTCTCTTCTCCTATCGGAGACACTTCGTGAACGAGAGGCAACGCCTTTCCTGCGGAATGCACTCGCGTTCGGCACGCCTTTGACGAACACCAAGTTAGTAGGTTTTGCAGCAAAGGTTATAACTATCCCGTGATTTCAATGCAGTCGAACAGTAAAAGGAGCAAGCTGATGGCAGGGTTCAACGATCTGAGTTCGCAGCAGTTCTACCACGGTACAAAGGCAGACCTGAAGCTAGGAGACCTGATCGAGTCCTGCAATCCCCCGGATGTGGGTGAGCGGGATAGGATGGCAACCTATGTTTACCTAACCCCCAACCTGGATGCGGCTATCTGGGGGGCAGAGCTAGCTCTCGGCGAGGGTCATGGCAAAGTCTACATCGTAGAGCCGCTCGGTCAGATTGAAAATGTCCCCGAACTCACAAAGCAGAAGTCTCCGAAGCATCTGTCGATGTCATACCGCTCCCGCGAGCCGTTGTGGGTAACGGGAACGGTCACGGAGTTGACTCTTTATCATGGGACACGGGCAGACCTGAAGCCAGGAGACCTAATCGAACCCGGTTATCACTCTAACTACGGTCAGAGGAAGAAGGCGACCTACGTTTATCTGGCTGCCACTTTTGATGCGGCAACCTGGGGGGCTGAACTAGCTCTCGGCGAGGGACGCGGCAGAATCTACATCGTGGAACCGATCGGGCCGATCGAGGATGACCCCAATGTGACGGACAAGAAATTCCCAGGTAATCCAACGAAGTCATACCGCTCACGGGAGCCTCTGCGGGTTATGGGCGAGGTCATGGATTGGCAGGGGCACTCTCCAGAAGCGATCAAGACTATGAAGGATAACCTTGAGCGACTGAAGCAACTTGGTATTGAGGCGATTGAGGACTGAGTATTTTTACTTGGCTCTTTTCAGGGGAAGTTGGGTCGGGTGGAACTTTCACAACAGCAGACGGCGCAACAGACTTTTGCTCTTGGAATACTTCTAATAGACATCTGGGATGGTGCCAGTATGACCTTTAGTCACTTCCGCCCCAAGTCCAGGCAGGATTGCCATTCTTGAAACTGTTGTTTAGCACGACTAGAGGATAATTATTTGGATCGGAGCCACCAGCCAAATCTAAGATGAAGTAAACCTTACCTTTAACGAAGTGCATCCGTAAATAATTAAGGTGTTCAGAGTAGGCTTGTCCATCAACCTTAGTCATTCCAGCAGAAGCAAAGCATTTAGAATATCTCGGCTTAAGTGTACCAACCCATGTAACGCTGAAGCTATTACTGGCTTGAACAGAGATGTTACTGGCGTAGGCACTCAGGTTAACAGAGCCATCTGTTGAAAAACTGCCTTCTTGATAAGGATGAGGTTTTTCAGTGACAATCACTTTGTCTGGACAGCTTTGTTTTTGCTCGTTTTCACTATAAACTTTTAGCTCAATGTTTTGTGATTGATTTTGTGCAAGGACTTGCCAATTGGACAACAGAGGCAGTAAACCAATACTTATGCCTATAATCAATATCATTGGTCTAAAGGAAATCATACTCATAACCGAACAAATATCGAATTTAATGTAGTATTATATTTTACTAATTAATCGGCAAATTCAAGCCAGTGTAATTGCTGAGAAAGAGAAAAGGGAAATATTGAAGAAAAAACTTTTCCCCACAATGCCAAGAAGTGAAAAAGTCTATTTTTTACTAACCCAAGCAAGATCGGAAAATCTCGAAAAAATTGCGTTAGATATTGCTCTGATTAAGGCTGACCAAGAAAGTCTCCTTTGCCAAGTTCTACACCACAGTGTCTAAGAATGTCATAGGCTGTTGTGACATAGAAATAAAGGTTTGGTAAATGTCTATCTTTGCTCAACATTCAGTATTCATCCGCCATTTTCTCAAACTTGCATCTGTAAATGTTCTTTCAAATCTAATGGTTCCGTTGGCAGGACTAATAGATGTAATGTTTTTAGGACATTTAACGGAGATTCGTCATTTAGCAGGTGTGGCAATAGCAACAATTTTATTCAATTATATTTATTGGACATTCGGATTTTTACGCATGGGTACAACTGGAATGGTTGCACAGGCTATAGGGCGTAAAGATAACCAATCGGCAGTACTGATTGGTTTACAGCATGGAATTTTAGCACTGATATTAGGACTCGCCATTCTGATATTTCAGCAACCTTTACAAATATTAGGGTTTGCTATTCTAAGTGCTACACCAGAAGTTAAAAGTTCTGGAGTCGATTTCTATAATGCTTTAGTATGGGGTGCCCCAGCAACATTGATTAACTTTGTCTTGATAGGTTGGTTTCTTGGGCAAGCACAAAGTAGTAGAGCGTTGTTGCTTTCAGCTATTAGCAATTGTGCAAATGTACTACTAGATTATCTATTTATTGTTCAGTGGGGATGGTCAAGTAGAGGAGCTGGATTAGCGACAGCCACTAGTCAGTATCTGATGCTGATGGTAGGTATTTTGCTATATTGTCAAACAATTTCATTTAAACAAATACAAGCTTTAATTGGGGAACTATTTGACCTGTCTGCTTTAAAATCAGCTTTCATGCTGAATGGAGAAATTATTATTCGGACTTTTGCTTTAATTTCGACAATGGCGATGTTTAGCAACCTTAGTTCTATGTTAGGAACTGAAATTCTGGCGGCAAATACCCTGCTGATGCAAGTGGTGAGCTTGGCAGCATATTTCATTGATGGCTTGGCATTCGCGACTGAGAGCTTGGCTGGAATTTTTCAAGGTAGTGGAAATATTACTTCTTTAAAACAACTATTGCAAACTTCTGTAGTCAGTAGCTTGGTTATCGGATTAATGTTTGCTACTGCATTTATTTTTGCCCCAGAATCACTGTTAAGATTGCTGACCAATCATACTGAAATTATCAATAATTTACGTTCTTATATTCCTTGGTTGTTACCAGTTTTAGGTTTTGGCTCAGTCGCTTATGCGCTAGACGGTTATTTTCTAGGATTGACTCAAGGTCATACACTTCGCCAAGCTATGCTGAAAGCCACTGTAATTGGTTTTATTCCATCAGCAATTACAGCAATGTATTTCCATAGTAGTCATTTACTATGGCTATCAATGTCTTTATTTATGGCAACAAGAACAATAACTTTGGCCTTGTGCGTACCAAAATCATTTTCTAAAAGATAGTGAGGGCAGGATGTTGGAGGTAGGGTATTAGATGTAATATTTAAGACGATTAAATGTGAGTATGTCACATAGTACAACATCTTGGTTTGTATTCAGCATCGTCTAGTCTTCAAAGTTTATATAGCGGTTCTCGTTTGAGTGAAATACAAGATGTGGGAAGATGATGAAAGTCATAGCAAAGTGCATCTAGGATGAAAGCATACTCCACTGACCTTCGCCAAAAAGTAATTGATGCGTATAAAAATCAGGAAGGTTCTCAACGAAACCTCGCGTCAAGATTTAGTGTGAGTTTAACTTTTATCCAGAAATTACTGAAGCGATATCGAAGTAGTGGGACAGTTGAGCCGAAGGCACATGGAGGTGGTAACACAGCTAAACTCAGCAGTGAACAGATGGCACTGGTAGTTGCTTTGGTGAAAGAAGATAATGATGCAATTCTGGTGGAGTTGTGTGAACGGTTAAAAGAGCGGACAGGTGTCAAAGTTAGTCGCTCCACAATGGGCAGAATTACCCAAAAGTTGAATCTGACACGCAAAAAAAACATTGCACGCGAGCGAAAAATACACAGAACGAGTCCAAAAACTCAGAGCAGAGTATTGGACAACCATTGGCTCAGTTTTGCTAGAGGACTTGATATTTATCGATGAGGCAGGAGTTAACATTTCTATGACTAGACGTTTTGCTCGTTCGCTTCAAGGTAGTCGTGCTTATGGTGATTGTCCTAATGCTCGGGGAAAAAATGTGACAATGATTGGAGCCATGTCAACACAAGGTATCATTGCTGCCATGACTTTTACTGGCGGTACTAATGCGTCAGCATTTCAAACCTATGTCACTCAAGTTTTGGTTCCAAATCTCTGGCCTGGCGCAACTGTTGTTATGGATAACTTCAGTTCTCATAAAGTAGCAGGTATCCGAGAAGCTATTGAAGGTGTTGGTGCGAAGCTCGTCTACTTGTCTCCTTACTCTCCTGATTTTTCACCAATTGAAAACTGTTGGTCTAAGGTCAAAGAGTTTTTGCGTTCGCTTGCAGCTAGAACTTATCAAGAATTAGATCAAGCGATTACAGATGCGTTCAATGCTGTGACTAAAAAAGACATTATTGGGTGGTTTACCCACTGCTGTTACTATATTGCACCCAACTGAGAACCGCTATATTTAATATTGTTTAATTCAAGTTCAACTTTAATACGTTCTCGAATTTGTCTAACTACTTGTTTTATCTATTAGTCTCTAATTTGCCAAAACTGTAGTATTATTGTAGTATAATAAATTAATTTCCGATTATTTCGCTAGTTATGCTTTGCAAAATATTATTGACATTTTGCGAAGTTATGGAACTAATACCAATTGACTCTAAACTTTCAATAGCTGCAAGATATTCTGATTGAGATTGGTATTTCTCCTCAAAATAATGCTCATCTTTGTAGCCATAAACGATATACTCAGAACGAATCTTCTTGAAAAACTGCTCAGATGGTATCAAGAGCCTTCTACTTTGAAAACAGCCCTGAAGATAACCATAAAAATAACTGATAAAATAGTTGATTTCTTGGCGAGAAAATTCTATTTCAAAAGGTTCACGAAATATTTGAGTATCATAACCTTCTACTTCAGCTTCTAGAACCCTGTAAAAGCTAATATACAGTGTACCCCGATCATCATAAATATTAATTAAATAGAAGAATCTGCCTTGTGCTTTTTCTAAAACCAATAATACTGGAAAAGAGAAAGTACCTTTCCAATCGTCAATCCAATCACTGCTATCACCAAACAAGTGCGTTAAACAGACATATAATTCAGCCAAATTGAGTTTATTTTTGTTCTCGCGTTCGGAAAGATAAAAGTGCATATAAAACATATAGTCATCTTTAATGGGAAGGCTTTTTTGCCGAAGTTTTCTAAATTCACCATCATCCAAACGCCAAAGCTCGTATGTTATATCTTTCCGTTTGAGCTGAACTTTACTGCGCTGTTTAATTTGTCTAACTACTTGCAACATGATAATTAATTGGCTCCAGCTTTCTAGTAATAATGTACTATATTAATGTTTTAGTTACCGCTTGACAACATGGTTAATGGCAAAAGTGTTGAATGTTAAGAGAAATCCGATAAAAACAGCCCAAAATATGTTAAATTTTGGGCGGAAGATTAAAGTATATCTATTTGATAGTGATTATAAATTCATTTCCCAAGATTGTCAAAGATATCTTGAGAGGACTGCCAAAAAACGATTATCCAGTATTGAACAGTCGTCTGTTCTTTGAGTGCTGGCTCTCTTATGCTATGGATAACAGCTTAACAAGTATGCGAGATTTGTTTAAGAGATTAAACAACACAGGATTTGAAGTAGATATTTCTACTTTTTCTAAAGCAAACTTACATCGAAGCCAAAAACCTTTTCAAGAAATTTACCAAAAATTGAATGAATTAGTACAGAAGAAAGTTCAAAAAAAGTTGCATGATAAATATGCAATTTGTCCAATAGATTCAACAATTATTACTCTCACAAGTAAATTGTTATGGGTATTAGGACATCATCAAGTAAAACTTTTCAGTTCTCTAAATTTAGCTACTGGAAGTCCATCAAATAACTTCATAAATTTTGGACATGATCATGACTATAAATTTGGTTCTAAAATGATGTCTAGTTTACCAATAAATGCTGTTGGGGTGATGGATAGGGGTTTTGCTGGATTAAAATTTATCCAAGAATTAGTACAAGAAAACAAATATTTTGTTTTACGGATAAAAAACAATTGGAAACTAGAATTTGATGGCTCAAATGGGTTGGTTAAAGTTGGTGCATCTGGTGATGCTCAAGCCTATAGAGTAATTAACTTTTGTGATTTAGAAGCGAAAACCGAGTTTCGCTTAGTTACTAATTTACCTTCTCATGGAGAGGCTGCCGTTAGTGATGATGAAATTAGGGATATTTATCGATTACGTTGGGGAGTTGAATTGTTATGGAAGTTTTTAAAGATGCACTTAAAACTTGATAAATTAATTACTAAGAACGTCAATGGTATCACTATACAAATTTACGTTAGTTTAATAGCTTATCTACTTTTGCAGATATTATCTATCCCACAACAATGGGGACATACGCTATTAGATAAATTTCGCTATTTACAATCTTGTATGTGTCAGAAAATCAGTTATGTTCATTGGTTTGAGGAGATGATGTCATGTTGACTATTTTAGGCTTTTTAGAGTTAGTGTAACTAGATATGTAAAGTTTTGTATTAGGATTCAACATTTCTGGGTTAATGGAAATCCGCAGACAGAATTTGATAGCCCGTGGAAACAGATACTCCAACTGTATTTTGAAGAATTCATGCTGTTCTTCTTTCCCCAAGCTCATAGCGAAATAGATTAGACTTATCCTTAATATAAATAGCATGAGATAATAAAAAGTTGGAGTAGCAATTATGTGGAAAGAATATGACAAGTCCTTTGGCAAGAATTGAATCGTATCCTCATGAAGCTAAACGCCTAATTGGAATTAGTTATGACCATTTTTTAGCATTGGTCGGCCTGGCAGAGCAAAGGCATATAGAAAAACAGGCAGAAATTGAAAAAAAGAAAATTCGGATTATCGCTCCTGGAGGCGGGCGTAAACCAGAAATGTCAGCCAAAGAAGGAATATGCTTATGTCTAGTTTACCTGAGACAAAAACCAATTTTTGAGATTTTAGGGTTGCTGTTTAACATTTCCAAAACTAAAGCCAATGATGCCTTCAATTATTGGGTAGATATTTTGCGAGATATTTTACCAGCATCTCAAATAGAAGAAGTATCAACAGATAGTCAAAAATATCAAGAATTACAGCGAATGCTGTCTGAATACGAATTAATTGTCGATAGCACTGAACAACCTACAGCAAGACCTGTAGACTATCAAGAGCAAAAACGATACTACTCTGGCAAGAAAAAAATGCACACTCTGAAAAATCAATTTATTGTTCTACCTGGAGGGGAAGATATTGTCGATGTCCGTGTCGGAATGTTAGGGAAAACAAGCGATATTAATTTATTTCGAGAAACCCGCCATAAATTTACTGACACGCAACAGTTTCTCGGCGATAAAGCTTATATAGGAGATGATGCCATTACCACCCCTCATAAGAAACGAAAAAATACAGAAATCTCGGAATTACAAAAACAAGAGAATAAAGAACTTTCGTCACGCCGAATCGCTGTTGAACACATGATATGTCGGGTAAAAATATTTCGAGTAGCCAGTGATAGATTCCGTCTAGCTTGACATCGATATAATCAGGTAATTCTGGCTGTTTGTGGGCTGGTAAGATTAAGAATTAATCGGTTATTTTCTGTTACTCTTAGTACTTAATTTGCTATTTGTAAATTCATTTATTCTGATTCTACGTTTTTGCTCTAATTCCATTTTTTTCTCTCTCAATGCCTTCAAACCCTTATTTCCTCGTACAGCCAGATGGCGATCGCTCCTTCCGTGCAAATCCTTGTAACTCTCTCCTGGTAAGCTTTCATGATTCGCGGATGAGTCTATTACTTCATTATTTAAAGTATTGGGAAATACCCGTATTGAATTAAATCATCCCGCATTTATGCAACGCCAAAATACTCTAATTCAACTTCTTCTATTGGCGAATCTTGAGGATGCCCTGTTAGTTGGAGAAGCTTTTGAGCGGTTATTGGTTCTTGAGCTTGATTAGACCACAAAAAAGCTTCAAAAGGATACTCTGATTCACTCATCATTAACAAACCATCGGAGGCTTGTTTAATTTTTTCCGTAATCTCGTTAGTCATAAAATTTATTTATGGTTATGAGCATTGATTTTTGAGCTTGCCAATCAGAGAATTAAGATTGAGCTGAGTAGGCCAACCTTGAGGAAGATTTGCAGAATTATATCCTCTGTCTTTCAATCCTTGAATAAATTGGTTGCGGATGTATGCAGTATCAAAAGTGCCAAGCCCATCAAAATAAACATCAGTTAGGTGAGCAGGGTCTAAAGCCATTTCACCTTTATATACTGCACCATCATTTGAATCATCCCAACCCCAAGGGGTATTAGCAGAATTTGTACTGCAAGTGGGTGTACCAGCGCCACATCCACCACTCGAATCTCCCTTGAAAGTTCCCCAACTAGCAAAAGTCAACGCAGAAGAACTTGATAAAGAGGCTTCATTTAATTGATGTTGCCACATTCCATTATTAGCAAACACATCAAGCAATTGATATTGCACATCGCGGTCATTCCCCGAAGCAGGAAGTTCTGCTGTAGTACCATTCGGATAGTAAATAATCCCATCCTCGCTACTTGCACCCTTAAAGTTTCCAGCATAAGGCCAAGCTTTTAATCCATGACCTTTAGCTTCTTGAGTTGTTAATGGGTGCAATGAACCACTGTAACTATTCATTGTCAGTGTGCCATCAATACTTTCTGCACCATTGCGTAAAGGACTACCAGTTGGAGTGTAAGAGTAGAAATCGTTATGAAATACAGTGACAACACCTTCTAATTTCCCAAAAGCTGAACCGTCCTTACGGACAATTGTAAGTAAACCCTCTAAATCATTTTCGTGTTCTTGATCGAAAGGAATATCAGTCCAATCTTGAGGATGGTAAAAGGAATATGTAATGAACCAATGAGTACAAGTTTCAGCTACAGAATAGTAAGCATGAGCAGAAAGTGGAAAAAGGATTAGGTTATCCCAGTTATTTGTACCTCGCCAATTGTTATCGTAATCAAATCGTGTAATGTAGTCTCCACTATACTTGGTGCTGTCTGTGTCTTGATAGTGAATAGGAGCATGATATAAAGCTAAAGCTAAATCAGTGGTGGATTGAGCAATTACTTTTGTACCGGTTAAAATACTAATTACTATTGCTACAAGCAGTCCACAAGCCACAAGAAAAAGTTTTTTGAAACTCATTCAATTTCACCTTTGCTCATCAACAAGATTCAGTATAAAAGCCAATATTTAAGAATTGGTAATGACTCAGGTGATTCGTGTGATTATAAAGTTAAGATTTGTGTTGATACTCAATTATTAGCGAGATGATTATGAATAAGAGACTTTCAATTCAAAAAATCTATTTCATAACAAAAAATTCCCTTAAGTTTTCTTTATTGACAATATTCTCAACAATCCTGATTTGGCAGCACCCAGCTTTTGCTTGGAATAAGGCTGGACACATGGTTTCAGGAGCGATCGCTTACAGGGAACTCTTACAGAATCATCAAGAAGTAATTGAGAAAATGATTGCCATTTTGAAGGAACACCCTGAATACTCTAAATTTGAGCAGCAATGGAATTCCCTCAGAAATGTTGAATCCTAATACAAAACTTTACATATCTAGTTACACTAACTCTAAAAAGCCTAAAATAGTCAACATGACATCATCTCCTCAAACCAATGAACATAACTGATTTTCTGACACATACAAGATTGTAAATAGCGAAATTTATCTAATAGCGTATGTCCCCATTGTTGTGGGATAGATAATATCTGCAAAAGTAGATAAGCTATTAAACTAACGTAAATTTGTATAGTGATACCATTGACGTTCTTAGTAATTAATTTATCAAGTTTTAAGTGCATCTTTAAAAACTTCCATAACAATTCAACTCCCCAACGTAATCGATAAATATCCCTAATTTCATCATCACTAACGGCAGCCTCTCCATGAGAAGGTAAATTAGTAACTAAGCGAAACTCGGTTTTCGCTTCTAAATCACAAAAGTTAATTACTCTATAGGCTTGAGCATCACCAGATGCACCAACTTTAACCAACCCATTTGAGCCATCAAATTCTAGTTTCCAATTGTTTTTTATCCGTAAAACAAAATATTTGTTTTCTTGTACTAATTCTTGGATAAATTTTAATCCAGCAAAACCCCTATCCATCACCCCAACAGCATTTATTGGTAAACTAGACATCATTTTAGAACCAAATTTATAGTCATGATCATGTCCAAAATTTATGAAGTTATTTGATGGACTTCCAGTAGCTAAATTTAGAGAACTGAAAAGTTTTACTTGATGATGTCCTAATACCCATAACAATTTACTTGTGAGAGTAATAATTGTTGAATCTATTGGACAAATTGCATATTTATCATGCAACTTTTTTTGAACTTTCTTCTGTACTAATTCATTCAATTTTTGGTAAATTTCTTGAAAAGGTTTTTGGCTTCGATGTAAGTTTGCTTTAGAAAAAGTAGAAATATCTACTTCAAATCCTGTGTTGTTTAATCTCTTAAACAAATCTCGCATACTTGTTAAGCTGTTATCCATAGCATAAGAGAGCCAGCACTCAAAGAACAGACGACTGTTCAATACTGGATAATCGTTTTTTGGCAGTCCTCTCAAGATATCTTTGACAATCTTGGGAAATGAATTTATAATCACTATCAAATAGATATACTTTAATCTTCCGCCCAAAATTTAACATATTTTGGGCTGTTTTTATCGGATTTCTCTTAACATTCAACACTTTTGGAATTCCCTCAAACAATCTAATATTTCTGATGAAAATAAAAATTTGTACTTATTTATGTGGGCGGCAAAATGGCCAGATGAAGCTCGAAATAACCAAGTATTTAATCACCCAACTTGGCACTATATCAATTTTCCTTATCAACCTGGTAGTTCTTCAAACTCTATTACTCGTGAAATTCCAGGTGAAGAAAATATTATATTTGCTTTTCAAAAAAATCTTGATATTATTCAAAGTAATGCCACCAACAGCGAAAAAGCAGTTGCAATATGCTGGTTATTCCATTTAGTAGGAGATGTGCATCAGCCATTGCATACTACCAAATTAATTACTAACGAGTATAAGGAACCAGAAGGTGATAGAGGTGGTACACGTTTTTATATTAGAGTTAATCCAGATGGTCAAACAATCAGTTTGCATAAATTCTGGGATGACCTCATACTAGGCTCAGAAAACTTTCAAACTGTTCGCAACACTGCAACCAAGATAAGAGCCGACTATCAACGCAGTAAATTGCCAGAGTTAAGAGAAACTCAATTTAATAATTGGGCAAAATTGGAGAGTTTTAATATCGCTAAACAAAAAGCATATCTTAATGGCAAGCTTTCTGGCAGTAGTGATAAAAACGATGGAAAGCCGTTACCGCCAAATTATGCTGCTACCGCCAAACCAATAGCAGAACGCCGGATGAGCTTGGCAGGCTACCGTCTAGCTGATGTGCTTAATAAACTGTTTGGTAGGTGACAAAAAATACATAATCTCTTTTGATATCCACTTACATGATGTGGGTGGTTTTTGATTTTACTAGAGCGATTACCCCAGTTTGAGAGCGATGTTTACGACGGGCTGTCCGGTGTCGCTACTTTCCCCATCCCCAGATTTCCTCACTAAGCACCCCATTACCAGCAACCATGTTCTGTGATCCATTAAGGAAAAAGCTCAAAGTCGCGGATGATGTCTGTAATACACTCGCTTGTGCTGACTTCTAAACTTTGTAATGCCAACTTCAAGATTATTCGTTTTTTGCGTAAAGCACGAATCTATCTTCTGGGCTAGTAGTATGCCAAGGAAACAATGCAAAAGTGGTTAGCAGAGGGGCAGAGGGGAAAGAACTTGGTATTTGCCTCTCCTCTGCTCCCCTGCTCCCCTGCTCCCCTGCCGACCTCCACCCAGCAATTTTGGGTTGGCGAACTACTAGGTAATGTTGATTTGAAGAATGTAAGTGTAATGCAGTAAAGCGTAGGCATCAGTTGAGAACAAGTGTAGTTTGTGTAAATGGATACCCAAGAATTTCTTAGAGGAAAAAAGGAAAGTGAAGGCGTTGGCGATCTGGAGTAAGGCGATGCCTACGACGGGCAACTCTTGGAGAGGCTACGCCAACGCCTACGGTCTACTTTCCTCTCTACGAGACGCTACTCGCGTTCGCTTGATTGGGGCAGCGTAAAATTCTTGACAGCAATCTTTTTACTGGTAATCTTTTTACTGGCTATGAATAGTTGTTAAATTGTGCTTTAAATCACTTTATAAGTTATGACTCAAGGTGGTAAATGAATTGTTGTTAGATGATTGTGTCTACACAAGAGTCCAGCAAGAGTTAATTTCTTTACCATCTAAGAGACTTTCATGCTCAAACATATACAGCAGATTGCAGCCGTATTCATTTTAACTTTGGGGTTTGCATCTACATCTGTTGCTGCAACTCCCCGTTCAACTTGGGTGGAAAATGAAATTTACCAATACAACCATCCCTTTGCTTCTCAATTACCGCAAGAACTGGCAACGAAGATGCAAAAGATGACAGCTAGCCCCTTCGCCTTTTATCGAGGAACGGCTCACATCTTCTACCGCGATATGCAGACATTACCGGGTTCAGGATTTGTCAATTCCTCTACCTCAGCCATTTGGTTAGAGGGGGATATGCATCTGCAAAATCTTGGGGGAATGAGGAATAGCAATGATAATAACGTCTTTGACACCACTGACTTTGATGAAGGTTATCTTGGCCCCTACGTTTGGGATTTGCGACGTATGGCAGTCTCGATTCTTCTAGCAGCCAAAGAGAACGGCCTAAGCTCCAGTGATGCTCAAGATATTGTCCGAAATTTCCTGGATGCTTACCTCAACAAGATGAGCGACTTTAAGGGGACTAACGACGAGCTTTCATACCGTTTAGAAGAGAGCAATACCAACGGTGTGGTCAAGGATTTAATTCAACAGTCAGCAGCCAAGAGCCGCTCTAGTTTGCTAAATAAGTATACGCTGCTAAATAGTAGTAGCAATCGAGTTTTTCAGACAACCTCTGAACTCCAGCCTGTATCCAGCAGTACCTACTTAGATATTACTGGGGCGATGAGCAGCTACATTAATTCAGTTCCTAGCAGTAAGCGTTACAGCAATAGTTACTACACCCTAAAAGATATTCGTCTCAAATTAGGTTCCGGTACTGGTAGTCTTGGTAAGTATCGGTATTACTTGCTGATTGAGGGCCCAACTTCAGCAACCGATGATGACCGAATTTTGGAGATGAAGCAGCAAGCTTCTAGCGCCGTAGCGATCGCAGTTCCAGGTTTACTACCAAGTTCAGTCTATGGAAATCATCAAGGGACGAGGGTGACAATCGCCACCAAAGCGATGCTCTCTAATACTGACCCCTTGGTTGGCTACACTACGGTCAGTGGTATCCCCTTTATGCTGCATGAAAAATCCCCTTACCAAGTGGACTTTGACTATACCTTACTAACTACTAAATCAAAATTCATGGATGCGATGGGATATGCAGGTAAGGTCGTTGCTAAAAACCATGCTATCTCCGATCAAGATTACGATGCTAGCATTGTTTCAGAAAGCGTTGACAAGCAAGTGACTGATATCACCAGCGGTAACAAGGCTGTATTCAAAGATGAGATTGTTAACTTTGCTCTAGACTATGCAACTCAAGTCCAGTACGACTACACCAGTTTCGTGAACGCTTACAACAGTGGGGTGACACTCTACTAAACTGAACTGTTTATTGCAATTGTTGAATATAGGCGATGTCTGCAACGGGCTACGCTTACTCTTGAGTTTTCCTGGCTTGAATTGGGGCGATCGCACTCCTAAACCCGTTAATAGGTTTCTTGCATTTCAGTTCTGGGAGATAATAGCTAGTCGGCACACACTCCACTAATATATTGGAACCCAATCAGCTAAACCTATTCCCATCTGTAATGCCCACACCAGCACTTTTGACAGGGACATTGGTGATGAGTGCTGATGCCCTGCTGAAGTGGAAAGTGCAGGTTTTGGACTATCAGCAGAAGGTGAGGGAAACCAAGCCAGTGCAGCAGGCGACGTTATTTGACTTAGCCCCTAAGCACTGCGACCCAGACCGGATCGATCCGTTGCAGTTACAGGTGCGTAGGCGTAGCCCGCCGTAGGCATCGCTCTTAGAGAAATGCCAGTTATCTACATCTTCTGAGATTCTATTGAGTTTTGTTAATTTCTAGCCAGTTGTAGAGTGGGAACTGAACTCTGTTGAACGCTGTATGAATCATGTAGAGGGGTTCTACAGCACTCAACTAAACAACTGGCATAGCTGGATGTCAAGAAGCGGGAAGTTTTATCTTTTCCCTCGTACAACTTTTTGACTGTCCCGTTGCGTTGCTAACTCCATTGAAACTGCAACCCAAAGACATTGGATGCCAAATTGCCAAAATTTTCAGGGTATTCTTCCATACTCCGACTCTAGAAGCGTCAACAATTTCTCTTCGACAGCCGTTAAATAAGGCCGTTGATTTCAATCGGTGAGCAGGATGTGGGAATCTTAGAAATTAATTAATAATTTCTCCTTTGTTATTGGCCAACTTTTCACGCCATTTTTGGAGTTCTTCAGGTGTTTGTCTCACCCAATCTGTGACTTCGCCAACGATTTTTAATGGTGCTTGGGAGCGATATGAGCGTGTCGGATTGCCCGGAAATTTTTTGTCTGTAACATTCGGGTCATTTTCAAACTCCCCTGTTGGTTCAACGATATAAACACGTTCACGGTTATCGCCTTTTGCTAATGCAGCAGCTAGTCCCGCCCCATTGACAAGGGCTGTGAAATAAATGTGATTCATTTTGAGTTCAAGTTTGTAATTAGAACTGCCTCCTGCTGTCAGCAAATCGCCAACCTGCAAATCTGCTTTCGTTCCATGATAAAAGGGGCCTTTGTCAGAAGGTTTATCCTTAAACGAAGTTGCTAATTCATAATTCTTTCTTGCCTTGTCAGGGTCGCTTAAGTCCTCATAGCATTTGGCAATGTTTGAATATAGATAAGGGAAAGCACTCTTAACAGTGTTGTTATTTATTTTTAATGCAAACTGCAAAGCCGTTTCGAGCCATTTTAATTTGTCAGAAATATTTTTCTGATATCGAGCTACATAATGGACTGAAATAAATTTTTCAAAGTCGTATGTCGCTTCGTTCCAGGCTTGAAGAAACAGTTTACTTGCTTCTTCTGGTTTGCCTCTTTCTTCCATGCCCATACCTTGAAGACAGAGTTTAACAACATTGTTGTTTGGGTTGAATTCCATGATTACTTTGTCTCGTAATGATTGTAATTTCGATTTAATTGCTTGTCCTTAGTCTGTTGAAGTGCATCGTAACTACTGCTAACGGTTCGCTTGAGCGGCTGCAAATAACTTTTACCTCACACCAACACCCACCCTTACCTCTGAGTTCGGGGTTGTCCTTGGCTAAAACTTGGCATACTTCGCCCAAGTGGTAGGTGTTTGGTACTCTGGTTCGCTCCATTATGCGCTGCACAATGTCTTTGACGATTCTACCACTTGGAACTTTACCACCCGCTTCCTCTACTGCCTTCGGCAACGTCAAGGACGAACGCGTAACTCCATAAGTGCCTTTCCCGCCTCAAAAAACGCCCGTTCTACCTTTCGCTCCAAGTGCAAGCGGTAAGCGTAGCCATGCCGTCAGGCTTATCGCTAATTTCTTGCTCGGTTAACTCTGGAATTTCAACAGCAGTAACGGTGATTGTTACTAACCAATCAAGCAAGCTTTTTCGTCATAAATACGCTGTTCGGGTCATCAATGTATTCACCAAAGGGGCTTCGGTACTCAAACCCATACCGTGTATACAAAGCTCGTGCTGAAGCAAATTCTGAAATTGCCCCTGTTTCTAAATTCAAGCAATCGTAACCACGCCGTTGGGCTTCTTTAATAATGTGTTCCAGAATTTTGGAGGCAACACCCTGGCGGCGGTAAGCCAAGGCTGTACGCATTGATTTGATTTCGCCACTTGTTGAAGAGAGTTCTTTCAATGCCCCGCATCCAACCAGTTCTTCGCCATCCGTTGCTGAAAAGAAAGTAATATCAGGCGAAGGCAATGCCTCTATATCAAGAGCATGAACGCTTTCGGGCGGGGTAATCTCATGCATATTTTCGAGATGTTCCCTCAAAAGGTTAGCAATATTTTTACCTGTCAGGTCATCTTCACGAATGTGCAATCGGCTCATTTCCTTAATTTGCTAGGGACTTTTACTCTCTGAGCATTGATTTACAAAACTTGGTTAGCAATACATCAGGAAGACTCAAAGCCTGATGTTGACTTCTAAACTTTGTAATGCCAACTTCAAGATTATTCGTTTTTTGCGTAAAGCACTAAACTTGAGGTGAATAGTATTATATAACGGTATTTATTATGGATAAACTGGGGACAACACTAATTGTCTCCTATATAATTTACTTCTATCAAAAACTGCTCCAGCTTTCGTCTAGGGCAGTTTTATATTGCACGGTAGAAGCCAGATTTACAAATGCACCTAATGGTGAATGGTAATTGGTATTTGGTTCATCTTGGCTAGGACTGTAAACCGATGCTTGCTTTGAGGAGGCACAATCAAAAAGATCATTCACAACTTTTAGTTCACGTAAGTTAGCCTGCAATTATGATTTTCAGTTCAACTGGTATAGACTGCCATAATTGACAATGGAGTGGTGTCGATTTTTATGTTGGAGCAACAACCGGAAAATTTACAGTTTTATATTAAACAGCTAGCTACAGAAGCGTTACAAAAATCAGACCCCTCGGCATGGTTTGAAGTTTTATATGCCAAAGCCAAAGGGGACACAGCACAAATTCCTTGGGCTAAGTTAGCTCCTCATCCTTATCTGCAAGATTGGTTGACGAATCATGAACCATTCGCTTTTGGGCAAAAGGCGTTAGTAATTGGTTGTGGCTTGGGAGACGATGCCGAAGCTTTAGTAAATCTGGGATTTGAAGTAACTGCATTTGATATTTCACCAACAGCGATCGCTTGGTGCCAAGAGCGATTTCCTAATTCAACTGTCAACTATATAGTTGCAGATTTATTAGCAATTCCCTCACAATGGCATCAAGCTTTTAACTTTGTTTTTGAATGTCGCAATATTCAAGCTTTGCCCTTGAATGTGCGTTCTTGGGTTATTTCTTCAGTTACCTCTGTACTTGCTCCTGGTGGAACGCTATTGATGATTACTCGTATTCGAGACACAGAATCTGAACCATCGGGCCCACCTTGGCCATTATCTAACTCAGAATTAGCACAGTTTAAAGATTTAGGGTTATACCAAGTAGAGCAACTTGTGTTTTTAGAGCCTGGGCAAATTGACGTTAAACAAGTTCGGATTGAATATAGAAGACATAATTCTCTGAGCAAATAGTAATTAATGCTCAACTTCTGCTGCTGTTATTCAGAGGTCAAGCAATTTGCAACTTCTTTATGAACCCAAGTCAATGCCAGAATTGTCTAATTGCAGTAACATTACTCCCCAAGAAGCAGTCAAACCAAGAAGCAGTCAAAGTTTCATAGTCGATTCGATACTTGAATTAATCGATTGTGGCTTTGCAGTGATTGGATTGCCAGTGCTAAAGCAATTAATCTATGGCGCTACTTTTTCTTTAAACTGTTTACCAGCAGAGAATGCAGGCACTTTGGTCGCTGGAATAGTCATTGGCTCATTGGTTTTCGGATTACGCCCTTCGCGCTCTGAGCGATACCTTCGGCACACTTCGTGAACGCGTCGCTCGAATGACCCAAACCCTATGAGCGTTACCTTTTCACCATTCGCTACAGCTTCGGTAACAACTGACAAAAAAGCACTGATGACTTCATCGGCTTGCTTTTTTGTGACGTTGGCCTTTGCTGCTACAGCATCCACTAATTCGCCTTTGTTCATAAATCACCCTGAATCATTGCAAGTAATCGAAATCTAGCATTATTACCTCTTATTCATAAAGGGGAAAAGGAATAATTTTCTAGCAACACGCGAAAATTAACAATGCACGGCTACTGCTGTATCGATTTGGCGCGATAGATCATTACCATTTCGTTTTCCTAAATGTTTGACTGTTGTAACTGTTGCACTTTCGGTTAGATAAATCCACTTTCATATTCAGTCAAAAGAGATAGGATATCTATCCATAGGTACTACAAAACAGCCAGGAAGCGTTCAATAGGCAATCGATACTTGGTTTCTCTAGCAGCGATCGCAGTATATAAGCGCTATGCTTCAATTCACCACGGTTTTATGCCAAGCTATATAGTTTTTACCGTCCTGTTTCACCTATCTGATCTACATCGTCTGCTACTCCATTGCGAAAGCGTACTTCTAAGCCGTGTTCTGGCTCCCAGTCACACTCAGCTATCAACTTAAAGGTAGCAATATCTAGGTCATACTCCACATAGATATATGAGAAAGTGACCTGCTCCCAGACCTGAATGGGATTAGCCAGCAGAGGCATTGACTCATCTACAATCATCTCACGATATACATCATAATTTTGCAGCACCAGAGGAGCAGTGACGTGTAAAACATCGGGTGGCAAGGCTAGAGCTTGCCGAATAGCCTCACGCTGAAGTGATGAAAGTTCCCCAATCTGCCCCTGTTCAAAATCCAAACAAATCGGTACACGGCGATCTCCCAAAACAGCACATTGTGCTAAAGTCCAATAGTTATCTTCCAATATAATCTGTCCAAACTCAGCATCGTAATAACTTCTTGGGGATTCCATCATCTTCAGATACTACCTTTATTCTGGGCTTCCCTAGCAACTCCAAAAACTAGTGAAAATTTTACTTTGAAATTAGTCGTACTTTTTGAGCGAGAATATCGATAGGTGAACTACGCCAACTTACCGAGTACGGTTGAAGTTGGGGCTTCTGTAATCGTTAGGGAGTGCCTAAACTTAGACTTTCGCCCAAGAGTAGGACTTACCTCCCCTCCTACAGCAGAGACGGCTGAACCTTCCGCCTTTATCATTCTGATGCCCTCTGCTCTAATGTTCTGCGCGGCGTTCGCGTCACGCGAATGATGAGTATGACAATGAGGACAAGTCCATTCACGGATATCCAATGGTATCTCACCTATTTGATAGAAACAATTAGAGCAAAGCTTAGAACTAGGGAACCATCTATCAATCTCAACCAACTTTCCACCTCTGCGTTCTAGCTTGTAGGCTAAAAAGTTAGTGAATGTTCCCCAGCCCACATCAGATATTGATTTCGCCAATTTGTGATTACGAACCATGCTTTTGACATTAAGATTTTCTACTATGACAGCTTGGCTATCGCTGACCAACTTATAACTAAGTTTATGTAGAAAATCTTGCCTTGAGTTACTAACTCGCTCGTACACTTTGGCAACAACTTTTCTATATCTATTCCTTGATTTACTCCCTTTTTGTTTATGTGCTAATTTTTTCTGCTTACGTTTGAGGTTTTTCTCATGTTTGGCAAGGTGTTTAGGGTTATCGTAAAAAGATACTTTCTCGCCATCGGTTACGACAGCAAAGTGTTTTAGTCCTAAATCAATGCCATAAATTTTACCTTCTGAAGTAACCTGATTTTCACCCTCCAACTCAGTCAGGATAGATGCAAGGTATTTTCCAGAGGGCGTTTTGCTCACAGTAACAGTCTTTATTTTCCCCTCAATGAGTCTATGTATTTTGGCTTTGATTACCCCAATATTACCTGGGAGTTTGACATTACCATCTACAATCTTGACGTTTTGAGGATACTGAATTGACTGTTTACCATGCTTGGATTTGAACTTAGGAAATCCAGCACGTTTCTCAAAAAAGTTTTTGTAGGCTGTAGTTAGATTGAGTGTCGTAGCTTGCAAAACTTGACTATAACAATCAGCTAACCAAGCAGTATTTTCAGCTTTTTTGAGTGCAGGCAGAAATGAGTTGAGTGCTACACGGCTAAGTCCCTTGCCCGTCTCCTTATAAGTCTCAACGGATTTATTCAGAGCATAATTCCACCACCATCTAGCACACCCAAAAGTTTGAGCTAGCTGATTTTGCTGTTCAACTGACGGATATAAACGGACTTGCACAACCTTGTGTAACACTTCACTTTCACCTCCTTGATGTGTTTATTTTATCATAAATACAAATTGTGGTAAAGTAATAAAATATAATGTTGGTGATTTCTCAAACACCCCACTTCCTTATCAACCTGCGGTTAATATTAGTCGGAGGTGTTTTCGTCATCACCCGGCTATCCATCCCCACCGTGTAGACGGATGCGGAATTCCACCGAATTAGTTAAAGTTAAGTTCTGTATTCGTAACCAGCTTCTGCTTTTAGAAGTACCCATGTGCCAAAAATAGGGCTAATGCAGTTATTTAATTTGCCAAATATGTACAGTACTATCCTCATTGCTACTAACAAGGGTTTTACCATCCCGGCTCAGAGCAAGCCCTAAAACAGAACTGGAACCATCTTGAAAGGTATGCAACGGCTTTAAAGTCTCTAAGCTCCACAGTTTAATACTGCCATCATAATTGCCGCAAATCAGAATTTTTCCATTCGGGCTGATCACAAGAGATTCAACTGAATTAAAATTATCAGTAAAGTCATGCAGTAGTTTTCCAGTTTGAAGATTCCATAACTTTAGGGTACTAATCGCACGATTTCGAGAAACTAGCTGACCAAAACTACCACTAACAAGCTTTTTGCTATCTGGAGTAATGGCAATAGCATCAACTCCGGTTTTGTGTCCTTTGAGAATATGGCGTGTTTTTTTGGTTTGTAAATCAATCAGCCTAATTGTATTATCATCGCCACCCCCACTACTCACAAGGGTTTGCATATCAGGGCTAAATGCAACTTTACTCACAAATCCTGAGTGTGCAGGAATGGTATCAAGCAGCTTAAGCGTGTGTAAATCCCAAAGCTTGATTGTACGGTCATCACTGCCACTAGCAATCAATTTAGGGACTTCCAGAAAATAAAATATACAGATAATAAAAATGATAATCATTGTTAGGGGGGTGGGAGAGGCTGCCAACGGCAGCCTCTCCCACCCCAAGTTGTAGTAAATTGAATGATGATTCGATTTTGGGATGTTTGAGGTGTCAATACAATTAACAGATTCATTGAAAAAGTTATTGAAGGAAACCGCACATCAATTAAAGGGAGCAGCTAAACGTAGGTTCATTGCACAAACAGTTGTGGCATTAGGACACGGAGGAAAGTCTATAGCAGAGCGAGAGTTAGGATGGAACCGTGTAACTATTGGTAAAGGAATTAAAGAATTAAATAGTGGTATCACTTGTGTGGATAATTATCAAGGTAGAGGAAGAAAAAAAGCAGAAGAACACCTACCAACTCTTTTAGAAGATATCAAAAAACTAGTCGATTCTCAAAGTCAAATAGACCCGACTTTTAAAAGTCAAAGACTCTATACCCGACTGGGCGCATCTGTTGTAAGACATCAATTAATTGAAAAATTTGGTTATGCTGAAGAAGAATTACCAACTTCAGAAACAATTCGTGTCAAGTTAAATGATTTAGGGTATCGCCTCAAGAGGGTTGCCAAAATTCAACCTCAAAAAAAATTCCCGAAACTGATGCAATCTTTGAGCAATTAGCTATAGTTCACCAAGAAGCTTCAGATGACCCAACTATTTTACGTTTAAGCTTGGATGCGAAAGCTCGCGTAAATATCGGCTCCTTTGATCGTGGTGGTAGAAATCGAGTACCAACAGAAACTGATGACCACGACTTCAAACCAAAAACAACTGTAGCTCCTTATGGTATCTTTCTTCCAGACCTTGACGAGCTATTTTTGTATTTTACAGAATCCAAAGTAACTAGCGATTTTATCGTTGACATTTTAGGGGATTTTTGGAAATCAGAAAGCTGGCGATTTTCGGAAATAAAAACTTTACTTATTAATCAAGATAATGGAGGAGAAAATAGTTCTCGACGTACTCAGTTTATGAAACGTATAGTTGAATTTGCTCAATCATACAAATTAAATATACGTTTAGCTTATTACCCTCCCTATCACAGTAAATATAATCCAATTGAAAGAACTTGGGCTGTTTTGGAGAATCATTGGAATGGCAGTATTTTAGACGATGTGGAAACTGCATTAAATTTTGCTAAGACTATGACGTGGAATGGTAAAAGTCCAGTTGTTAAGTTAGTTACTCAGACTTACTCTAGCGGAGTCCGTCTAACTAAAAAAGCTATGCAAGAAATTGAAAATAAGATTGAACGTTTGACTAATTTTACCGAAGATAATTTACCAAATTTAGGTAAGTGGTTTATTGATATCTGTTGTGGAGTAACGTAATTTTCAAAAAGTTAAAAGCGCAAAAATAGTCGATAGCAATTCAGCTCACTGCATTTAAGAACTCTCTTTGTGCAGACATTTATCTTGCCTATTTATTGAGGGAGAAAGGGGTTGCCGTTGGCAACCCCTTTCTCCCCCTTAAAATGATTATCATTTTTATTGACTGTATATTTTATTCTCTGGAAGTCCCTTACCATCTGAACTAATCGCAATGGTTTCTACTGGTTGGGTATGCCCACTGTCGCCCTTTAGCATAAGGAAAGTGCGTAAATCCCAAACCTTCATTGTTGGGGTGCTTATCCCACCAGTTACGATTCGCTTACCATCTGGACTAATAGCTATTGAAGTAATACCATCTGATTGAGCGTCTAAACTATGCAGTAATTTCCCAGTACGTAAATTCCAGAATTTAATCGTATCATCTCTACCTCCACTAACCAGGGTTTGCCCGGAAGGGCTAATCGCAACTGCTCGAACACCAAAAGTCACTTTTTTATGCCCAGTCAGTGTGTGAACAAGTTGAATCTGTGGTTGGGACTGAGTAATTGTACTCTTCCTTATGGGAAAATTTGAAGTAGAAGAATGTACATCAATACCAGTGATGTTTACTGCAATTGCTAAAACTATAATGACTGGTCTGGATTTGAGAAAATTCAATAATTTCATGGTGCCAAGGAACGCAATTACATAACATGGTTCCCATTGGATGGGACGCGATCGCTTATAAATAGAGCAAATCAAATCTTAGTTAATCAATTGGTTCTTTGGTGCAATGTAGATAATTTGAATTAACCCATCCTGACAAACCATTAATTCTAGTATTGGGCCCTTGAACGACACTTACATAAGCCCAGATACCCTCTTGTTTCTTCAACAAAACATTATTGCCATTATCAAGACCTCCCCTAGATTGTCCATTCTGGCTATCACGAAGTGCCAGTTGCCCAGATGTAATATTTACTACATCACAATAAGTTACACCCTTGAGAGTTCCTACATTTTCAGTTGTCTCTACTAGTTGACGGCGTAATATCTGCTTATCTTTGTTGTAAATATTCAAATACATTCCTTCATTGGCATTTTCACGCCAGGAAACTGAATAAGTATAATCGCCATTTTCCCAGGTAATACCCCGATAACCATTATCACGCCAAGATGTTCCATTTTCTAAATTTATACATTTCCCCTGAGCATCACAACCTCTGTAGGTTTTGCCATTTTCTCCATCATCCAAAGTAATTGTAAATTCTCCAGCAAGGTAAGTCTCCGCTTTTGTATGAGTAGCAGTTACTCCAATAAATAAAACAGTCAAAATTGCAGTCAAAAATAATCCTTTTATGCGTTTAATCATATTTACCTCTAGAATTTTCTAAAAATCAGAAAAATAATATTTTTGTCGGTTCAACTTGTGCATTCAGCCGTTGCAGAACTATAGGAAGTTCATCAGGTGTCAAAATCGTAAAGCTATTGTCGGGTGATACTTTCATGTTGATTGAGGTTGCTGACTAAGAATAAAACCTCGATAATTTGTAATATGAATCCTCTTAGTTTATTCAACACAGGGTCTTACTTTAAATTTTCCCTCAGCAGTAGATTTTCTAACACAAAAGCTCCCCGATAAAGATCCAAGGAGTATGAAATCGTTGTGACTATAACTTGTGTGAGAATAGCGGTTCAATTTGCATTTGGTGTTTCTTCGGTTGGCAAAGAGCGAATCAACTCTCGAATTACATCGGTTGCTGGTCGTCCTGTTATTGAACAGTATTTTTCTAATCTTTCTGCTTCCCCTGATGCCAAATTAATTGTGAGTCGTTTAGTCGCCCATTTCTTATTCACTGATTTAATCAACTCGAATTAAAACTACTTCTCTAATATCAATCATTCAAACTGTTATCACAATGATAAAAGTAATGATATTAGCCTCAAGAAGCTGTAAAGTAAACATTAATAAGTGTAAAGCCGTAGTGAAGAGTTTAAATTTAGTTTAAGTGATGAAGATTAAGTAATTTAAAGGCAATAATTATGAGTAGAACATAAGCTAAAAGTTTTTCTGTAATTAAGCATTCAGTGTAAATACATGGTAACTAGCAGCTTATCGACTGGATTGCTAGAGGCAATTTTGAACCAATCTGAGTTAAGTTCGGGAGAATAAAGCAAGATAGCCTAACTGCCTGCTGTAGGCGATCGCTATCCTTTTAACTCATTGGCACAAGGCTTTACACCAACACAACTGGTATCAATCCAATAGCCAATATCAGGGCGACTAGAGACAATCTACGTTATACCAATTTAATATGAAGCTGCATATAATAGAGAAAACAAACTCGATAAATTAAAAGAACCATGAGCCGCCCTTTTGAGATTGAAATCGCAGAGAGCGAAGAAGAACTTAAAAAACGCCTACAAACAGCTAATTTAGGGAACCAGAAAGAAAAACTTATTATGCTGTGGTGGATAAAAAGCGGGCAGGCCAAGGAGCAGCAAGATATTGGAAAACGCTTGGCTAAAGATACATCAACGGTGACAAGATGGTTACAAAAATATAGATCGGGTGGGCTAGATGAATTATTGAAAATAAAAAAAGCTCCGGGAGCAAAACGGAAAATTCCTGAAGGAGCGATCACGGCACTTGAAGAGGAGTTAAAAACAGGAAAAGGCTTTAGTAGCTATGGTGCAATAGTAGAGTGGTTAAAGCAAGAGCAGGGGCTTGATATCGAGTATGCAACGGTTTATGCATTGGTTCGATATCGATTAGGGGCAAAACTAAAAGTACCACGTCCTCAAAGCCATAAGCAGGATGAAAAGTTAGTATCTGAGTTTAAAAAAAACTCGGTATCATTCTGAATTGTCTAGAAAAACATCTAGCACCCGGCAAGTGTGTTCGCTACCTGTGCCAGGATGAAACGAGGGTGGGACTGAAAACTCTTACAGGAAAAGTGATTACTGCCTCTGGAGTTAAGCCTACTGTTGAGGTGAAATGGCCACGGGAAAATTTTTGGATTTATGGTGCAATTGAACCATTGACTGGAGATCATTTTCTTTATGAATATCCAAAACTGAATGGCGAGTGTTTTCAACAGTTTTTGGACTGGCTATCTCAACAATTAGGTGGGGATTACGCTATTTTACAGGTTGACCAAGCACCTGCTCATACAAGTTCAGCAATTCGTTGGCCAGAAAATATTATTCCTCTGTTTCAACCACCTTCAGCCCCTGAACTCAATCCCATTGAAAGGCTTTGGCAGCTCCTCAAGAAACCACTCAAAAATCAGCTTTTCTCTTCTTTACAGAATTTACGCGATCGCATCCAAGAAATATTTAATCAACTTACACTTGAGCAGGTAATATCTATCTCTTCTTATAACTTTATTCTCGAAGCTCTTTTCTATGCAGCTTCATATTAAATTGGTATTACAGGATGTATAGATTGGGAAAAACAGATTCAACTAATTGCTATTGCTCCAACTTTTCACAGACATACGTTTATTGACTGTGAGTATAGTAATTTATCTTTTCAACTTCTTCAGTTTAAATTTGTTAATTTTGAAAAGCAGCTTTATTTTATTTTAAAGGACTTAAATGGTAGAGAATTTTCTAGGTTATTGATGTTGCATCCAGAAGATTATAAAATTAACAATGCCAAGAATTATAAAGAATTAAATATTTTTCCCACACCTTCAAGAGCTTTAAAAAATATATTAGACAAACAATTACTACAATATCAAGAAAGAATTTTAGAAATTCGAGAAAAAATTTTAAGTTTTGATAAACGAATAAGTGAAGTTAGTACATCTGTTACTAGCCGCTATGGATTGAAGAAAGGCGAAGGCAACCTTTATAAAGATAAAATATGCGCCGAATTTTATATCCGATTTTTTAAGGGGGATTTTCATGGCTTAGATTTTTTTCTGTGGCTACCTTTTCCTAATGGAAGAATGAGTTTTAATAGAAATTATGACCAATCAGCAAAAGGAATTATTAAAATAGGTTTTGGTGATTTGAGATTTTCTTCTTGGCAAACTGTGTCCTCAATCATGATTCAACGAAATCCTAGACCTAATGCTCGTGCCACAACAGTTTATAATTTTCAACAATATTCACATCTTTATACTGCAATAACAGGGAAGAAGCTGAACGGCAATTCCCTAGATGTACTATTAGATATTGCTTTAGAAGAATGGATTGAGAGATTATAGAAGATTAGAAAAATTTCTAAAAATAGGACGATTCAGATAAATAATACAAGCATTGGTATCTAACAAAAATCTCACTCTAATGGCTCCCTAGTGTCATACTCACCTTGGGGATATCTTTGAATTGGGTCATCTGCTAATGATCCAGCTGTTTGTTCAAAAAATCCGGCTGGCCATCCCAATTCTTCGGGTGTTTTTGGGGGTGCTGATGGTTCTATTTGTTGATAAATCACTACGACCTCCATTTCTTTGTCTGTTATGCCAACAGGAATCTCAAGGTGCAAAATGCCATCATCCCCAACATGAGAACATAACTTTATACTCTGCATTACTGTTTTCTCCTAGTCCTTGGTTGATTGAAAATTACGTGGTATCTCATCTATGATGCCGTATTCTTTTTCAATCACACTCAACAGCTTCTTCTCCATAGCTGTCAAATATGGTCGCTTCAACTCTCCCAAGTGCTTTAAGACAGCACTTGAGGCATCTTCCAAGTTCTGATTTTCTCATAGCCTATGAATGCGATCGCGTCCTGTGGGAGAAACAGCACCATCGCTGATTAACTGCATCTGCTAACATTTCGATGAATAAGCCAATTCCTGAGAAATTATCTAGCCAAATCGACGCAGGTGTTAAACTCACTATGAAGAAAGCTATTGAAAGACACCGCCGTTTAGTAGAATTTATTAGAATTTGGCAAAATGGCCAAGTTGTGAGATTGACCGCAGAACAAATTCCTCCTCTCAACTCAGATGAGTAACCTATTTTCCCTCATTCCAGATCAAATCCGAGATAAATTACCACTGACGGAGGATAAAAAAGAACTACTTCAACAGCAAACCATTACTCAAGATATCCCAGGAACAATTCTGCGGGATTTTCAAACTATTTTAGAACTTCTCCAACCCAACGGCGTTGAAGTTAGTAGCACTTATCACCAATTATCGCTTAAGTATCTCCAACAACTTAACTCACAATTGAGTTATCCCATAGATATTAACCTCAAACGTCCTGTACAAAAATCCTATCCTTATATTCACGGTCTTTATTTCCTTCTCCGCACCTCTGGACTGTCTCAAGTTATTACCGAAGGTAAAAAGAGCAAGTTAGTTTTAGACCCAAAAAATCTGCAAATTTGGCAAGGATTAAACCACACAGAACAATATTTCACACTGTTAGAATCTTGGTTAGTTTGGGGAGAAAGCGAACTCTTAGGCGACCAAAGAGATATGTTTGACCAAGCATATCGCTGTTTATTATTTTGGAACAATCTCCCATCATCAGGATTGAAAATTAATAATTACTCAGAACAAGATAAATTAGTTTATTATCCTGGTTTCCACAATCTTGCTCTCTTACATTTATTTGGATTAATTGAACTGACATCAGGAAAACCACAAGCCGCTAAAGGCTGGCATTTTACTCATGTTAACCCCAAGGCTTGGGGTAATGCTGTTATGGCTGTATTAACAGAAAGTCGCTCAAATATCCAAATAGAAGATTACGCCAATTTTCGGTTAGATTTTCGCATAGCTTTTGACAATTTAAAACCTTATCTCCAACCCTATTTCCCGGAATGGTCACAAACTTTAGTGATTGCTGAAGGCGGTTTTACTGATGGGGTTTATATATTTAAAGCTAATTTACAGGATGCTTGGCGACGGATTGCTATTCCCAGTTACTTTAATTTAGATGAAGTCGCTGGTGCAATTGTGCAAGCATTTGATTTTGACCCAGAACACCTCTACAGATTTATTCACAAAGACCGTTTAGGAAGAACTTTGGAATTTAATCATCCTGTTGTCGAAATTCCCCCTGATACCTGCGATTTTCGTTTAGGCAATTTATCCCTAGAGGTAGATAGTCATTTACAATTTATCTTTGATTTACTGCAAGAATGGGAATTTGATTTGCAGCTAGAAAAAATTGAGCCGGCTAATGCCAAAATAAAAAAGCCTAAGATTCTTGAATCTCATGGTGAACCGCCAGCCCAGTATGGTGAAGAGGGAGAAAGCTGGGAATAGATTTGCTACTGCGATGGGCTAGTTCCAATCCATACATACGTATCAGAATTGGCAGTGTGATCGCTCCTACTATATCAATGTCAGGACAAGGGTGGCGTGTTCGCCTCAACATAGCTTGCATATCGTTCCAGATTTATTTCCAATCTTCCACCGCACCTAATGCTTTAAGCGTAGCTTTTTCAGCTTCGGTTAAGCCTTTAACGCCTGTGATGTTCATGCGTTCATAAGGGCGATCGCTTCTCAAGGTTTTTAGACACTCGCCAGTTTCAATGTCCCAAATTTTGATTATGCCATCTTCGGCACAACTGCTAAGAACTTTACTATTGGTACTAAAACTAATTGATGATATTGTTCTAGTATGTCCCTGCAATGTGATTAAACATTTACCTGTATATACATTCCAAAGGTTTATACTTAAATCATCACTTCCACTAGCAAGAATCTGATCATCAAAACTAAAAGCAAATGCCTTAATTTGTCCGGTATGTTCTTCCAAAGTCATTAAACATTGACCAGTATAAATATTCCAAAGCTTTGCTATATAGTCATCACTACAGGTAGCAACAATTGTTGTGTTAAAGCTAAAAGCACCCGCTCTTGACCAATTTTCATTTTTCCTTCCTACTAGAGTTTTAAGGCATTTACCAGTTGGAACATCCCAAAGTTTTACAGTGTTATCATAACTAAGACTGGCAATAGTTTGACCATCACAACTAAAAGAAAGTTTTGTTATAGAACGAGTATGCGCTCTTATCTCATAAATATTTTGTTCTGTATTAAAGTCCCAAAGCTGTATTGTCCGACCAGAAGCAATGGCTAGTTTAAGTCCATCAGGACTAAATACTATTGAAAATAATTTTCCAGTATCTTGTTGTAAAATTTTGGTACATTCTCCAGTTTGAACATCCCATAATCTAATTGTAAAGTCACTACTCCCACTAGCGAGAATTTGACCATCGGGGCTAAAGACTAAACATCGTATCCAATCATTATGCCCCTGTAACTCTTTTGTACATTTACCTGTATTGATATCCCACAATCTAACTATTTGGTCTTGTCCACCACTAGCAATGAGTTGTCCGTTAGGGTGAAATACAACCGATTTTAACCAATTAGCATATCCTTGAAAACGGTAAAGGCATTCGCCTGTGTTTACATCCCATAGCTTTACGGAATGGTCTTGACTTCCACTAGCTAAAGTTTGACCATCAGGGCTAAAAGCAACAGATTGTACCCAATTATCATGCTCTTTTAGAGTTTTAAGGCATTCACCTGTGTTTATATCCCATAGCTTGATTGTACCGTCGGTGCTACCACTAGCCAAAATTTTACCATTGGAATCACAAGCAATTGAGTTAACTGCATCTTTGTGTCCCTGCAAAGTTTTTAAACATTCTCCAGTGTTGATATCCCATAGTTTGATTGTGCGGTCATGACTACAAGTTACAATAATTTTTCCATTAGGGCTAAAAGTAATCGCTCTTACATAACTAGTATGTCCTTGTAGAATCTTTTGGATCTGAGATATACGGGTATTCCATAAATTAATCGTATAATTACTACTGGTAAAAGCAAGTATTTCACCATTATGACTAAATGCAATTGCCCTTACAAGACTATCTTGCACTGACAAGGTTATTAAACATTCGCCAGTTTTTACATCCCACAATTTTGCTGTTTTGTCTTCGCTCCCACTGGCAATAACTTGAGCATTCGGGCTAAACGCTATTGTTCTAACTGTAGCAGTATGACCAACTAACGTTTGCATACATTTTCCCGTTTTGACATCCCAAAGCTTTACAGTACAGTCACTACTTACACTAACAAGCATTTGATCATCGGGGCTAAAAGTTACTGAATATACCAAATTTTGATGCCCGTTAAAATTCATAATTTGTTGTTTGTCGGTAATTCGCCACAAGCGAATACCTGCACCATCACCCATTGCTAAAAACTGCCCATTGGAGTTAAATGCTACCGAAAAAATTTGACTTAAAGTATTTGTAAAAACTGAATTTGCTAGATTTGCCTCGACAAAATTAACATCTCGTAAAATTGCACTAGTAAAATCTGCTCCTTTAACAACTACTTGGCTTAAATCTCTGCCCTCCAACGCAGCTTTATCAAATTTAACTGCCAATGTTGCGGCATTTCCGCCAACATAATCAGCTTCATTTTCGCTTTTACCTCGCGTTATCTCAATTGCATTAATCAGAGACTCATTGTTACTCAACATTGGTAAAAGTAAATCCATTACTGCTTTAGTAAGTGGTGCTTTACCAAAAGTCTGCCTCAACTTATCCAAAGACTCACTTGTAAATTCCTTAAGCAGTGCGTTCCCCAAAGGGGTTGCCGAAGGCATCACCTCCCCACTCCCTTGCCGCGAAAAATAACCAGACCAAGTATAATTAATAGCTGCTGCACTGCTATCTAAATCTGACTTTGCTTTAGCTAATTCCGTAAAATCCCTAGCCAATACCCCCAACTCTGCGGCAAATTTATACGCCACAAAAAACTCTAACAGCGATCTATGCGCTGGAGTATAGTCACCATCAGCATTGCGGACAAGCATCGCCTGCCCCATCATGTCATAATGCCAGTGGTCTAAATCCTTATCTTCCTGAACACTAGAACCAAATAAGCGGCGGATACGTTCTGGGAACAGTCGATAATTTAGACTCATTTGGTCAGTAGACAGCATTTCCCAGGAAAGTTCGCACAAAAAGTACAGTTTTTCTGCTAAAGAAGTAAAAGTACGCTCCGCTTTGATGTCCCGTTCCATCTTGCGCCGCACTGCATACAGATAAACCCTTGACATATCCACAGGTTTACCCGCCTCAATATCTGGTAATGCTTCTAAAATTAATTCAGTCATCACTGGGCGACGGGCTAAGTCTAATAATTGCGGATTGCTTATTACTTGTTCAACAGTCGCTGCTTCAGCCTGGTATGACAAACAGGCGCGAATTTGCTCGTCGTTGAATTTCTCCAATTCCAAAACTTCAAATTGAGGTGTTTCACCAGTTAATTTTTTAGTTGAGGCTTGCAGTTCTGCATTTAATAAAGCACGTCCTTCCTTGGCCTCTGGGAAATGCTCTGTACGACAGGTCAGGATGACTTTAGCGCCGGGAACTACCACCTTCGCCAGTTCCCAAAAGTTGTTAATCATCTGTTGACGGTCAACTTTTGCTGCCATTTCGTCAAAGCCATCGAAAATAAGCAGCAACTTACCCATGCGATTAAGTTGGTCAAAGACTTCGCTGTTGATGCGGATATTGTGTTGGCTAAAAAAGAAACCTGCCAAAACATTCTCAACATTTAGTGCTTTGGCAAAATCACGCAGGGTAATTACCAAAGGCAGACGGGGACGTTCAACGCCACGTTTTTGGGCATCACGGTAACGTTGCAATGCAGTCCAAGCATAGTGAAAGACAAACCAAGTTTTACCTGTACCAAATTCTCCCAAAATTGAAATATGCTCTTTGGCTGGGTCATCAAGCCAAAGGTCGATATAACCATCAATCCAGCCATCTTCTTCCTCGTAACGACTCACCCCAATCCGCTGCTTGGTAATTGGGTCAATTTCTTCTTTTGTACAAGCAAGCGGTACATATTTTATATCAATTTTTCGGCGTTTGATTTCTACTTCTAACCAGTCGAGATAACCATTAAAGTCAGCATCTAAGTCAATCAGTTCGTCAAATGTAAAACAGTCAAGGTGACGATTTTCTTCCTTCTTGACTTCATCCCGTGCAGCACGGGAAATCCGACGGGTAGTTACCAACCATCCTTCATCAGTTTTTTGCGCCTCAACTGAGGAGCGCAACGCCATAACATCACTCAGTTTAACTTCTCCTGCAACACCACGTACAAGAATGCGGTCATAACTGCGACGTACCGGGATATTGATAATCCATTCAAAATATTCTTCCGCCCAGATTTCATATTTTTCCAGGCTATAGCCCAAGGTTTCAAACCATCCTCGCATCTGCTGGGCAAGAGCGATCGCTCTACATTGATTTTCAGTTGCAGTTCCTGGTAGTGCGGGATAATTCTCTACTGCCAACCTTGCTATTTCTGTCCGAATTCCCTCCAGCGTTGGCAATCTTTCCAGTTGTTCTTGGATACAAGCAATCCTTTTATGTAGAGAACCAATTTTCTGGTTTAGCAAAACATCAGAGGGTGTGCGAGTGCGTTTCGCAACTTCAATAAATACAGTTGCAAATTCAGCCACTTCTCGCCTGACATCAAGTTCCAAACTACTGATGTCATCACCCAAGGTATAGGTATCTAGAAAAGCATCAACCTCAGAAAGGAGAATTGAGGGGTTATTGTGGTCTAATGCTGTGCGAAAAGCTTGTTTAATTGCTCTTTGTCGGAACAATTCGAGCAATGGCTTAGGTTTGCCTACCCCATATTCTACTAAAGCATAAGCATAAACACCACTAAAATCAGCAGGTGGATGCTCTGGATCGAGGTGAAATTGCTGGAGTAACTTAATTACAGTCTCCGAACGCAGAATTTTTTCTTTAATCAAAGGGTTGGCGATGCTAGTAATTGCGTTGAAGACCAGATCCAGGTTAATCAAGCTCATTAAAATACTCCAAAAACACAGAGCTATCTTGCTAACGAAGGGTTAATTACTGTTACAAATAATATATCGCCAAAAACAGTTTTATTTTATACTTCCTCAATGATTCTCGAAAGAATACATTTAATAACTGTAATTTACTAGGCGGTCGCTTTGCTCCTCCTGTTCAACAATATTTTTTCAGAGTTGATTGCAAAGTAGATTTTGGAAGTAGTTGATCACTGCTTCGGCGTAGTTCGCCGCAGGCATCGTTTCCATTCCATCACTCAAGGTATATTTGCGGGTATTCATCGCGTCGAATTAAATTAACAATGATGAAAAGACCACAAACTGTCAAATCATTGGAAGAATTAGGTCGAGTACGTTTGTCAAAAAACTTTTTTATGCGTGATTTTCTGCACTCAGAAATTTCTCAAATTGAAGGGATTCCAAATATACCAGATAATCCTGATTTGGCGATCGCATCCGGCAAAAGTCTTTGTGAACAAGTTCTAGAACCAATTCAACAAGCTTTCGGAAGGATCAGCATTCGCTCTGGATATCGGTCATCTGCTGTCAATGCTAAAGGTGCAGAAAATAAAAACCAGTACAATTGTGCTAGCAACGAATCTAACTATGCAGTTCATATCTGGGATGTTCCAGACGCTAAAGGTTATATGGGTGCTACAGCCTGCATTATTGTGAATTCTTTCATTGATTATTATGAGAAAACTGCCGATTGGACAGCCTTAGCATGGTGGATTCACGATTACATTGATTATTACAATGCAATCACATTTTTCCCCAAGTATGCTGCGTTCAATATTGGTTGGTCTGAAAATCCCGAATGCAGAAAACTATACATTTACAGCTATATCCCTAATCCTTACACAAGCAAAAAGGGATATTTAACACGTTTAGGTGCAGAAAATTATTCAGGTTCACATAAACAGTTTTATAAAGAGTTGACAACGCAGTTAGGTAAGCTGTTACGCAGCTAAATTTAATAAATAGCATTACCTTTATTTTTAATTTTGCGTTCCCATTTAATAATAAGACCTCCTTCATTTAACAATTTATTTAACAACTCTTCTAGCTGTGATACTGACTCGAACAATCTATGAGCTATATATTCTTTTGCTGAATGCCAAACCAATTCAATTAAATTATAATCTGGACTATAAGGTGGTAGAAATTCCAGGATAATATTTGGCATTTCTGCCTTGATACGAACTAAAATATCTTTTCTTTTATGGAAGCTGGCATTATCTAAGATAATCACTATTTTCGCCGAACATTTATTGAAAGTCTCAATTGGATTTCCTTGCTCTATCCATTCTTGCAAAAGAAAATTATTCAAAGATTTAAGCTGCTCATAAAATACATCTGCATTTCCTTTTTTAATCACAAAATTCATTCTCTTCTTGTCGTGATAGCGTAACCCTCCCATAATATTTACTCTTCCTCTTCTTCTTTGACCTGTGATTTGTTTTCTTGTACCTTTCTTACCCCAATTTTTTCTTCTTATCACTCTCAAACTAAATCCACTCTCATCCCAAAACCATACCTGTAAACGCTCTGGGGCAACATTTGTTATTCTTAAGTATTCTGACAATTTTTCTTTAAATGCCTTACGTATTTCAGGATTCTGTTTGTCCTCTAGGCTGTATTTTGCCCAAAGGTAAACGTACTTTTTTCGCTCTAATATTCTCCCAACTTGCGAACCACTTAACTTAATTCCTGTTATCTTTTCGAGGTACGTGGCTAGTCTTGCTGCCGTCCAACGACCAAAATCATACCCATAATCTAGTGGTTCTTTTTCAATTGTTTCTAATAATAAATCCTCATATTCTTTAGTAACTTTGCGGAAGTTACCTTCTCTTCTTCCATCTAAAAAACTTTCTAGGTTATCTGGATCGCCGTGAACTGCCCAATATGCTACCGTTGGATATGCAATGTCTAAAAACTTACTAATTTCCTGATAAGTTTTTCCATCATTCATTAATAATAAAATCAATATTTTTTCTCTTACGTATGGATTTTCATGCTCTTTTAGAGTTTTTAGTAACCGTTCCTTTTGCTCTTTAGAAAGATGGTTTTTTGCTGGCATAGGTGGCTAATGCTAGGTTAATTACTTAGCTTTATTATACAATCAAGCTGCGTAACAGCTTATTACACTTTAACTTCAGACTCTAGAAGGCTCAAAAGTTTTTCTTCCAACTTAGTTAGATAAGGACGATTCACCTTCCCCAACGACTGCAACAGACTTTTGACAGTCTCCAAAGAGTGAATCGGAATATATTTGAGCAAGGAAGGCGATTGCTAATCTCCAGAACCTGCTGACACTCCTGGGGTAGGTCGTTGAAAAACTTCATGTGCTGCAACCTAATTGTGTACTCCCCATGCCACATACAAAAAGCATTACATCAATCCAATCCCAAATTTCTCATTGCTTTCCACAAATTAGGTCGTCGCTTATGCTGAACTTTCCATTGGGACAACAAACTATCATAATTCTGCGGTGCTAACTCCTTCAAGGCAGACATCCATTCTGCATTTTTCGTATAATCCGAGCTTTGAGACGAGTCCGGTCTGGGTACAAAGTTGTGTAAATTTGCTTGCCAATAAGCCATCACTCTTTCCCACAAGTCAGGGGGTGCATATTCTTGGAGATACGTTCTCCTAGAAATATCATCCCGTGTCGATAGTTGGTTTGGTAGAATCACAACCTCATAAAACTTAGGGTAGGGGGATTTTCCCTGATACTTTATCTCGGTCAAATCTCTTGTTAACAAATGTAAAACACTATCAGGACTTACGCAACTGTCACAAACGACGGTGCGGCTGCGCCGCACCGAGCGCCAAACAACTAGACAATAAACATGGGAACATTCGGGCGTTTTAGTTGCTGAACTAAATAATTGGATAATAATCCATGTTTAATTTGATAAATTGTTTGGTAGCTTTGATAAGCTAAATGTTTGAGTCGAAGCCAGACTAAAATAGCACAGGCAATATGGTTTCTTTGAATACGTCCCTTGCGACATTGACACGATTCAATACCAGTTACTTGTTTTAATTCTCTATGAAACTCCTCAACCTTCCATCGAACCTTACACACTTTTTGTACAACGTCCGTAGAATCTTGAGATAAATCGTTAGTAGCGATAAAATCCGTTCTGTCGGTCGAGACAGTTACCCGGAAGAGATTCACTTTTGTAGCTTGGGGAAACTTTTTTATTTTAATTATTTTACCTGATTTTAACTCCTGGCTATCCCAAGATAACAATTCAATTCTTTGATAATTTTTTTGACCTGCCGTATCATCAACAAGTCTATTACGTTTCAGAGGACAATAATAATATTTTCCTAATCCATCAATATATAACATCAATTTATTTGTTGCATACCAAGTATCCATTAAGACAGCTTGGAACGGTAAAGCCTTATGATATATAAGGTTTTGCAGCATCTCTGTAACATGATCTATCTTTGTTTTTCCATCTCTATCTGGGTCATAAATCCGATAATCAACTATCCAAAACTTTCCGATTTCATGATTGACATATATACAATTTATTAGCCCAATACCTTGGATTACACCATGTTGGTTGCCACTATACTGCCTTTTACTGGTCTCTATTTCTGTGGCGTATCGTTTATCAAGTACTGTGTCATCAAAAACTAGATATGCGCTATCACTCACTTGTAAGATATCTTTAACATTATCCCAAAGTAAACGTGGTGTTAACTTTTCATTCTTAAGATAACGGTTAATTTTATCATGACTAATCTGCTCTAAATGCTCTGCCAAATTTGTCAGAGTATAATTAATCTGACTACTTAACAAGTACTGGCAATAGTTAAGTTTTGTAAATCTCATAAACTACAAGATTTATTTTCTGAATACTCAACTCATTTTCTCATGATTTGAAAAATACTTAACACAGCTAATTACTGTTATTAATTTCAGCAATGTCCTCTAGGTACGCCACTTTGACATAGTACGTAAATACTATAAAATTGCGATCGCACTGTGCCAGTTGCGTAAGTCCTGACTATATTCTCCACCCAGTTGTCCCTGTTCTCTAGGTAAATTCTCCAACCATTCGATAATTTGTTGCCTAAACCAAGTATGTCCTTTTTCCTTAGTTGTAATACTATCGAGCAACCAATGCAACCACCAAGTATCTACGGGTTTTTGATGTGCATATAAACCTGAGTATCTGTATGGTGTACCACGTTTTATTATCGATTCACGCCAAGATGTAAACAAGGCTTGCTGAGTCTCTTTATTAACTGCTATCTCAGCAAAAGCTTTGAACATACTCGACCAGTCGTAACAACATTCAAAAGTAATATACTGAATTGACAAAGCATTCACCCGTTCGATTTCTCCCAATTCTCGAACAGCTTGCTGATAATAGCGAAGTAAAGTTTTTTCCTTTTCCCAATTCCCAGGAGCGTAAGAAAATCCACCCACAGCAACAAATAGCAGCGAGTTTTCTGGTGTCCAGGGATTCAAGTCATGTTTGTTTTTTAATAACGCATCCAAAGTCTCTTGAATCACTGTAAGACTTTCTCTATATTCTTGTTTAGCCAACAAATCCTCAATTACAGGTAAACCACTTTGCCATTCCTGGGAAATAGTCGCCCGGAGATTGTTCAAATATATCTCTGGGGTTGCAAATTGCTGCATCAATTCCATGTAAACTATATGCCAATAAGAAAAAGTATTCTCTAAGTCATGCTTCCACAGAGAAACTTCTCGATTGGCAGTCAATCCGTCAAAAATTAACTTTTTTTCAACATCAGGTAAATGGGAAAAGAAATCGGTCACAGCATCATCATCTAAACTGGTGTGGTAAAATTCTTCATCCAATTCCCTAATTTTTTGAGCTAATTTGAACCCATTTTGTCCTTGTGACTGCACCAATAACCATTCCCATTCCAATAAGCTACTTGTTGTCGCTCCTTCCAAATGAATACCATTAGCAATTTCCATCCAGTCGGGTATACCATTAGAGATTTCACTTTCTGCTGACAACAAACTGGCTGCAAAACCATTGTCATTACTAAAGCCATTCTCAAAAGCCGTTTTTACCAATGGCTTCATCTTTTGTGCAACAGCTTCTAAATCTTCAACAAAAGTACAGTCATCAAAATAAGGTTCTTCCCAGCTTGCTTCTTGGACTATATATTTCCCTTCTGACTGGGATGCTGACAAAATAATCTGATTCCACTCTCCCCATAATTGGGACCAAGTTTGAGCTAATTTTGCCAAAGAAGTTGGTTGTACTTTGCTTGTTTTTACCTGTTCTACTGTTTGAGGTGGAGCGATGATTTGAGTTAAAGTCTCTTGGGTATTCCCTTGCAGTTGAGCAAACACAGTTACTCGCTGTTCGTCGGATAAAACCGCAAATAATTCATCCAGTAGCTGGGAAATTTCCCCTTCTGTAAGTGCTTCAAAGATGCGCGAACCAACAGAGGTTTCTTGTTTAATCTTACTCAAAGAATTGCTCTGGCTCTTTTTTGGCATCTTGGTAAATCCCCTTAGCATTACATAAATAGCCTATTTCAACCGGAAGTAACGAGGAGGACAGTCAAACATTATTTAACAAACGTTAATTTGCAATTTCAGCTTCTAGCAAACTCAACAATTTCTCTTCTAAAGCCGTCAAATAAGCCCGCTTCAGCCTCCCCAACGACTCCAAAAACTTCTGCACCGACTCCTCCAGCTCACTCGAATACACCTGATTAATGCGATCGCAAATAACCTGCATCTGCTGACACTCCACAGGCAGGTAATTGTAAGATTTGAGGTGCTGCAAAGCAACGGCATACTCCCCATCCCAGGTTTTGACAGTGCAACTGAAATTATTCACTGCGCTGACAATCCCCCAACACCCACCTTTGCCTCTCAGTTCGGGATTGTCTTTAACAAGGATTTGGCAGACTTCACCAAGTTGGTAGGTGTTCGGTACTTGGGTGCGTTCCATTATTTGCTGCACTACGTTTTTAACGATTCTAGCTGGTGGCACTTTACCCCCTGACTGCTCCACTGCTTTTACCCACACTTCTTGCTGTTGGTGGGGTTCAAGCTTTGTCATTGGTCTGACTTGACGTTCGTTAGTTGGCAAAATGTGATCCATTGGATCACATTTTTCCATCAAATTATCGAAAACAACCGCCGCATCCATTAAAAGATAAGATTGCCGACGACTATGCCCAAAGCGATCGCGGCAATAATCTTCAAATGTTTTATGCGTGGAGCGATAAAGCCGTCTGTCCCTCAATTCTGTCAGCGCTTTCCCCGCTTCAAAAAACGCCCGTTCCACTTTCCTCTCCAAGTGCAGGCGATCGCTTTGCTCCTCCTGGGTCAACTCTGTTACTTCAACAGCCGTAACTGTAATCGTTGCTGAACCTGGATCTACTTGCTGGGAGATATCCTCATTTGCAGAGTTAGCTGCTGAAGTTGAATCGGTAGATGCGGCAGAGGTGGCCTTTTTGCGATTAGAAGGTGGTTTAGACATGATTCCACCTTTCTAGTTCAATGAGATTTTCTCAGAGTCAACTGCAACGTAAATTTCGGATGTAACTGATAACTGCATAGCCGTAGCCCAACCCAGGTATCGCTTCTCTAATAAGACAGAGGGGAGAGCAAGAGGATTAATAGTATAAAGGTCAATCATCAAACTGTACCCCTAAATCTACACCCAGCACCTCTTCAATTTTCCGAAGAGTTTCTTCTGCTACACCACCTAATACAGCTTCCGCCTCTAACTGATACCAATAGTTACGAGATATTCCGACTTCTTTGGCCATCTGTGTAACTGGCCGCCCCCTAGCTTCTCTGGCCTGTTTAATGCGATCGCCCAATCCAGGAACATCAACTTCTAGCTTAATAATCCGTCTTACTTTCAGCCCTGCTGGTTTAGCAACAGAGTAGATCCAATTGCTTCCCATTCTGTTAATTGGGGGGTTAAAGTACCTGATTAAAGCAGCTTCAATTTCTGGCAGCAGGGCAATGTCATCAATTTGCAAATATGAGATTTTTACTTGGTTGCAAAGTTTTAGGTACTCATACCGATGATGCGAAACCCAACGTTGTTTTAAATCTTCAGTCATACCAATGTACTGAACTATGCCCTGAGAATCAATTGCAAAGTAAACACAAGGTGTTGTGGGTAACTGTGATTTCTTCTCTAATGGAACCGATGGGAGGGCAAGGGGATTAATAGTGGAAGGCTCAATCATTCAAACTTTACCCCCAAATCTATATTCAAAACCTGTTCAATTCTACGAATGACATCCTCTGTTGCAGGCGCTCTTAAATCTTCGTTTTCCAATTGATACCAGTAAGAACGGCTTAACTTACAGTCACGACAGATATCAGTCAAGGTTCTTTCATCACGCTCCCTTGCTTGTCTTATTTTTTGCCCCAATCCTGGAAAGTCCAAGACGGTTTCAACTACTCGTTTTACTTGCACTAAGTTCATAAATAAGTTCTCCAAAACTAATTTTATTGTACTTTGTCTACAGACGCTTGACAAGTGTATGCAGACAGTTTACATTAGTAAGTATAAAGAAAGCGCCCGGACTGCGAATCTTGAGCGCTTTCCGTCCCGTTAGGAACTTAATCAATCATGACATACCAAATCTACAGCCAACAACAGCTACAACTAAAATCCATTGCCCGACTCAAGCAAATCTACAGTGAAATCGCCTGCACAGTTGAGGTCAGTGACAAACGCTGTAAGGATTCTTGGATTACTGCGATCGCTGATTATCAGTCAAGCAAGATTCAGAAACTCACCACTTTTACCCCAGACAACCAAGCCCTCGCCCAAGCCGAACTCGACAACTACATCGCTGACCAAGCCCAAGCCGTAGCTCCCGAACCACTCACAATAGTCGAAATCTCGTTTGACCATCACGAATATTACGCTGGTAATCAACTCATAGCCAGCATCAGCCATGACGACAACCACTTAACGCAACGCTGGGTAGTCATGGTAAACGACAAAGAAATATTTCGTGCCAACACTCTAATGCGTTGCGATCGCTTCATCTGCACTCACTACAAAGACGGTTCATTACCTGTGCAGGAAAAAGAAGCAGGGGGGCAGGGAGCAAGGGAGAAGAAATTTCCCCCCTGCACACCGCACCCTGCTCCTTGTCCTCTTCTACGACCGAAAACCAAATCATGGCGCATATCTTCAACGAGTGCCAGAATTATGGCTTTGAAATTCTCGATGATGGCATTTACAACAACAACGGCGTGAAACTGGGGCAAGTCGGATGCACTAACGGTGACTGGTGGGTGAAGAGGCGTTATTCAGGCCAGCAGCAGTATTCTAACTCGGTCTATGATGCAGTGCGATCGCTGTCGATGGTGGACGTGTCTACTGATAGTAAATCCATTTTTGATGAATATTTTTTAGAGCAGCCGTTAGAGCAGCTAACTGGCAATAAATTGCAACGGCTGCTGGAGAGAACGGAGTTAGGCATCATGTAAAAATAACTTGAACAATTAGGCAGAAATTTGGGGTTTGATAATATAGTTCCACTCACCATGAAAAGAGTTTCGCTCAATGGCAATGGTATCAAGTTCTTGAACTGTGACTTTAATTCCTGTCTGATAGAAATTTTCATCTAACCGAGCTTCAACTTCTAATCCATGTGTAGTGGTAGTATTACGAATGAGATTAATCACTACTTGCAAACTAGTTAAAGGTTTACCTCGCCAGTTAGTCGTAATGTGGCAAAATAAACGATGCTCAATTTTGTTCCATTTACTTGTGCCGGGAGGAAAATGACACACATGAATATTTTTGCCAACACTTTTAGCACTAATTCTATGTCCCCCACGATTTAGAGCACTTGCTAATTTCACCACACTTTTAGAAGTCCATTTTAGAGGAGACTCTGGGTCTCCCAACGTCATTGGTTCAATTAGTGATTCCAAATCTGATAGCAGCATTGCGTCTTGTTCTTCTAGTAGTTTTCGTCCACCTCCATTAGTACGGATTCGAGTACTGTCGTCCTCCGTTTTCACCCCATCAAGTTCTGACAGCAAACGCATTCCCGCATAAATTGTAGTACGCGATAGCCCAGTTGCAATCGCAACTTGACTGACACCTCCCCGTCCCAGGCTTCGGGCTTCGATTGCTGCCCAAATACGCCGTGTTTTCTCGTTCAAGTAAGGCAATAACGAATCATACTTGTCTTGAATGCTTTCGACTACCTGGTTATCAGACATATAAGGCTTTAATTCCTTTACATTCTGATACTCTAACTATTCGGCCAATTGTTCAAGTTATTTTTACATGATTCCTTAGTACCGAATCGCATTTGGGTGAAAGTTTCTAATCGTAGCGGTATTCCCATCACCAAAGAAGATTTGCAGCACCCTGGCGGTTTCTGGCATTGGGTTTGGCGGCACAACGTACCAGTGACAATTGTTGAAGGTGTCAAGAAAGCGGGGGCATTACTGACTGCTGGTTATGCAGCGATCGCTATCCCCGGTGTTAACGCTGGATACCGCACACCCCAGGATGAGTACGGTACTGCCATTGGTAAGCCAAACCTCATCCCAGACTTGAAGCATTTTGCAACACAGGGGAGACAGGTTAACATCTGCTTTGACCAGGACAACAAACCTGAGACAGTCCAGCGAGTCAGAACCGCCATCAGTCGTATGGGACGGCTGCTGGTAAATGAGGGCTGTTCGCTGCGAGTGATTGATTTACCATTCGGGGCAGAGAAAGGGGTTGATGATTTTATCGTCGCTCATGGTCAGCCGGCATTTGACGCACTCTACAACACTGCCGTTGCATTGGAGTTATGGGAGATTAAGCTGTTCACTCTGCTGACTTACCCGCCAGCGATCGCACTCAACCAACGTTTCTTGGGCCAGCTTCTCGTCCCCGAAGGTGAAAAGCTGATTATCCTCAAGGCTCCCAAAGGCACTGGTAAAACCGAATGGCTGGCAACGGAAGTGGCAAAAGCACATGACCAAGAGAGACGGGTATTAATTATCACCCATCGCATTCAACTAGGTGAGGCACTGTGTAATCGCTTCGGTGTTAACTATGTTACCGAAGTCCGCACGAATGAAACAGGCACATTGTTAGGATATGGGGTGTGTGTAGATTCGCTGCATCATGAGAGCCAAGCCCGTTTCAATCCCAACGACTGGTCAAATGATGTCATTATTATTGACGAATGCGACCAAGTATTTTGGCATTTACTTAACTCTGGTACTGAAGTGCAGAAGCGTCGGGTATCTGTTCTCAAAAACCTCAAACAACTGGTACAGAATGTTTTGGGCAGCAGTCAGGGAAAGATTTACCTGTCTAGTGCTGATGTGTCAGATACTGATGTAAAGTACGTTTTATCACTCGCTGGCGAATATCGGGTTAATCCGTTCGTAATCGTGAACAACTATCGGCACGTAGCCGGAAACTGTTACAACTACTCTGGGAGTAACCCGAAGAATTTGATTGCGGCACTGGACAAGGCCATCGCCAAAGGTGGGCATCATTTACTCTGCTGTTCTGCTCAAAAGGCAAAGTCTAAATGGGGAACCCAAGCATTGGAGGAACGGTTTCGCCGTAAATTCCCACACCTGCGGATACTGAGAATTGACAGTGAATCCGTTGCTGATCCATCTCATGCGGCTTTCGGTTGTATTGCCCACTTGAACGAAATTCTCACCCAGTACGATTTGGTTATCGCCTCTCCAAGTTTAGAAACTGGGGTCAGCATCGATATTAGAGGACATTTTGATGGTGTTTGGGGGATTTTTCAGGGAGTACAGCCGGTTAACTCCGTCCGTCAGATGTTGGCACGGGTTAGGGAAACTGTTGACCGTCACATTTGGGTGAGAGAATGGGGGATGTCGGTTGTGGGCAATGGTTCCACATCCATCGGAGGTTTGTTGAGAAGTCAACACGTCGCAACACAGGCGAACATTGCGCTGTTGTCGGCGGCGGATAATGACGATTACAGCTTTATTGACCAGAATTTTCAACCGGAGTCATTGCAGACTTGGGGTAAGCGTGGTTCTGTCATCAACGTTGAGATGCGGCGCTATCGAGAGTCTGTGCTTGCGGGATTGGTCGAGGATGGGTACACCGTTATTGATGCCTCAGATGCCGACGATGATGAGACTGGCGCAGTAATCGAGTCGGTTAAGGCGGCATCTGTTGAATTATATGCTGCGGAGTGTAAAGCGATCGCGGATTCCGATGAACTCTCCCCAACCGAATTGAAAAAGCTGCAAGATAAAAGGGCGAAAACGAAAACCGAACGACACCAGCAGCGCAAGGCGGAATTGTCCCGCCGCTACGAAATTGACGTAACACCTGATTTGGTCGAGAAGGATGACGACGGCTGGTATCCCCAACTGCGGATGCACTATTATTTGACACTGGGGCGAGAGTTTCTGACAACTCGTGATGCTAAACGGGCTAAGGCACAGTTAGAAGCTGGGGAGAATTCGGTTTGGAAACCAGATTTTAACAAGGGACAGCTATTACCTGCTGTACTGTTACTGGAAAATCTCAATCTGTTGCAGTTTATTACACCAGACGTTCAGTTGCGGGGGTCTGATGAGAAGATGGTGGAGTTTAAAGCGCTAGCTGTAAAGCATCGGCACGTTATCAAGAATTACTTGAATGTTAGTATCTCGGAAAAACATACACCGATAGCGATCGCACAGAAATTACTTGCCAAGATTGATTTGAAACTCGATTACGTCGGTCGCTTGGGTAAGCGTGAAAATCGGGAGTGCGTTTATCGGTTTGTTGCCCCTAATGATCAGCGTAATTCAATTTTTGGGCAGTGGTTTAATCGGGATGAAGCGTTTTCAAGGGAATCGGTGTCAGTCACTAATAATCTAAGTACAACTACACCAGTAACTGACACAACATCACTATCCATATCGCACAATACTGATTTGGTGTCAGGCACTAATAATATAGTCTTTGCAACATCACTCAGTGACACAGCACCACATACCCCAGAAAATATCGCGATTCTTGGATGGAAGGGGCTGATGGTGAAAATGCAGCTTGGGCTAAATAGCGCTGGTTCCTTCTACAGCGAGTTAATCTCCAAAGTTGGCGAGGCTGTTGGCGTTGCTGATAGTGAGCCTTACTGGAATGGGTATTTGGGGCAGTGGCAGGTTTGGGTTAAGTTTGCCACGGAATGTAGGTCTGTGGTGTGCGATTGGCTAGAAGCTGTGTAGTGAGAGAAAGCTTTGGTAAAGAGTTCAGTAATTCATGCTTTACTATTTCGTCTCACTAGCTTTTTTAGAGACAGCAATTGCACCAACTCCAAACAATAAACCTAGTAGGGAAGCAGGTTCTGGTACTGATGTAGATGAAGAACTCAAGGTAATATTGGCAGCAGAATCTTGATAAATGTATGTTCCAGCCCGTCCCACTTCACCCGTCAAGCTAATTTCAGAGCTTGAAGTTTTTTCTAAGGTATATCTTGGAGCATCAAAAGCAATGCCAAAATCAACTACTAAATTCCAATTCGACCCAGAACCAAACTCAAAATCAACATCTGGGGTTAAGTTACCGCCATTAGTAGAGCCTCTCTTCAAATTTAGGTCTAGATTGTTGACGGATAGCTCCCAATCGCTCAAAGTCCCGGACTCTGAGTAAACCACGAATCCAGAATATTCGCTCTTGAATGGCAAAGAGTTCGTAAGGAATGGGCTAGTAGCATCGACTAAGGTAAAATCACCTGAAAATTCTTGTCTAGTTAGAATCGCTCCCAGTACGGGAGTAGCATGAAATACGCTTGCAACTACCAAACCAATCACGGCGACGCTAACTTTGGGGAGTCGAACTTGATTCATGGATTGGGTATGCTATCTAAATTTGTTGAAGGTATGCTATCACATCCTTGGCAACTTAAGATACATTCGGTACACCAAAATTTTCTGCGATACCTGCGGTGTTCTCGAAGAATCGCTCAAGCCCAGAAATGGGCAATACCATATTATATTCCCGTGGGGAAGGGAGCTTCTCGGTGGATGAAGGCGGCTGGTATCGCCATTGATGAGGAGCATTTTCGCAAGTTTGGTGCAAGAGTGTTTTTATCAAAGCAGGGCAAAGTTTTATCCTCCCCAAAGTGGGTATCTCGGTGGCTACCCCACTAAGAACCAGTTAATCCGTAATTTACTACCACAGTTGTCACACGCTCCTTTTCATAAATAATACCAACTATCCAATTTTGCTTAACTATGAATCCTTTTTTGCGCGTACACAAAATAAAATCTACATGACTAAATAACTTTGTTTCGGATTCACTATTACCAGGGATTTTTCTATATCTGATAAAAGTTGAATTTTCATAAATTTCACACTTAAACCAGTTGCGCTCCATAATCTTCTTTGCATCAGCTATGGCAGCCCCTAGCAGAATAACGCGCAAAACTTCTTGCTCCATCTTGTCAGGGTTTTCATGAAAATGGAGTCTGGGAATTGATGCCAAACTGATGCCTATTGGCAGTAGCACTGCAACCAGTATTAGAGCTATTACAAGATATTTCATGCTGGCTTTCAAATCAACCCCCACTGATAAAATCAACGGCAGTCAAATCAATCAATGGGTTACGATGCTTAACTTTGAAGAAAGATGAATACCTGTTTGAGTTCACTTGGTGGAAGAAGCCCCTGAACGCTCGGCAGTACTTCTCGGTGTTAGAGAACAACCAAAAACAAGCTGCAAAAACTAGTTAGGTGATTTCCGAAAAATAATTTACCACCTAAATTGGTTGAATCAAGATATCCCATTTGGGCAGAAGTGGATTTCTCTGCAATCTAGACTCGACTTGCTTCATGGCTTTCTTAGTCAGGGAAATCCCCTTTTGGTAAACAATGTTGCTTAAAGTCAAAATTGGATGTAATCCTTTCCAAGTCATGCTAGAAGCCCATGAAAGCATAACTTGAACATCAACAAGTTTGGTTCCATTCCAATGCTGTTCAAGAATGCCCCAACAGCGCTCTATGGGATTATATTTACTATGGTAAGGAGGATAATAAAGTAATTGAATTGGTCTTTGTATCTGGTCAACAAATTCAACCATTCTTTTTAAGAATTGAGTTCGTACTCCGCTACTTTCGGAACCGTTATCAATTTTAATTTGTATTAGTTCGGTATCCTGTCTTTGTTCTGGTGTAATTGTTTTCCACCAATGAATCAGGTTATCAACAATGAAATCGCTAGTTTTATAGGAACTACCAAAGATAATATGTAGTTGCCCATTATCTTCGTCTACAATCCCACAGGGAATGTATTTTTCCTTGCATCCCATATCGTGGTCGCTAGCTTGATTGTCGCCTCTAGTTTTTCCTCCACGCGAATAATCGCCAATATTTACAGTGGCTTTACAGTCTATGCTTAGTCTCTTAACTGATTCGCTTGTTGCAAGATTTTGAAAGTCTTTGATGTTGTTGAAGATGTCGTCTGTTTGTGGTATTTTTTTTGAGGCTTGGCTTTTACAACTAGCCGAAGACGATAGCCCATTCGGTTCAATACTTGTGCCATTGTACTAGCTCCTGGCAATTGCTCCGGGCTAAATCCAAGCTCTTTTAGCTCTTTCAATGCCGATGCTGCTGTTAGTCTGGTATAGGCTAATGATGTTTTAAATGTCGGGTCTTGTTGAGCATGAGATTCTGCAAGATGGAGCAGTGACAATGCTGCTTCCGGTTGTTTCTCCTCCCAAAGCTTTGCTCCGCTAAAGGTTGACTGTAATCCTACACAGGTTATCCCTGTTCGTTTTTCTGCCAATCCTACCTCTATATTTTGTCTACCCCAGCCAAATACTGTTTCTGCCTGCCTTGCGCTTCCCTGGCAATATTTCAATGTCATCTGTGCCTGAAAACTCCGACGTTCCACTCCATTCATTTTCGATGCTGCCAACCGCAAGTCTTCTATTTGCGATGCTGTTAATCCTGCTGTGGCTAACGTATCCAAATGCTTGCTCCTGTTTGTTTTGCATCAAGGCTACATTCTACCTCTATTGGTAAATTCTTTCCTAGAAATCACCTTAGTAGTCATGCTCACCCAAGCGTATTAGTCGGTGACTACAAGAACAGCCTCTGAATTATCTACCACATCTTCGTAGAATCGCTTGAGTGCCGTGAAGTCCCTGACGATCCATCCAAATGCCTCGTCAGTATCCCTCGTCTGGTGCCACTTGTAAAGGTGTGCATCGTACATAAGTACCGGAGCGTACTTGGACTTGATATCTTCTTCAGTAATTCCACTAAGCCAAATGTGAATCAACTCGCATTTGTCGGCAGGAGTCCAACGGATGGGGAATCCTTGTGTGCTTCGTGCAGAAGGTAACACGTTTGATTGGCCGGTGATTGCAGTGACAGCCAACGATTCCTCCTCTTCGGAGAGAGCGCATTTCATCAGCAACCATTTTATCCAATCGAATCGCCTAGAAAGATCGCAGTATCGATTCTCAATTCCAGAGTGCGTTTCGACGAGTTCCTCAAGGGCATCGACAAACTGTTTATATTCAGCCTCACCATAAGGAAATTTGTTGACCCGACTTTGCTGTTCGCGGCGCAGGCTAAAATACCTCCGTACAAACAAAAGATATTCGGCATCAATGTCACTGTTAACGACGTTTTCGAGTAAGGTGCATTTCGAGGGGAGCGCGTTCAGTTGGAGTTCCCAGCCCATGTGTCCATCCTCTGCCAATCCTGTCAAACTATTCATTATAGTCAAAAAAATTAGTGGGGATGTGTTGATAGTAGGGAGTGAGCGCTACGGTTTAACTTGCGGGAGCAAATCATCAAAATCAGCAAACAATAATGAGCATTGCGCCATGATACTGAAGTTTGAGGATGCTTACCTCAAAAAGTTTGTCTCAACTGATGACAGATGCCCCGCAGTGGACTGAATGGATGGCGTGATAAAGTTGGGCACAAAAAGCGATCGCTCAAAGGTCAGTTCCTCCCAAGCAAAAAAAACTAACTCTTATCGAGCATCCAGGGATTACTAACTATGGGGAAACATTTAGTATCTTTGGATCTATGACTAAATTCGGTTCCATATTCTTTGACACAATATCACAGTCAATACCCCCTAATATTAGATGGGGCGGCTCAAAGCCGTTTGAACTTTTTCTGGAGAAATCTCAATGACCATTTCAATGTACCAAGCTTTAATACCCGTGTCTATTCGCACACTGAATAACCTTATAAACATTCTTGAAAAAGGTGCTGCTTATGCAGAAACTAAAAAAATAGACCCTTCTGTGTTGATTAATAGTCGTCTATCCCCAGATATGTTTCCATTATCAAAACAAGTGCAGATTGCCTCTGACATCGCTAATAGAGGTGCCGCACGGTTAGCAGGAATAGAACCACCTAAATTCGAGGACAATGAAACTACATTTGGTCAACTTATTGACCGTATTCAAAAAACTATCTCTCATTTAAATACTTTTAAACCTGAGCAAATTGATGGTTCAGAAGAGAGAGAAATTACCCTGCAAATGCGTGACAACACTCTCTGTTTTCAAGGAATGCCATTTCTCCTATATTTTGTTTTACCAAACCTTTATTTCCATGTCACAACAGCCTATGACATTCTTAGACACTGTGGTGTAGAACTTGGCAAAGGAGACTTTCTTGGTCAGCCTTAAGCTGTTGACTGATTACTATTGTGGACTTATACCAATTTAATATGAAGCTGCATATAATAGAGAAAACAAACTCGATAAATTAAAAGAACCATGAGCCGCCCTTTTGAGATTGAAATCGCAGAGAGCGAAGAAGAACTTAAAAAACGCCTACAAACAGCTAATTTAGGGAACCAGAAAGAAAAACTTATTATGCTGTGGTGGATAAAAAGCGGGCAGGCCAAGGAGCAGCAAGATATTGGAAAACGCTTGGCTAAAGATACATCAACGGTGACAAGATGGTTACAAAAATATAGATCGGGTGGGCTAGATGAATTATTGAAAATAAAAAAAGCTCCGGGAGCAAAACGGAAAATTCCTGAAGGAGCGATCACGGCACTTGAAGAGGAGTTAAAAACAGGAAAAGGCTTTAGTAGCTATGGTGCAATAGTAGAGTGGTTAAAGCAAGAGCAGGGGCTTGATATCGAGTATGCAACGGTTTATGCATTGGTTCGATATCGATTAGGGGCAAAACTAAAAGTACCACGTCCTCAAAGCCATAAGCAGGATGAAAAGTTAGTATCTGAGTTTAAAAAAAACTCGGTATCATTCTGAATTGTCTAGAAAAACATCTAGCACCCGGCAAGTGTGTTCGCTACCTGTGCCAGGATGAAACGAGGGTGGGACTGAAAACTCTTACAGGAAAAGTGATTACTGCCTCTGGAGTTAAGCCTACTGTTGAGGTGAAATGGCCACGGGAAAATTTTTGGATTTATGGTGCAATTGAACCATTGACTGGAGATCATTTTCTTTATGAATATCCAAAACTGAATGGCGAGTGTTTTCAACAGTTTTTGGACTGGCTATCTCAACAATTAGGTGGGGATTACGCTATTTTACAGGTTGACCAAGCACCTGCTCATACAAGTTCAGCAATTCGTTGGCCAGAAAATATTATTCCTCTGTTTCAACCACCTTCAGCCCCTGAACTCAATCCCATTGAAAGGCTTTGGCAGCTCCTCAAGAAACCACTCAAAAATCAGCTTTTCTCTTCTTTACAGAATTTACGCGATCGCATCCAAGAAATATTTAATCAACTTACACTTGAGCAGGTAATATCTATCTCTTCTTATAACTTTATTCTCGAAGCTCTTTTCTATGCAGCTTCATATTAAATTGGTATTACTTCTTTAATATAGTTTTTCGTCTTAGTTCTACAAGATCCGTGCATCATCTGACGAAAGTAATTCTACTTAATCAATTAAATACTCTTGCATGTCGCTTTGTCGATGGCGGAGAATACTTATAGCTTTGACCTGGATTTGACGAATCCGCTCTCGACTGAGGTTTAGCTGTTGGCCAATCTGAGCGAGATTGAAATGCTGATCATTCTCTAGCCCAAAGCTTAAAGTCAACACTTGACGCTGTATAGGTGTCAATGGTTCTAAGAATTTAGCCACGTCTTGGGATAGAAGTTCTTGGGTAAGGAGTTTTTCTGGTGAAACACCAACGTCTGTTAAAATTTCGCCCAATTCTGTTTCTTGCTCATCTCCAATTTTTTTATTTAAAGAAATGGCTGTACGAGAGGCACTGAGATATTCTCGAAGCTTATCGGGGCTGATGTTTAATGATGTAGCTATTTCTTCAGCAGTGGCATGGCGGCCGAGTTTTAGAAAGCTTTCTCGCTGCACCTTCTTAATTTTATTAAGGATTTCGGTTAGATGAACAGGCAATCTAATAGTCCGGGATTGTTCTGCAATTGCTCTGGTTATAGCTTGGCTAATCCACCAGTAGGCGTAGGTCGAGAGCTTATACCCCAGGTTCGGGTCAAACTTTTCTATACCCCGTTGTAAACCTATTGCTCCTTCTTGGATCAAATCTAAAAATTCCAAATTGCGGTTCTGGTATTTCTTGGCAACAGAAACTACTAGTCGCAGGTTAGCTGTCACCATTTTTTGTTTAGCTTTTTGACCAAGGTGTAGTGCTGATCTGACTTGTGTTTCGGTTTTTTCAACAGTGTTGGCTAATTCTGTCATTGTTGGTTCACGCTCTAGCTGTTGAGTGAGTTCATTTTTAGATTGCTCAATGGCAATCATTTCTTGTACAAGTCTTGCATAAGCAATTTCCTCGTCTGGTTTTAATAGAGGATACTTACCAATTTCTTGTAAATAGATGCGAACCATGTCTGAACTCAGGCTGGACATACAAACTTTTGGGCTTTTTTTACCGGGCGATTTAAAAGTATAAATCAAATAATTCGATAAACTTTTCTATTTTTAATAATCAAAATTCATCACCAATGCAGTCCTGGGTGAAGTAACCTCTGCTGTAACCGTGTGTACCGCCGTTGGTCATCAGTAGAGCGCACCGCTAGAGATATCGCTTTTTTTGCGCCAACTACGATCGCTAATTTCTTGGCACGAGTTATACCAGTGTAAAACAGGTTCCGGGTCAACATCATATAGTGCTGCATATAGATTAGCAGAACTATCACCGGATATTCTGAGCCTTGGCTTTTATGAATCGAAATGCTCCAGGCAAGGGCAATTTCATTCAGGTCAGCGTAATCGTAAACCACAGTCCGCTCACCATATTGCACTGTAACTTCCTGCTCGACAGTATCAATGGTGAGGATTATTCCCAAGTCGCCGTTGAAAACTTCGCGGTTGTAGTCGTTGGTTAGCTGGATAATGCGATCGCCCTCGCGTAACAAATTCCCACCTCTGTTAATCTCCACCTTGCTGGGGCTGGGTGGGTTAATCAACTGCTGCAACACGGTATTAAGATTGCGAGTACCCACAACTCCCCGTGTCATCGGGCAAAGCACTTGGACATCAGTGGCAGGATTAAAACCTAGTCGAGGGAGCAAGTCTGTAATCAACTCGCAGATTGCTTGCACTCCATGTTCAGGCTGATGACCTCCACCATGCCAAATACAATCAGACACAGGATTGTCGGAGATTGGCTCGATTGTTGGGTACTGGCCCCGGTTGATTTGGTGAGCAGCAGTGATAATTGCACTTGTTTGAGCTTGGCGGAATACCTGAGTTAACCGCACTACTGGCACGCAACCAGAATTAATCAAATCAGCAAGTATTTGACCTGGGCCCACAGTGACAATGGTGTGAGTTGTGAAGGTCTTTCCAACGCCAGGGCCACCAGTCAAAATCATGATTTTGGAGTAGGCTGCTGTTTCTACAGCTTGACGTTGCTGTTGTGAAAGCTGAATTTTACGGCTGGCTGTAAAGCGGTCAATCCAATCACGCACACGCTCAATGTCAGTGCCAACAGGATTTTCCAAGCGTTGGCGTATCAATTGAGCTAAATTCTGTTCCGTATGAAAGTAAGTCGGCTTATAGCAAAGTAGCCTTTTTTCTTCATCCCACTCTCTAATCAGTTCCTCTGCGAGAGCCATATCTTTAATAATGATCGCAACCGCTTCTTCTGTGGACTGATGAGATTCGGTAGTCAGCAGTTTGATTACCGAATCAATCAGTTCGCTTTGTGGCAGGTAACAATGACCATCTTCGGCAGCTTCACTTAGACAGTGGACAATCCCCGCACGATCACGAAATTCTGAGTCCGGTGCAATTCCGATATTTCTCGCAATCTTGTCAGCAGTTAGGAAACCAATCCCGTAAATGTCGGCTGCTAACTGATAAGGGTTCTTGGTAACAGTGGCAATCGCCTCATCTTTATATTGCTTGTAAATCTTCACAGCATAAGTGGTAGAAACGCCATGCCCCTGGAGAAATACCATTACTTCTTTGATGGCTTTTTGAGTTGACCAGGCGTTTTTAATGAGAGTGATTCGCTTTTTGGCAATACCCTGGACTTCAATCAGTCGTTCAATCTGGTTTTCGATAATGTCGAGCGTTTCTAAACCGAAGTGAGCGACGATACGCTTGGCTGTTACTGGGCCTACACCTTTAATCAGCCCACTGCCAAGGTATTTCTCAATTCCAGTGAGAGTGGCTGGTTTGGTTTCTTGGTAATTAATGACTTGGAACTGTGGCCCAAATTGGGGATGGTCACGCCAGAAACCAATTAGCTGTAGAGTCTGCCCTGGCTGGATATTAGCAAAGCTGCCAACAATTGTTGTCAGTTCGTTGCTACGGGGACGGGTTAGCCTTGCCACAGTGTAACCCGATTCAGCAGAGTAAAAAGTTAGGCGTTCTACGACTCCGGTGATTGTTTCGTGTTGAGGAAAGGCGCTTACTTGTTGAGGGGAAAGATTAGGAGGAGTGGACATTGCTTATGATTCAGATGCCGCACAGCACATTATTGTATATAATACTGGAATTCAATGAAATATAGTACATAAATACTAAACTACACACCCAGTATTAGTGTCATCGAAAACTCACCCTAATTTCTCCGATTAACTTACTTCTATGAAACAATTTGTAAAAGTAAAAGCAAGAATATGGAATTTATTTACTTGTAGCAATAACTTTGTCAATTTCTTGTAATTTCTCCTGAAAAAGAGAGCGCATTTCGTGAAGTTGTTTACTACTAGCTTTTTTAAGCAAATCTCCAGAAATTCCATTAACTTTTTGAAATATTATTTTTACCTCTTTTAACTCTTGTTCATTTGACTTTAAATACTTGATCTTAATTTTTCTAACCAGTTCACGAGTTTCTGTTACTGTCAGATTTTTCTTTAAGACTTCATCTGTTGCTGCAATCCGTTCTGATGCTGCTTGATTTTCGGAGATGTCTAATGCCTTGGCAGATAAAGTTGCCAATGCTAAAGCATGAGCGCCTTTGAGTCCATGCTGCCTGATGACCTGTTTTAAATCTTCAGGCAGATAAAGCATCGGCATTAGATTAGCTTTCACAGAACTAGGATTTAACCCTAACTCTAGCAGCACTAGTAGTAGACTCTGTTCTTTGCCTGTAATTTCCAATAGTTCTAAGCCCTGTTGCTGTTCATCGACGCTAACAGCCATCAATTTTGCTAGCTCTTTACTATTTCCATTTCTCTCTATTCTTTTAATTACCGTTCCCAACATTGTGGAAACTTCATCCATTGACAAATTAGCGGACTTCATTACTTCTTTAAATACTGCCTCTGCTTTATCTAAAGGATTCAAGTCTTCAAAGCCAAGAAAAGTTAATAATGCAGATTGATCTAAGTCATTAGGCATTGCCACTATTACTGCACGAATAGTTGACCAGCCTAGTAATTTAGCTCCTTCAGTACGTAGCTGCCCATCTAACAGTATGTAACGACCATTACTCTGTCTGACTAAGATGACTGCTGAAATCTGCCCGTGTTTTTTGAGTAATCGTGCTTTTGCTTGTATTAATTCTGGTGTAATTGTCTGCCGAGGCTGATTAGGATTCGGGTCAATGAGATTTAAATCAACTTGTACTTCTCCTGATTGATTTTGAAGTTGTTCTCGGAGTTTTTGCAGTTCATTCTCTAATTCAGGAGATTGTGCGGTTCTGAGCCTTTCTATTTCTATTTGAAGTTCAGCAATTTTTTGTTCTTGTTCAGTTTTTTGAACTGCACTACTAAATCTACTAGCAATTTTAGGCAAAGCCACGATTATTTTTTCTCCTTAATTAATGCGACTAAATCATCTGTAATTTGCTTAAAATCTTTACAAGCAGGATGTTTAGGACGGTATTTTTGTAAAGGTAGCCCGTGAGCGCTAGCATTTTTGAATTCATTGGAACTACGAACTTTGGGGTAAAGTTTTAATTGTAAATGTTCAGTGATTTCTGGTAATTGCTCTAGATATTGTCTGTGCATCGCTACGGTATCATCATACATACTTGGCACAAACCCTAAAATTGGTGGACGAGGTGATAACTGTAACTCATCGCTGGTTGAAATGCACCATTCTACCAATTCTGCTGAACCAGAAATCGCTTTCATTTCTAATTGCACTGGAACTAATATGTGAGTTGAAGCGGCTAAAGCATTAACATTCAGCATTCCCAATGTGGCCGGACAATCCAAGATTACTAAGTTATGAGGTAATGGATAGTTTTTTAAGCGATCACTAAGTGTGTACTCTCCTCGTTTCCTAATTACTAATTCGTTGGCCATTTCAGCCATTAATGGATGTCCTTGGCAGACTTGAATTTTTGATTCTTCCCAAACCGAAATTAATTTCCAATCCCCCTTAAAATCTTTGGATAATGCCTTGACTAGAGTATTAGATACTTCAGCAGGTGGTATCCCACAAAACACATCTAAAGAGCGTTGTGGATCTAAGTCAAGTATTGCTACAGAAAAGCCACGCCGAACTATCTCGTATGCAAGGTGTACACTGAGTGTAGTTTTACCTACACCGCCTGCGTTAGCTATCAGTGAGAGAACTATCTGCTTCATATCAGTTTTTTTGTCGGATTTTGAAATTCGACATTAAGCTTTTGAAAAATGTATATCATGCATTTGTATTTGTCACCTATTTCTGTCGTATTTTAAAATACGACACATTTTTTAAGGATTGAGAAATAAACAAAATTAAATTGAAATCAACCCAACGTCCATCTAAACCATCAAAACAGCAACAGCCCAAACCCATTACCTCATCTGTTAAATCTGATTTGACTTTAGTTGATGAATAACTCAAAACTCAGTAACAGCCTGACTATCCCCCTGTCGAGGAAAAACCCATGAAGCCGCCAAAAGTTGAGCCGCAGGTGACTGGCAAGCGCAACAAGAAAAAAATAGATTCACCACCAGCAACCAAACCTCATATACCCTTTCAAGACCGCCCCGAAGAACCAGAATTACCGCCAGAACCCTGTCAGCACTGCAATTCCTGGATTGCAACTCGGAGGTAGGGCGTGTAATATTCGAGTGCTATCACTGCAAGCAGGGGATAATCAGCGAGTACACCAGAGATCCCGTAATGGGCGAGTACAAAGGACGACCTTAAGTAATTTTCACAAAAGTAAAATGCCCCAACTGTGAGCAAACAGCGATTAGGCTGCAAGCAAGGGAAGTACTTTCAACAACAGCGATACCTTTACCTTGGCAGGAATGATGGCACACTCCCTCTTCAAGAGTGATTGGTGAAAGATATTTACGATTGATAATGCAAATGAAATTTTTACCCTCAATAATAACTGCACTAACGGCACTGACACTAACTAGTTGCAGCACTACTACTGTTGAACAGTATGAAGCTACAGCACTCACCAGTTACACCTGGCTTGTTTTGTATGCGAATAACCTAACTAGTCAACCACAGCCACGCAGTCAACTACCCTACCCTAAACCCTAGCGCTCCGCGCCACGGGTTTTGAGGATAGGGCTTGGAACAGCCAGGTTCTAACAAAGCGTTGCACTAGCCCAACGAGCCAACGAGATAGCACAGACTTCCGAGCGTTTCCCTAACTCGGATTGCCTCTAAACCGACTGGTTATCGGTGCTTTTAGAAAGGACATCTATCTTGATGGTGGGCGAAGGGACTTTCTCACTTAGCGATAAGGATTATCTCCAAAATGCGCGTTTCAGTTCTCAATCCAGACGGTTCTCCTGCTATGCCCACCAAACCCAGCCGCGCTCGTCGCTGGCTCAAAGCGGGCAAGGCAAAAGTCGTTCACAACGACCTGAATCTGTTTTGCGTTCAGCTAATCTGCGAGCCATCAGGCTACGAGGTTCAAGACATCGCACTCGGCATCGACCCCGGCAAGATGTTCACGGGTATTGGAGTTCAGTCATCCAGGTTTACGCTGTTCACCGCGCATCTCATCCTGCCCTTACAGGCAATTACAAAGAAGATGAATGGTCGCCGAATTCTGCGTCGTGCCAGACGTGCCAGACGTATCAACCGCAAAGTGGCATTCCATCTCAGAGCGCATCGCCAAAAGCGCTTCTCGAATCGAAGGCAGGGTAAATTGCCGCCTTCGATTCGAGCCAACAGGCAGATGGAATTGCGGGTTACGAAAGAGCTAATCAAACACTTCCCCGTCTCTGACATCCGCTATGAGGTCGTCAAAGCCAGAACTGAAAAGGGTAAAGGACGCGGCTTTTCTCCGGTGATGGTCGGACAGAAATTCATGTTTCAGTGGCTAGAAGAACTCTGCCCGACTGTTTCTCAGGAAGGGTGGCAAACTTCGACGCTCAGGCGGCAATTAGGGCTGGCTAAAGACAAGGGTGACAAGTCAAAGCAGATTCCTGAAACTCATGCCAATGACGGCATCGCACTGGCGGCTAGTCACTTTATGTCATACCAGTCGTTTCAATCTAGCAATGGGCGCGGTCATCACTGGCAAGGTCAAGTCACCGTCACAAAATCGGTGTTTCGGGTCATCAGCCGTCCCAATCTTTACCGTCGTCAATTGCACTTTGAGAATCCGGTCAGTGGCGTGACCGGAAACCGTAAGCGCAAGGGTGGCACCATTACACCCTTTGGGTTCAGGTCTGGTGATTTGGTTAGAGCAAAGAAGTCGGGAAAGACTGTTCTGGGCTGGATTGGTGGGTACAGCGAAGCTACAAAAGTTGTCAGCGTTTATGACATTAATTGGAGACGATATGGACAATTCAAAGCCTCAAAAGTCGAACTATTGCAGCGCAGTACTAGACTCTGCGTGTCGAGATAGAAGAGAGTGGGCGACTCCGTGCCTCCGTCACCCGTCGCTATCCCTCCCCACCTTGCTCACTGCAAAGGGCGCTTCACTGCTTCTCCGTTCCCTGAAGGTAGGGACTCCCGCGAATATATTGAAACTTTTGCTAATACTTCAATGTTGAATCGAAATGGATTGAAACCGCCAGGAGCAGTTGTTGGCCCAGATGACCAAGGGCTATGGTGGCCTACTTTACCGCCGCGACCAAGTGTTGATGAAGTTGAACAACGTAAAAGACCTCAAGAAGAGGCAGGTAAACCTGAATTGATTAAAGATGTAAAGTACAAACTGACCTATGGAGTGGGTAATACTCAGAACACGCTACCTACTAACTATGATGTTTATCGGCAAGTAGTAAAAGCTTACCCTCAAAAAACTCCTTTGGAATTGACTTTGGGTGTGAATGATAATTCAGTAGAGAAAGCTGAACCTGTAAGCAAGTAATAACGCACTCGTTACATAGTAATCAAGAAGTCAGAGAGCAAGACTGAATTACTTCTCAACAATCTTATTGACACTAAAGTATAAATCAAGCTGTCAACCCCTTCTCTACGAGACGCTGCGCGAACGGGGAATTCAAAATTAAAGACAAGACAAGACGCTAGAAGACTCGCTATCGTGGACTCGCTAACGCGGAAAGCGAGTCTTCTAGCGTCGCTTTTTGCAGACCACTGATTTCTTAAATCAGTAGGGGCTTGTACCCAGAATTAATTCAAAATTATTCTTATTCTTCCTAACATAATTTTTAATTTTGAATTTCATTAAATGGTCAACGATGATCTAAATTAATTTTTGCTGCGTTGATAGAAAAGATTTCAAAAAAATTCATGGGGGCTATGTGGGGGCTATATGTACCCCAAAGCAGTTTAGAGGCTTGAGCAAAATTTGACTCCCACATGGTGGCTATGTGGGGGCTATGTGGGGTACATTCGATTGAGTGAGGTTTTACCCCACTTAGCCCCCAAGAGGTTATGATAATTTTTTGACGCTGAAGAAAAAAAGAGTAGTTATTTTATTCATCTCTTCTCTGCTCCCCACTTCACCTCAACAGATAACTTTCACAAATAAAAATCTATTACCTCTCTCTATGTCTAACATTCACACCTTGCAAAAGATTTTTCCTGCTGGCTTTGATAACGGCTATGGAAGCCTAAAACTTTTAGTCGATGGCTTTGAAGTTGTTCGTGTGCCCAGCTATATAACCAATGCCGAGATGGAAGACGTACCAGGGAGGGTCGTTTTTAACGGTAGTGCTTACACAGTTGGAGAATCAGCTTTTCGTACAGGAAATTATTTTGACCGAAACACTGATAACAATGAAAACAAAGTCAATAATGCATTATTGACTTTATTCGGTGCATTGGCACATCTACCACACCGTAAGGCTTGGCATTTAAAATTAGTCGTTAGCTTACATGATGTCGCTCTGGCTGAAGAATTGCAAAAAGTACTAAACGGGGAATATCAGCCAATACTAGCTGGCAAACAATCAGAGGTGAAGATCGAAGTCCTGAAAGTCGTACTAGAAGGGATGGGTGCATTGTTTGGGCATCAACTACCAAAAAAATTAACCATTTTAGATTTTGGCAATGGCACAACTCTGTATTCTCGTTACAACCAAGGGAAACGAGAAGTTCACACTGCCTACCCCACTGGTGTAGAAGTTCTCATCAATGATATTTCCCAAAAGATGAAGCATTTAAATGGCGGAAAAATCGGGGATGCCTCCAAGATCCGATTTTGTCTGGAAATGGGGCATACTCGTTACAGCCGGGACATTGATATCAAAGATGTTTACAGCGCTTGCTTAAAAGATTGGTATGAAAAATACTTGAAGAAAGTGGTGAATCTGACACTTGATGCCAAACACCAAGGGGATGAAATCTGGGCGATTGGTGGAGGTTGCCTGTTACCCGGATTTAAAAAGCTTTTAGAGAAGAACGGGTTCAAAATACTGGACAACCCGGTGGAAGCTAATGTCTTTGGACTTTTAGAGATGGCAAAAGCCATCAGCAGCAAGAATTCGCCTACTACATCTATTAAGTGATGACAATGACAGAAAAACTTGACTTAGCTCCGATAAAAATTCGGCTCAAAGAAAACTATCGAGAACGCATATTTGCAGAGTCCCAACAACTAGGTAAAAGTTACCTGGAGACGCTTTACTTTATAATTGACTGCTATTTTGTTTTTATCAAGGCTGGATTAGCCACACAACAAGTAGCTTTCACGCCGATTACTACTGACGAGAACAAACTTCCTTCAATGACTTCAACTCCATTTGCACAAGAGAAAGAAGAAGATTCTGAACCGGAAACATTCAGCCTTGACTTTGATTTATAGCCGAATGGCACGCTTGATAACGGCAAATCCCTTATTTATAAGGCTTTTTGGTGTGGGGTGTAGTAATGCTCATGCCAGCGTTGCTCCCGCAAAGAAGTTTATCAAACAGAATTCAGGAGTCAGGAGTCAGAATTCAATTGGGTATTCTGTATGACTGGCGGATAGCGCCGGTGGCAAGCGAGTCTGCGTACTTTGTAAGAGTGGCAAGCTACGCGTAGCGTCTCGTAGAGAGCGTCAAGATTGCTGACTCCTGAATTCAGAATAGCTGAATTTTTCTTCAATTATGTTTGCACTCATATCCCTATTCTGTCACTCTCGGAAAACAATAATCGAAGCAAGATTCTGAAACTTTGGTTGAGCCAAGCTTTGAACCTTTATTTTCTAACAGTAACTAAAATTTATAGCTAAAACCTGAAAACTAAAGCTGCGAAAGGCTTACAGGGATTAGCTTCTCCCAGATTGACAAAACAGGGATATTTACTTTTCTTGATTTTTTTCCTACACCCTAGCCCCAACAAGATAGTCAGCAAGCAGGTTTCACATAAATCTAGCGTGCCATTCCATCAGTGAGAGCTAATTCATCAGCGATCGCACTTTGCACTGACCAAGCTAACAGCAGTACAGAGATTGCCCAATTTGTAATAATTAGAATATCAATGTTATTGATGAATATACAGGTATTATGAGTCTAAATTGTTAATTAATTCTTCTATTACTAAATTTTTTGTATCTTCAGGTAGATAATCAAAGATTTTTTTCAAAAGTTCTGGAGACGCATTTTGAGCAAACCAGTCTTCACTAGGATTCTCTTGAATACTCAAAAAATACTTTAAACGTTCTTCTATAGCTTCTCTATCTGCTTTATCCAATTGTCCAATTCTCTCTAACCAATTGGCTGATGAGCCTTTAAAGCAATTAGCATCAACAGTACATATTTGATGAACTAAAGCGTAGGAATTTTTATCAAGACCATTTCTACTTGTAGAATTAATTGGATATGTGGTTGGTAAACCGTTAAATGTAGTTTGTGAAGTCAGAGGAATAACAGAAAACGTTGCTATATATCCAGATTCATCTTGAAACTGATCACTTGTCCAGATGATATAAGGATGTGTACCTCTAAAAACCCTACTTGAATTAATATTCTCACTACAAGTTTGACATTCTACTTCAGCAGGCTCATCTAAATTATAAATATGAATATGACCCAGTTTGCAACGAAGAGATACCCTATAGGGATTTGTAGAATAGATCCAACCTTGTCTAGGTCTTTTTCCAGCCACTTTACAATCCTAATTCACTGACTAATTTTTCTCTTTCTGCTTGTAAGTTAAGTTTAACTTTCTCTTCTGGTCGATGGGTATTTTTTGCTTCCACCATTGGAGCAGTGCTATATACATACTCTAGTAACTGATTCAGTTTCTCTGAGCCAGCCCACTCTCTACGAATATTATCCAGTACAAACTTAATACTGAGAGGTATGTCCAAATCATCTGCATGAGCAGCTTGATTCACAGGTCTAATATATGTTGCATTATACTGAGACTCTTGAACAATCTCTTTCCCATTCATTTGATTTAAAGCAGTATCTATACCTTCATTCCAAGGGCCAAATTGATAATAACACCAATCTAGATCAGTCAGCTGCTTTCCTGTCCACTTAACAGAGTAAAGATCAGCTAAATACAAAAACTTGATTAGCTGTGTTTTTGTAATATACCCTTTTGTCGCGTAGACAAAATATTTTATTAGTTTATCCAACATGACTTTTCTCTCTGTTAACTGCCACAAAATAGTCTAATTAATGAACAAATATAAATGTATATAGAGATTCATAATCCTTTTTATTTAATAAAATATAAAGATTTTATAGAATATTTCTATCGCTTAATTATAGTTGCTTTTTTTGCAATCTTTAACACTTTTTGGCTTGCTCACCGTAGACTACAGCATATTTGTACTAATACAATAGTACACGATTAATGTAACCGACACAATCTTTGACTAAAATCTCATGTGTTGTAAGTGTCTCATGGACTTGTCGCATCTCGCTGAATAACCCTTCGCCACTTTACCATTTCCGTGAACGATACAAAGCACCTTTGACACCAAGCATCCACCCACAATGCTGGAACTTTGAACCTTGCTGCACGGTTGGGGTACTCTGAAAGTAAGCTTAATTTGTGGCGAACCTCTTTCAGAGGAGCTAACGCTAACGCATTTTTATCAAACACTTTTTTACCATTTGGTGTGGTTTTCTTGTAGAAGCCACAAGCGATCAGCTCATGCATTGCCGTAAGCTGATTGTTTCAGCAGGGACTAGGAAAACGAATTCATGGAACGATCGCTTGAACCTGTAAAGCTTGAATTGGATGCATCTTTGGCTTTGATATGAATAATTCAGGCAGAAGGTAGAAGGTCAATTACAGGGGATTCTGACAATAACAGTAATTGTAGACCGTTAAATCTACGATTTAGCAGGGAGCTTAAACCCAAGTTAGCAAGGCAAAAAGGCAAAATTTAAAACTTATTCTTTCCTCCAGCAAGAACTACCCTCTGCCTTCTGCCTTGCCGGAGGCAGATAAATCTATCTTTGTATTTCTAATTCTTGACTTTTATTTTTCGCTAAAATTTTATCTATCTGACTATTCGCATCCTCAAAAGTTTGCAATATCTGTGGAGTTAGTTTATTAGTCTGTACCTGACCAGATTGCAAGTTTAAAATTACCTCCCCATTTTTCTGCGAAATAGTTAAATCCCTTTGCTGGGTATTGAAAGCCAAATCATAAATCTTTCCTTGAACTTGAATCCCATTTTCATCAGACTTACCCCAGACCATGCCAATTCTTTGAGCAATTTGAGTCAGCCGACTGATGGCTTCAAGTTCAAATTTATCTTGATTCATTACTGTCAACGCTTGGGCTGATAATTGCTCACCAGCTTTAAACCCATAAGCCACTTCTACAATGCGTTTTTTGTAATCTTCCGGCTTCCCTAACTTATCTGCGGCATTGTACCAATTTCTCAAGTCATCAATAGTGACTGTCGGGAGCTTCTCTACACTTAGAGGTTCGGTTTTCGCACCATTACTAATGTCTGATGTAAAAGGAGTAGTGGAGAGTAATAGAGTTGATTGGTTAGGTGGGGATTGTGCTGTTTGTTCTGGTGGTTTCAAAAACTGCGGTCGTGTGGCGAGGGAATTAACCCTTTGTTGATACTCACTATCCGTTTCAATCACAGCCCCAAATTTCTTGGCCATGCTCTCTAAAGTTTTGGCAGGGATGGAGCTATCAACCAAGTTAAATACAGCTAGACCTTTTTTAGTTTCCCTGATAACATCTTCTATTGGTACTTGCTGCCATTCAACTTTTTGAGCAGTTAACCATTTTGTCACAGTCTCAGCTTTCTGGTTGTCAACAGCCAAGCCCATGACTCCGAGTTTTTTATTTGATTCTGTCGAAAATAAGAAAGTAGGACGTTCTTTAATATGATGGAGAATTTTCGCACTACTCTCAATCATCTCTTGTTGTTGAGGATTAACTGATTGAGTCCCAAAAGCCTGAAATTCCTTCGTCCACTTCTGGGGATATTCAACGGTATTAGGGTTTATTTGAGCGCAAATAACAGAAAAATTACTTTCAATGATTGCAGGCGCGAGTGTAAGTTGTCCGGTTTTGAGTAGCCCAAGTTGTCTGAGCGCGTCTTTGTCTTTCTTGAAATGTAATACTCCCAAGGGTTCACCATTCAAAAATACAGCATCTCTAGTTTTAGAAGCTGAGGTTTCAATAGTCAGTTTTCGGTAATCTTGATCATTGAATGTCTGACCAGAAAAATCATAGAAGTTAATTTTATTAATTTTGAGGAAATTTCCATTGGGAGACTCACCCAGGACAAAAGCTTGATCTCCTGTCTCAGAGATTGACGTGAGCTTTAATTTTAGGGGATTACCATTTTTAAGATAATTAATTTCTTTTAACTGTTGGGCAGAATCACTGTCTAACTCACCCAGGGTCAAAGCATCAATTTTGATTTTTACTGTTTTATCAGGAATCGGCACAGTGCCAAATTCTAAGTTGACCGATTCGGCGTTGAAAACAAGTCCTGCATAAGAGAAGTTCTTGAGTTCACGGATAGTAATTTCAATCGGCTCGTTTCCTGGCAGTCCAATAGTTGCTGATGCTGTGGCAGGGTCTATCCCAACCATACAAGAGAGCGCTTTCGTACCAATGGGAAGCTGTGCAGTTCTGGTTTCAAGCATGGCGAATTCCTTATATTCGCCGTCAGCATCCTGGACAAACATTAGCCTGGAAACATGGCGCTCATGCCCAACTGGGTGGTGAGAAGCTCTGATTTCTATAGGATGTTTTTCATGAGCGTTCCAGTCTCGACCTAAAAATTGATTCGCTTCATTATTTAATGTGACTAATTTCGGTTCGGTAAATTGCAATTTATCTAAGCGAGAGATAATCTCATTGGGGAAAGCAGCGAAGGCGAAATTAGAAACTTTTTTAGCGATCGCTTGGGGGTTTGCGTTTTCTTTTCTTGCAACTTCGAGTTCATCCTGGCGGGATGCACAGATGTTCCAAGCGGCGGCGGCTCCTGTAAGTTTTTCTGACTCTGGGATTTTCGCATAAAATGCTTCTGCCGTCTCCTGCGCCAAGGCAAAGAGTAGTTTAGTTTGGCTTCTAGTAAGTTCTGGTTTTAGTTCTAAGAGTTTAGCTCCCTGTATGGTCATTCCCGCCTTGAGATTGTAATCTGCTTGCGATTGTTGGCTAACTGTCCCCAGGTTGCGGTATGCGGGTTTTCCATCCTCCCCAATCTCACCATCTATCTGTGCAACCGCTAATAATTTATGGGGGCGTTCACTATTTGTGAATTTAATCTCATCTAGGTGAATACTAAGTGTCTGGGCTTTCCAGATTAGAGGATGCCCGTAGCGGGTGAGGTTGGTAATTTCGAGTTGCGTTCCTGAATCCGTTTGAACAATTGCACTAGGGCCAGACTCTGTTTCTCGCCGCCTTGAGGCACGAACCGCAGCGTTGAATTTCTGATCAAACTCGTACTTGGCGGCGATCGCTGCAAATTTTTGCTGTGGTGTAAATTCTACCCCTTTGAACAAGTCTTTAAACTGAACGATGGGGCGCGATTCTAACTGTGATTCTTGGAAATATTTATTAGTTTGATTAATTAATAATTCTACTGGTGAGTAGCCCTTTGGTGTTATCCCCGTACTTAAATAAACTGACGAAGATTTCTTATCTTTAATATAATTAACATCACGATACAAGTAGCGGTTGTTTTCCCGGATTAAATTCATCTCAGGTTTTTTAGCACTTTTGAATAAATCAACCGCTATTTGGTTTTGATAACATCCTTCTTCAATCATGCTCCGGTACATTTGACGGTTAATGTCCATTGCTTGCTGGATAATTTCGGGAGTTCTTTGACAATGAGCAATTTCAACAACCCCTTGCATATAAGGCTTGTATTCTTCTCGAATTAACTTTGGATCTTTCTGGCGTTCTTGCTCAAACAGGGTTTCGTAATGGTTAGAAACTTGGTCTAGATAATTTGATTTCTGCTCAAAAGTACCGTAAGTCTTTAGTACCTCAATTTCTGATTCTAATGCCTCCAGTGCTGTCACTTGATTGTTGATTATGCCCACGCTGATGCTATCGCTCATGTGAATAGCGATTTTTTCAAATGGGGGCTGGCTTCCATCTTCCAAATAAAATGATTGCTTTTTGAGCTTAACCGTGGGCGAATAGGCGTTTTGGGGAAGATTTCTTCGCTCTGCCTCTGCTGTTAAATTGGGGTATAAGCTGGCTTTTGCCACACCAATGCAATCACCATCGTAGTCTCGTGCTTGGCGTTCTGATTCGGTTTCGAGGGGATTAACTTCGTTGTGTTCAATGCCTTGAGTTTCTAGCGCCTCAATCCTCGCAAGTATACGTTTGTGGTCTTCATCGTTGACTACAATTATTCCTTGCAAAGATTTACCATCTGGCGCAACACTGTCTTCAACATGTTTATTAGTAGAGACACACAATCCATTAGAGTTGAGGAAAGGAGAGCGAAAGTTAAGAACTTTTTCTCCAAGCTTCAGCCAAGGGACACAGATTTCACCATTTTTGAGTTCCTTAGAGGGAATAATCATTCCTCGGTCAAAAGTAAGCGTTTTCCCAACAGCAATATCTCGCCACTCACTTTGTACAAACCGACTTAATTCCTGTTTAACCTTCTCAGTTTCTAAAAGCTGCTGATGCCCTAGTAAATCGGCTTTAATGAGTTTGTACATGAACAAGTCATCTTTAGCACTTTCGTCATCCAACTCATGATCTGCATCTAAGTCATCATTTGTCCCTAAGTTTTTAACATCTGTTTCTTGATTGATAATATCTGATGTTTTTAATTTATTTTGACTCAATGATTCTTTACGTTTTTCATATCTTTCACAATAGTAAGCAGCAACATTTCTAGGGTTATCTTGAATAGAGGCTAATCTTTGAGCTTGCACCTCTAGTTCCTCGGCAAAATCTTTAATTCCTTGGGGGAAAGATGCCAGCAGTTGGGAGATAGACATCTGACCTTGCTGAGATTGCCCTTTTTCAGCTAACCAAATATTTTGCTGATATAATCCTGGTTGAATTTGAGGTTTTGTGGGGCCTTTGGGTCTATCCTTGTCTGTTCCCTTAAAACTGCTTACGGGGAGAATTATGTCTATTTTTGGTTTGTTATTTGGATCTGCATATTTGATTTCGTCTAATCTGTATGGTCGGAGTGTTCCTTTGCCAAAACGATATTTAGTAGTATCTTCTCCAACTCCATCCACCCAACCAAATCGATGCTGAATTACACGATAGCTTTTATCTGGTTGAGATTCTCTTAAGGTTACTTTGTCATAGAGTTGTGTTGAAATCTGCCCATAACAGTCCCCAACTAATTTATATGCTAAATCATTTGATAATATCCCTCCATTTTCACCAGCCTTTTCAGTAGAATCATCTACTACCAGAATGTTTAGCTTTTCGTGAATCGCATTTTTACAAGCCCCAAGAAAGATGGAACCATAAGCCCCACGGTCTTTACTATCGGGACAAATTTTTTGGATAACTTCTAAGCATTCTTTATCTCCATAAAGTAAGCGAGTCTTAGAAGATAGCAATAAAATCTGTCCATTTGGATGATTCTTTAATTCTTCAGCAGTGCTGTATTCATCTGAGTGTCCAAATGAAAATTCTTTATCAGGAAAGTAGAATTCCAGTAAAGTATTATTGAGCTTTTCAGTTAGAATTGATTGAGAGTTCGTTTTGTTATCGTCTGTATAGATCCACTGATTTAAACGAGGGTCAAAATGCTTCAATTCCAAAGTCATAATATTTAAAGTTTGATGAACATTAATTAATTTTTTGAGAGGTTTTTATGTCAAGGATTAAGCGTTGGATAAATATGCACAAGAAAGAGTTCCATCCAGATGGCAGCTTGAAAAATGAAGCTCGACAAGAAATGTTATCTGTAGGAATGAGTAACGAGGCAATTGATGATTATGCCTCTAGACTAAAAGCAAGATACGACGAGTGGAAGCACTTGGACGAAACTGATCCAGAGCCGTGGCCAATCTACACAGCATACGATTTCTTCACTGAACAAGAAAAAAAAGAATTCAACCCAGATGGTTCTCTCAGACCTGAATATGTAGAATATGCTCGTCAGATTGGCATCAGTGAAAGTGCCCTCGAACAGCTTGAGTGGCGTAAGAAAATAGAGGTTGATGATTATAATGAAATGTCTGCCAATCACGTAGAACAAGGCATCAACTTTGGTGAATGGTTGATGCAAGGGAGGATTGGAAACAGCAGAACTTACGTCCAACGTCGGCAGCAGATGGAGCAAGACCTGCATAACTTTGAGGATGTTGACAGTTTGCCTTTCGACAAGGACACCTCTTATTAAAGTAGGTGAGTTACCCTGTAAAGAAAGTTTTTATCCATCAAATGCAGTGATTTGACCTGAATATGTGAAAAAAAGCGATCGCCTCACCTTGGCATGAAAGTAAATATTCATAAACGTTGAGACTGAACTCGCCTAAAGAAAACAGACTCTAACTTTTGCTGAGTCGTGCGATTTTTCAAGTACTCTAAAACTTGCAGACATTCAGATATGTCCTCGCCTTTGTGGACTTTTTGGCACAGCAGAATTTCTAAGCGTTCAATGCGACGTTCTGGAGTTGATAAATTGATATCATCCCAATCGTCCCAAAGTTTAATTTCTTTTAGGTCGTTCATAACTTCATCCCTCTATCAAACTGTTGATGCTGTTCCAAAGATAGGGAAAACCAAAACAGACAGTTTCTCTTTCCCAAAAACTTAATTACTTGCGTCGTTTAGATTTGGTCTTGTTACGTTCATACTCTGCAACGATATCCTTTGCTTGTCCCGGAAGAATCACACTTTTATTGTTGAATCGCATTTGATATACCTGATAACAGAGACTTTTGCTATTAGGACAAGACAAGAAAGTTGGTAGATTAATGATTGCCACGGCTGTAGCAGTTGTAGAAATCAAAACGCCACAGATGAAAAAGAAAATCCCAGAGCGACCCGAACCAATCCACTGACCAAACCAAAATAGGTTAGATTTGAATTTTTCAGAGCGTTGTTTGCGGAGTTTTTTTCGTGACTCCTGAGCTTCGTTCCAAGCTTGCAGGTTTTCGAGTTTGTGGGCAGCTAATCGGGTGGCTTTGGCATCAGAGGCTTTTAGTGCCTGAATCTCAATAGTTTGTCGTTCCTGTTCTAGTCGGAAGTCGAACCATTCTCTGAGTTCGGCGGCAAACTGTTCAAGGGCTGCTGTAGCTGTAGGGTTTGCACCTTCAAAGTAAATTGGGGTTGAGGCTTTCCCACCGCACGAGCTTTAATCATTTCAAGTAAGGAACGCCAATTCTGTTGAGAACTTTCTGAAGCTAGTTCTTGTGCTAAATATTTCAAGTACAAACCTGGAGCAATGGCAGCGTGTTGTCCAGCTTTCTCTCGCAGCATTTCCCCAAAAAGTAAATCGCCAGAATCTTGTATGAGTCGTTCAGTTTCTTCAAGGCTTAGTTCGATATCTGCTGCATCCAAAACACCTGCTCCAAAGTTTGCTGCGATCTCAATTTCTGTTTTTCCCTGATGTCGTAAGTTACAGGCAGCGAGAAAACGCTCGGATTCCTCTGAAGTATATTCATCTTGTTCTTTTAGTCCGCAATCAGCGAAAATCTTTAAAGCTGTAGTCAGGGTAAGCTTAAAGCCTTGTTCACGAGCAAGACTTAGTAATTCAGTTATATCTAAGGATTTAGTTGCTTTTTTCCCAGACTTTTTCCGCCCATTCTTGATTTCAGCTAAAGAATTATCCGGAGTTTCTGACAGCACAACGTCAACGACTGGTGATAATAGGGCCATCACGTCCTCGTCAGTTCCACCCTGCTCAATTAAGGTGCGACATTCACGAAAACGGTCTGCATCATCCTCTGTATATAACTCTTTTTCAGATATGCCACTCAAGCGTAAAGTCCGGCTAATTTCTGATGTTGAAAGCTCGTTAAAAAGTTCTTGTGGTTGATACATAATCATGCACTCCTATTTAAAACAATTCGCACTCTTGCTACGCCCGGCTCCGCTGTTTTCATGCCCAAAGGCCTGTACGCAATCACGCTCCGCAAACGAGCGTCATTGCGAATTGTTCGGTCAGTCCTAAAAAGGATTTAACCAGTCAGTTTCCGACTCCAATTCTTCTGGTACGGGAGTTCTGGCTATTTGTAATGCTTCTTTGACTAAAGTCCTGGATATTGCTAATGGTTCTGATTGTATTAGTTGTAGTGGCTGTGATTGATTAGAGGCTACTGCAATCATCGGCGTTCCTTGAGAGGGGATCTCTCCCAGCAGTCCCATCAGATATGAAGAGTGGAGTTGAAGGCGGTAAAGACAAGCACGAATGTGTTGCTCTAAATCCACAGATTGATCCATAGCTTGATAAGCTAAAGGCAACCAATAACTGCTAATGGCAATCATCGCCATATCCCTAGCAGGATAAAGAGTATTCTTGGAATTTAGATACTTAATTACCACCGCTTCGGAGCTATCAGCCTTAACTCTACTTCGTAAGCGAAACTCAACATCTGAAAACATTTCATTATTCCTTTAATTAAGAAGCACGATGAGTTGAAATGGATGATGTAGCGTGTTGGTAACGAAACAATCCATATACATCAGTGAAACGCAAGCACAAGGCATCTTTTTTAATCGGCAGGTTAAAAGCTAAACGCACATCCTCAGATAATTCTGCTGCCCATGAAATGTCGGTATGAGTAAACAAATTTTTCAACTCCGAGCCTAAATATTCCGACGTTCCACCACCAATAATGACTTGCTCAATATGGGCAGGAATATTAATTTTGAGCCAAGTGGATACCTTTTCCCAGTATTCTTTACGAGATAAGTCAGCCACTTCAATAATTTGTGCTATTTCCTCAACCTTAAAATCAGACTTCTTGCTCCGAGCCAAAGGTTTGCAGTATCTCGGTTTCAATGTCGGGCCTGATAGATGAACAGCCTTTAACAGATCATGTAAGTTTTGCCCTGATGTTCGGCTTTTGATTCTCTCCAGCATCCACGCCAAGCCCAATCCTTCCGTTTTTCCAGTTGAGATACCCCGCTCAAAGATTACGGCTGATATATCCCGAAAACCCAGCATCACCACAGCAATAAGCTGTTACGCAGCTAAATTTAATAAATAGCATTACCTTTATTTTTAATTTTGCGTTCCCATTTAATAATAAGACCTCCTTCATTTAACAATTTATTTAACAACTCTTCTAGCTGTGATACTGACTCGAACAATCTATGAGCTATATATTCTTTTGCTGAATGCCAAACCAATTCAATTAAATTATAATCTGGACTATAAGGTGGTAGAAATTCCAGGATAATATTTGGCATTTCTGCCTTGATACGAACTAAAATATCTTTTCTTTTATGGAAGCTGGCATTATCTAAGATAATCACTATTTTCGCCGAACATTTATTGAAAGTCTCAATTGGATTTCCTTGCTCTATCCATTCTTGCAAAAGAAAATTATTCAAAGATTTAAGCTGCTCATAAAATACATCTGCATTTCCTTTTTTAATCACAAAATTCATTCTCTTCTTGTCGTGATAGCGTAACCCTCCCATAATATTTACTCTTCCTCTTCTTCTTTGACCTGTGATTTGTTTTCTTGTACCTTTCTTACCCCAATTTTTTCTTCTTATCACTCTCAAACTAAATCCACTCTCATCCCAAAACCATACCTGTAAACGCTCTGGGGCAACATTTGTTATTCTTAAGTATTCTGACAATTTTTCTTTAAATGCCTTACGTATTTCAGGATTCTGTTTGTCCTCTAGGCTGTATTTTGCCCAAAGGTAAACGTACTTTTTTCGCTCTAATATTCTCCCAACTTGCGAACCACTTAACTTAATTCCTGTTATCTTTTCGAGGTACGTGGCTAGTCTTGCTGCCGTCCAACGACCAAAATCATACCCATAATCTAGTGGTTCTTTTTCAATTGTTTCTAATAATAAATCCTCATATTCTTTAGTAACTTTGCGGAAGTTACCTTCTCTTCTTCCATCTAAAAAACTTTCTAGGTTATCTGGATCGCCGTGAACTGCCCAATATGCTACCGTTGGATATGCAATGTCTAAAAACTTACTAATTTCCTGATAAGTTTTTCCATCATTCATTAATAATAAAATCAATATTTTTTCTCTTACGTATGGATTTTCATGCTCTTTTAGAGTTTTTAGTAACCGTTCCTTTTGCTCTTTAGAAAGATGGTTTTTTGCTGGCATAGGTGGCTAATGCTAGGTTAATTACTTAGCTTTATTATACAATCAAGCTGCGTAACAGCTTATTCATTTTATTGAAATCTGTGCCAAGTTTTTTACTTCGCGTCAATATCAGTCCCCCACCTTCGGGCAAGCACTGAAAGTTAATCAGATTTATACAAAATTGTTTCCCTCGAAAGCTAAAACTAGACAGTGCCTTAGTTAAACCCCTCTCTAATCTCTCTCTATCTTCCCACTCCCCATAAGGCAATAGCAGTCCCAATGATAAATCAAAGTTTGCCTTCAAAGAATCTCTAATCGCTATTGCCCCCACTGCTGCCAAAGTTTTTGGAATCGCGTTCTCATACTTGAGTTCTAAAAAATTGATTCGCGCTTCAAAATACTTTTGGGCCAAAAACCCAACCGCATAATACTCTCCGTTGTACTCTATCCACGCTTCATTCTCTGGATTGGGCCGATTCATTTGCCCAGACTCATATAAATCCAACGAATCTTTGGAAATCTTAATTAACTCTGGTTCCATACACAGCAATTCTGACTTGTACGGAATCTCCGAGAGAACACGATAAACCATCTTCGTCATTGAAGTTCCCGGATCAAGACTCAACATTAAATCCACAAGAAAATTTCTCCCTGTTTTTGACCCTTTTTTTGTCTATCTAATTGATAATTACTCTCAAAGTGAACCGCCCAAACCGTGATTTTTTCCACATTTACGAAGAAAGATTACAGTTTTGGCAATACTCTTTGACTTTCCATGAATTCGTGCATCTGATAGAAAATCTCCACAAAATCCCTCGATTTCCAATAATCACCAATTACATTCAACATCTCCCAATATCTAAACAATATCTCCCAAATCTCTAATTCATTTCTTACCTTTTCAACTATTCAACATCATCTAGTCACAAAATTCTCATTAGCTTAATATTTTCCAACAATTCCTAAGACTTCCCAAGACTTCCTAGTACTTCCTGATACTTCCCAATTTTCCAAAGGATTCTCCCAATTATCTAGTAATTAGCTGAAATAACCACAAGCCCTAGAATCCATCCTTTTCTGACGCACAGTACGCCATATTTGGTGGAAAGAATGCTCGATTTTTTGCTATATTAAATGACAGGAGAGTTTGGGAAATAAAATTTTGTTTTGGTCAAAGTCTCACGAAAAAATTTTCATTCGTCATCAAGCACTACGAAGTTTAATGACGGGGATTGATTTTGACTTCAATACTTATTGCAAGGGTGATTATCTTGCAATAAGAGAAAATAATCAGAATTTCTTGACGAGAGTTTGTTGCACCAACAGATGGAATAGAACAAAGATTAACTTTTGTAACCCCATTTTTCGAGGTGAGCCATGCTAACAGCGGCTAACGTCTCAAGTGAGATGGCGGTGAACTACTTCATCAAGAATTACTATCACCAAGGTAAGTCGCTTTGGAGTGGTCAAGGTGCTGAAAAATTGGGGTTGTCAGGGGCAGTCGATGATGAAGAAGCTTTTAAAAATATCATTGAGGGGCTTACGCCTGATGGTCGTGAGGTATTGAATGCCAGAGTAGTCAAAGAAAAGGGGAAAGGAGAACGCAGAGCCGCATTAGACTGTACATTTTCTGCGCCCAAAAGTGTAAGCTTGATGGCCTTGGTGGGCGGGGATACTCGTTTGATTGATGCTCACCATCAGGCGCTAAAAGAAACTCTGGAGCTAATAGAGCAGCGTTATGCCTATACCAGAGTGACAGATAATAGCGGCAGACATAGAGTTAAGACTGGTAACTTGGTCGCCGCGCAGTTCGATCACATCGAAAGTCGGGATTTAGACCCACATCTGCACACCCATTGTTTGCTGATGAACATGACCCAAACTCCAGATGGTAGGTGGTTGAGTTTGGGTAATAATGAAATATTCGCCAATAAAAAATTCTTGGGGATGGCATACCAAAGCTCTCTGGCGCGTGAGGTGCAGAAGCTTGGCTACGAGATAGAGCTTCGTTTACATGGGCAGTTTGATATAAAAGGCTTTAAATTCGAGGATTTAGAGGCTTTTTCTAAGCGGCGACAGCAAATCATCGCCTCATCTGGTGCTAATTCGACTTGGGCCGAACGTGAAAAAATTTGGGATGATACCCGCCAGCGCAAGCAGAAACTACCAGAATCAGAATTAGTTGCATTGTGGAAAGAAGAAGCTGCGGCGTTAGGTATCACGTTTGTCAAGCCAGGAGAACCAAGAAAAGGACAGGCTCCTCTTGTGGTTGAGCAAAAAAGTCTGATTGATGCGTTAGATGATGCGATCGCACATTGCAGTGAGAGAAATGTCGCTTTTAGACAAGAGGATTTAGAAAAATTCATCCTAGAATCACGTTTAGCTACGGATGTAACAGCGATTGCACCCCTGATTAGAGAACATCAGGAGTTAATCGGTTTGCCAGGGTTGACTCACCAATTTACGACGATGACAGCAGTGAGGCGGGAGTTGGCGACGATTGAGTTGATGCAGCAAGGTGTTGGAAAAGTAGTCCCAATAACTAATAGAGAAGTAGTTGAGAGCCAGTTACAGAAAACCTTACTAAATACCGGACAGCGCCAAGCAGTAGAATTAGCTGCAACAACATCTGACCAGTTCATTGCATGGCAGGGAGTAGCTGGTGCTGGTAAGACTTTCGCCCTCAAGGAGTTGAAAGCGATAGCCACAGATGCCGGATACACTATTATTGGCTTTGCCCCTAGTTCCTCTGCTGCTAAGGTTTTGAGTGAAGAGTTAGAAATTCAGTCTGAGACAGTGGCTAGATTACTTGTCACTGAACCACAAGAAATTGAACCAAATCAAATCTGGATTGTGGACGAAGCGGGTTTACTCAGTGCTAAGGATGCCCATGCACTCCTACAACGAGCAACCTTACTTCAAGCTAGGGTGATTTTAGTCGGTGACACTCGGCAGTTGTCAGCAGTATCAGCAGGGAATCCCTTCAAATCCTTGCAACAGGCGGGAATCAAAACCGCACACCTCAATGAATCGTTGCGCCAAAAAGACCCTCAACTGAAGCTGGCAGTAGATTTAATTGCCGATGGCAGAGTAGAAGCGGGATTTGAACATCTACTGGCGACCGGCTCAATAAAAACTGTTTCTTCAGAATCCAAAATAGAGCAGATCGCCAATGATTATATAGTAGGGACACCAGAGCAGCGACTCAAAACTCTTGTGTTAGCTGGAACAAATACAGAAAGACTTGCCCTTACCCAAGCGATTCGCTCGAAGCTCAAGGGTGAAGGAACTTTGGGAGAAACTGCAACCATCACCCAATTGCAAACCAAAAATCTGACAAAAGTACAGATGCGGTTTGCCCATAACTTTGAAATTGGTGATGTGATCATTCCCACACGGGATTACAAACGCCGGGGGCTTTCTAAAGGCAAATTATATGAAGTGGTAGGTCGAACTACTGATAAGTTGACCCTTATAAGTGATGAACGTCAGATTTTGCAGGTAGACACGGCTTTTGAGAAAGCAGTTTATCAGAGTCACCAGATTGAAATTGCTGTGGGCGATCGCCTGCAATGGAAGAAAAACGATCGGCAATTGGGACGACGTAACGGACAGGAGTTTACTGTAACAGGGATCGACCTGAACATAGTCCAGATTAAATATGCTGATGAGCGTACTGAATCCATTAGTTTGGCACAGGCGCAAAACTTAGACTATGCCCTTGTGAGTACAACATATAGTAGCCAAGGAAAAACTGCGGATCGGGTGTTAATTTCGGCAGATTTCACTATTGGACAGGAAAGTTTTTATGTTGCTGCCAGCCGTGCAAGGCATGAATTAAAGATTTACACCGAAGATCCAACGCGGTTGCTCTGGTTAGCGCAACAGTCGAAGTCTAAAGAAAATGCCTTGGAATTGTTACGAAAACAAATTCAGAAATCGACTTTCAAGCAGCACCAAGCAATAACTATAAATATAAGTGCCCCTTTTGAGAAGCCAGTACTAAAACAAGAGACGACAGTATCTACTCCTTTTGTCGAGCCAATTGTGAAATCAGTTGCATCTAGCCGGACAACAAGCCATGATTCATCAATAAAAGTACCGAAAGTCTTGCCCGTCTTGAAAGAGACACCAAATTATAATACTGTTGAATCGGTTTTCTCTAAGCCAGTACTGAAATCTCCTGTCCCCACAGAAGCGTTTTGGACACCATATCATACTGAAGACATTCCCAATTTTCTTGAACCAAAGGATTGGCAGGAGTTTGAAAATAGTGCTATTCATCCCGATATTACAGCGTTGAACTTTGAGAGTCTTCAGTTTAACTATGCAGGTGGTGAGCATGAAGCCTGGGAACGGCTCATGGTCAGCGAAAAACTGAATCGAACAAATACAGGACGGCTAACAGATGGTTTTATAAGGGCATATTCGCATCTTGATGCTGGTGGATGGTGGTGTGATGCTGGAGTTGATGCGCGAACATTTGCTAACTTAAAGCCAGGTGAGAAACCGCCGATTAAACGATGGGGATGCTACAAGCCAAATCAACCAAGACCCAAAAAAGATGAGTCTGGGCAAATAATTGAAGGGAAATTCATTAAATATGAGCATCCCCCAAAAGTTGAATTAAGTATCTTCTTGCTAGATGTCCCTGACGATATTGCCGAACGCATTTACTCCAAACACAAGGTGAACCCCAGTGATAGCGATCGCCAGTCAGGATTTTGGTACTGTGTCTGGAAACATAATATCCCCTGTGCGATCGCAGAAGGTGCGAAAAAAGCAGCCAGTCTGTTGAGTCAGGGTCATGCTGCCATTGGGCTACCTGGGATTTCGGCGGGATACCGAACTCCCAAAGATGAGTTTGGCAAGAAAATTGGCAAGTCTTACGTACATGAGGAATTAGCGGTTTTCGCCACACAAGGGAGAGTTTTCAAGTTCTGTTTTGACTACGAAACCAAGCCTGAAACTAAGCTCCATATCGAGCGAGATATTTCCGTGACTGGAAGATTGTTACAAGAAGCTGGAGCAAGAGTAAAAGTTGTCAGCTTGCCAGGGCCTTCTAAAGGTGTTGATGATTTCATAGTCGCAAGTGGGCCACTCGCTTACGAGAAATTGAGTCATCTTGCTCCAACCTTTCGGGACTGGCAACAGCAGAATCAGCATTCAAAGACTGCGGCTTTTCCACCTTTGCGTAAGCCGATACCAGAACAACGTTCTATACAACTTGAGGGAACAGGCAACAGGGAACGGGCAACAGGGAATGACAAATTGGATCTCTTACCAACACACAGGGAAGAGGAAATAGAAAAAACTGTTGCCTATTCCCCATTGCCTGTTCCCTATCTTTTACAAAATAAACCACAGGTACAAACCCATGACTTTAACCAACGACAACAACCTAACTCAGATACAGTTCCTAACCGAGAAGATAGAGCAATTAACCCAGAAAATCGAGCAGTTACAAACCAACAGCCAGCAATTAACCCAGAAAATCGAGTTCTTAGAAACGAGCCAAGCCGAGAACCTAATCGAAATGAGCGCGAATCAGTCGAACTTCTTGCAGCAATTAACCGAGATGCTGAACTCGAAAAAGTCTTCGGACATGGAGACGATATTGCAGGAATTAACCAAAGCTCTACAGATGATGGGCTTCGAGGTCAACGAACAGAGAAACTCTCAAGACAAATTAACGGACAAGATTCAACAATTTTTAATAGAGAAGCAAATTATGTCCATTCTTCACAACCAGCCACCAGACAACTCTTAAATACAATCTCTGATTATATTGAGCAATCATCTGTCGAGTCTGCTTTAACCCAAGCAGTATTAGGATTGACAGAACAACTTTCTCAATCTCATCAACAACTTGTTGCTGCTAAAAGTACATTCAATGAGTTTGAAACAGCATTGACGGCTGAGTTGCAATCTCATGCACAAAACAAAGCCATTCTGTCAATCTCTGATTATGTTGAGCAATCAGCTATCGAGTCTGCTTTAAACCAAGCAGTATTAGGATTGACAGAACAACTTTCTCAATCTCATCAACAACTTGTTGCTGCTAAAAGTACATTCAATGACTTTGAAACAGCATTGACGGCTGAGTTGCAATCTCATGCACAAAACAAAGCCATTCTGTCAATCTCTGATTATGTTGAGCAATCAGCTATCGAGTCTGCTTTAAACCAAGCAGTATTAGGATTGACAGAACAACTTTCTCAATCTCATCAACAACTTGTTGCTGCTAAAAGTACATTCAATGACTTTGAAACAGCATTGACGGCTGAGTTGCAATCTTATGCACAAAACAAAGCCATTCTGTCAATCTCTGATTATGTTGAGCAATCAGCTATCGAGTCTGCTTTAAACCAAGCAGTATTAGGATTGACAGAACAACTTTCTCAATCTCATCAACAACTTGTTGCTGCTAAAAGTACATTCAATGACTTTGAAACAGCATTGACGGCTGAGTTGCAATCTCATGCACAAAACAAAGCCATTCTGTCAATCTCTGATTATGTTGAGCAATCAGCTATCGAGTCTGCTTTAAACCAAGCAGTATTAGGATTGACAGAACAACTTTCTCAATCTCATCAACAACTTGTCATTGCTAAAAGTACATTCAATGAGTTTGAAACAGCATTGACGGCTGAGTTGCAATCTTATGCAGAAAATAAAGCTATTCTGTCAATCTCTGATTATGTTGAGCAATCAGCTATCGAGTCTGCTTTAAACCAAGCAGTATTAGGATTGACAGAGCAACTTTCTCAATCTCATCAACAACTTGTTGCTGCTAAAAGTACATTCAATGAGTTTGAAATAGCATTGACGGCTGAGTTGCAATCTCATGTAGAGAAGAGAGCTATTTTATCCACCTCTAACTCTGTTGAGCAATCAGCTACTGAGTCAACCTTAGCTAAAACATTACTAGCAGAATTAAAGTTGCATCTCAAACAGATGATTCAGGGTTTAGATATTGAAAGATTGGCAGAAGTAGTTATGGAAGTAGGAAAATATGTCAAAGGTGAAAAGGTAACAGGAGCAAAGGTCAGCGAGTTATTTACGAGTGTTACAACTGATGCTTTAGCTTTGACTTTTGAGGAGAAAATGAACATCGTTAGGCAACTGATTAGAGATGACAAACCATCGATTCTGAAGAGATTGAAAATAAACCCTCAACAATCAGATGATAACGGGGAGCATCTACAGTTTCGACGCTAACTTATCAGTTATCAATTATCAGGTATCAGATATTTCCATTCATTCATTCATTCATTCATTCATTCATTCATAAGTTAGTTGTTTACTGATAACTGTTCACTGTTTTTACTGGTATTGTTATTCCCACTATTTTAAACTGCTTACCTAAGACAAAATTTACTAGTTTCTGACCGCTCACTAAGATTATTTTGTCGGAGCGACGAATCAATTGTTTTGATAACTGTCCAGTTATGCCAGTATGCACGAAGAATCCACCATTAGCTCCTTCTCCTTCAATACAGCATACGAAATCTTTGATGTGTTTTGGGCTAATGTAATCAGCATAACGCTTAACCTGGATTACATAAAGCTTTCCCAAAATCAACACGCGACCATCTATCCCGCCGTCACCGGTGTACCGAAAGTTGCGTTGAATTTGCCACCCCTGTTCAAAGCAGCAAGTGAGTACCAATTCCTCAAAAACGTAGGGTGATATCCTACGCAGTGTGGCGATTACTACTGGCAATTTGGCTAATTGAGTTCTGCTACGAAGCTCAAGTAATACTTGACTAGCGTACTCAATATTATTCAAGTGTTTTTTAAGCTTTTTAGGTAATCTAACCCTTGGTGTTCGCGCTGGGATTGGTAGTAATTGCTTCTTAAAATTTTTAGCTAAGAAAGCCTTTTGGGTTGCTACTGAGCTTTGTCGTACAGGCTTGTTAAAGTTTTTAGCTAATACCAATTTAATATGAAGCTGCATAGAAAAGAGCTTCGAGAATAAAGTTATAAGAAGAGATAGATATTACCTGCTCAAGTGTAAGTTGATTAAATATTTCTTGGATGCGATCGCGTAAATTCTGTAAAGAAGAGAAAAGCTGATTTTTGAGTGGTTTCTTGAGGAGCTGCCAAAGCCTTTCAATGGGATTGAGTTCAGGGGCTGAAGGTGGTTGAAACAGAGGAATAATATTTTCTGGCCAACGAATTGCTGAACTTGTATGAGCAGGTGCTTGGTCAACCTGTAAAATAGCGTAATCCCCACCTAATTGTTGAGATAGCCAGTCCAAAAACTGTTGAAAACACTCGCCATTCAGTTTTGGATATTCATAAAGAAAATGATCTCCAGTCAATGGTTCAATTGCACCATAAATCCAAAAATTTTCCCGTGGCCATTTCACCTCAACAGTAGGCTTAACTCCAGAGGCAGTAATCACTTTTCCTGTAAGAGTTTTCAGTCCCACCCTCGTTTCATCCTGGCACAGGTAGCGAACACACTTGCCGGGTGCTAGATGTTTTTCTAGACAATTCAGAATGATACCGAGTTTTTTTTAAACTCAGATACTAACTTTTCATCCTGCTTATGGCTTTGAGGACGTGGTACTTTTAGTTTTGCCCCTAATCGATATCGAACCAATGCATAAACCGTTGCATACTCGATATCAAGCCCCTGCTCTTGCTTTAACCACTCTACTATTGCACCATAGCTACTAAAGCCTTTTCCTGTTTTTAACTCCTCTTCAAGTGCCGTGATCGCTCCTTCAGGAATTTTCCGTTTTGCTCCCGGAGCTTTTTTTATTTTCAATAATTCATCTAGCCCACCCGATCTATATTTTTGTAACCATCTTGTCACCGTTGATGTATCTTTAGCCAAGCGTTTTCCAATATCTTGCTGCTCCTTGGCCTGCCCGCTTTTTATCCACCACAGCATAATAAGTTTTTCTTTCTGGTTCCCTAAATTAGCTGTTTGTAGGCGTTTTTTAAGTTCTTCTTCGCTCTCTGCGATTTCAATCTCAAAAGGGCGGCTCATGGTTCTTTTAATTTATCGAGTTTGTTTTCTCTATTATATGCAGCTTCATATTAAATTGGTATCACATGGATATTTATCTGCTAAGGCTGCTATCTGAGGTGGAAGTTTTGCAATTTCTCGTCTGTCATGATCATTAAGTGAGTAAAAATCGCGTGACGACATGGTATTTATCCTGAATATTTGTGATGACCGATAGCGCCGGCGGCAAGCGAGTCCACGTACTCCTACGGAGAAGCAAGCTACGCGCAGCGTCTGGTAGAGAGCGTCTTGTCTTTAATTTTGAATTAATAATTTTGAATTTTGAATTCCCCATTCGCACAGCGTCTCGCAGAGAAGGGGTTGACTATTAAGGGCAGGAAATTTCACTTTAAATCAGACTTGCATATTCTGATAATTGCTCTTGATTTTCTATCAAAGGCAACAATTTTAATGCCTCTGCTCGACGAATTCTCATTTCTTCATCTGCTGGAGTTAAGAGAGTAGACTTTTTAGATAAAAACTTTTGAAACTCGTACCAAGCTTTCACACTGTCAGTTTCAGATTGGATTTCATGCTGAGGAATCTTAATTGATTGCAAGATTGGCAAACTTATTTGACCACGAGAACGGAAACCTGGACTAATAATTACTGCTTTCCCCGATGGTAAAGTGTTAAATTGATTGACATCAAATAATTTTCGGGTACTGTTTTGGTCAGAATTAGAAATGCTTGCACCACCCTTGCCTCCTGATGAGCGAGAACGTTGCTTGTATTTAATTTCCTCTTCACCTAAAAACTTACTAAAGCGTTCGGCAGCTACATCATCTTGGGGGTTAAAGAATGCTTTGGTAGCACAACCACCAAATATTGCATTAGTTGTGTTTTCACCATAGGATTCAATCAGCATTGAGAGATTTTGTAATCCCAGTATTGATACCAATCCATCTTCCCGATTCTGATTCAGCCAATCAACCAGTGCTGGTAAATATAATGTGGGTAATTCATCAATCCCCAACACCAAAGGACAAGTACGTTTGTTAGCCACATTCCGGCTAACTAATAGATGCAGAATCGAGACAAGCAAGGGTGCGATTACATCACGCTTCTCTTTGTTCATCCCGAATACCACCATCTGCCGCCCCTTCAAATCCAAAGGAATATTGGTTTTTCCACAGAACGCTGCTAATGCCGAGGGAACCATGAAGCGGCTGAACAATCCGCTAGCTGTACCCACAATACTAGCTGCTGTTTCTGGCGACCCTGCAACAGATACAAACTGTGCGAAAGCCTCTCTAACCATGAAATTCAGATTTTCTGCTTGCTCAATGCGCTTAACTAACTTTGGCAACCCCAGGATTGCTTGGCACATCATGATATCTGGGTACTCCGTTCCTTTCGCCAGCATGAAAACAGCTTGCACCAACTGATCTCCAGCATTGGTAAAGAAGTTATTTCCAGAATTCTTTTCTCCAAGTTGAAAGTTGCGGTTGAGTGTAATCGCCAACTGTCGCGCCATTTCCGAGTCTTCATTATTACGAAGAAAGTCTATGGGGTTGGCAACCGCAGATTCCGCAAAACCTGGAGCTAATACAGTAACTTCATAACCTCGCAAAGCGGCATATCCTGCCAGTATTGGGGCTTGTCCCTTAGATGTAGATGTAGCTGATTCTTGCTCACTATACTTAAAATCATAAAGTACCAAGGGAAATCCCTGATCTATTGCCGAACGAATCATCGGATTAATCATTGAAAATGACTTTCCGCTCCCTGGCCCACCACAAACTAAAATACCCCGTTGCGCTTCTGGGAAGTAAAGGGTTGTTGAATCTTCAGGGATACTCGTTTTCCTGATTCCATTAATAACCTCGCTCGTTGTATTCTTGGGAGTGCCAACATATAGAGATACCCGATTGTGCAAGCGTAGCTGAATTTGCTTACACGCTAATTGACGAGCGGCTTTTTTCTCCACCGCGCCGCCCCACCGTGCGGTCGCTAACTTGGCAATACCTCCCCTACTATCGATGATTTTGGCGATTACAATCACCGCGCCACAAGCGAGTACCCCTAAACCTGCGGGGGAAAATAGCGCCGATTCAAGTCCTGGGGGAATAAATTGATTTGGCTTAACAATAGTCTTAGGAGTCCCTGTCATCGTCCCGTCCCCACGATAACCAAATCATTCTCACTCACGGGCAACCAGGGAACTGGCCCAATGAAGTAAGGGGTGCAAGTTTTCTGCTGAAATGGCGGTCGCGCACAGATCCTAAAGAATAAGCCAAAGTCGGCAGTCCCAAGGGATTCATTAACTCCAGTTAGCGCCACTTTGAACCCACTACCATACACTAGCCGCCCTGTTGGTTCCTTCCCACCGTTAACGGCTGCTAGGAACCCATAACCGCCCTTAACTTGCTGAGATGAGCCAGATGCCCAGCGCTTGCCATATAAGCCGCCCTGACTGCCAGCAAAATCCCCTATCTCTAAGTATGAGCATTCAATGCCTGGAGGACAGGCGACTGTTAAAGTGCGGTCGCCTCTGACAACGCTGCCAGAAACAAAGTAATCATTCCCAGCCCTTCTGTCGCCCTTTTCTGCCGTACCAAGTACAACAGATGCGATACCCACAACACCAATGCCAGAGCTAATAGGCTGAGGCATTTTATCAAAGGGCACTTGACTTAATTTAGGAATTTGATTGACATAAGCTTGCTGCCATGATTTAAACTTTCCTAATTGAGTTTTGTCCAACCCAGGAATTGAATCAAGCGAATATTTGCTTAGGTCAATCTTATCTAGTGTCAGGTTTGCGACTTGAGGATTTGAGGCTATGGCTTGAGAAATAGTGCTGCTACCCAGTCCAGCACCATTCTTAGAAAATAGATCAGCTAATGGGGGAACTTCTGATAGGCTCAAATTGCTTAATTCAGGCATTGCTTTAACTAATGTTTTTGGCGTTTGCCATTGCATTAATCCAAAGTCTTTGAGGGTGGGTTTGGTGGTTGTGGCTGTAGTGGACAAAGCCACCGTGTCAATAGCCTTTAAGCTCAAGTCCGACATCTTAAAAGCATCATCCGCGTCGCCCAACATCACAACAGAGTCTACTTTTTGCCCTGCTGTCCACGAGCGCGAGGGGTCGTAGCCAAAAGTCGAAATCAGGTTTTTAGGTATCTTTAAAAATCCTGGCTGTTGAACGGGTGGCAAAGTATCCCATGTGATTTTTGACCAGTCGGGGGCAGCCGTTTTGTATTTGCCCTGCGAATAATTAATTGTTGGTGTCTGTGCGACTGAGGCGGAAAGCGGAACTAGAGAAGCTATTGCAGCCAGTAGAAAAGGCTTAAGTTTCATGATTTTTGTTAAAGTAATCGGGACATTGTTCTTGATTGGAGCCGCGTGGATGTACCGTGCATATTAGGATTTCTTGGTCGTATTGTCGCCCATGAAAATAGGCACAACTCTCGCATCCACTTTTGTCTTGCTGTAGCTCTACTAGTTCGCCAAGTGAACTTGGCGGGGTAAAGGGGAAGGGGGAAGGGGGAAAGGTTTCAAATCCCTTACCCCTTTCCCTTTCCCCTTTCCCCAGTCCTCACTTAGCATTTTTGGGTTGGCAGACTACTACGTTTCCTGTTGCTGCTAACAGCTTTTTGGATTTTCTGTACTGGTTTATTTGCAATACAGTTAAGGTTGCAAAGGGCATGGGTAACAGCCATTTTAAGTAGGTTGTTGCAGGACTAAGCTAAGTCTTATCCACAGCCAAAAGAGTAGTCAAAAGCAGCAAATAGCCGATTGGTGGAAACATCCATAACTCACCTTCACACCTACACAAATCCAGAAAATCCCCTAATTCTTGGCGAATAGATTTAGAAAAATTGTTCACAACTGCCCCCATTGGAGTAATTGATTAAAAATGGTTTTATCGACCTGAGAAAGCGAAATTGCCTCATCTCTTGTCTTGCCACGCCGTAATAGTTTGATAGCATCTTGCACCTTGTTCCATGTGGTAGATCCGGGTTTAACTTGACCTTTGCGCCCAGCTTCTGCTAGCCCAAAAGCGAGAGCATTAGCATCGTTTCTCTGAATCGCACCATTTAGCGTAGTCCCAGGATTGGGGCGTAAAACAGCAACAGGCTGAGGCTTTTGAACTGTTATTGTTTGTGGTGGCGGCGAGGGCTGCGGGAAGTCTGGCGGCGCTGATTGCGGTTTTTCAACTGTTAGCGGTTGCGGCGTTCGCGGACGCGTAATTGGCAATGGACGCTCCGAATCCGATTTAATCACCAAGCTTGTATAGGCTGGGTTGCCAGTAGCAGGGACTATCTTAAATTGATAAAGATTATCATTGGTAAGTACTGTAATTTGAGTGCTTCCATTGCTACTAGAGGTAACAGGGAAGTTGATCGGGTCAATCTGGCGAAGGAAAATTACAGTCGCTTTACCTCCTGTGCAGTCAGAATCGTTGCCTGATGACTGGCATAAAGCACCATTTGAAGTAAAGGCGAAGCGACTTGGATCGCCGATCCAAACTTGCTTGATAGTTTCCCCTGTAGACATCAAATTAATAGTTAGCCCGTAGCCCTTCCACACCTTTAATTCGATGGCATTGGAGTTTGCGTCGTTCTGGTAAACCGTTCGGGCAGTTATCGCCGTTGCTTTTGCCGCGCTAGTTAAGATTAAAAATGCTGCAATAATAGTGGTTTTCTTTAACATTTATATCCTCAGTTACCGTAACGTTATTGTGACTAGAGCGATATTGTTTGATTAACGAATATTTGCACTGGCTTACCAACATCGATCACAAATACTTCTTCTCTACCACTTAACTGTTGAGAACGGGCGACATTTGAACTTTTGATATTATCGAGAACACTATTAAATGCACCCTCTCCAAAAGCGGCGGATAGGTCTTTTTGATCGTTGGTAGTGGAGCTAGTAGAGAAGCCATTAGAGTTACTGCTGACTTGAGTTATGGGGCGATTCTGTACTTCGGCAGCTTTGGCGACTCCCGCAACAATAGCAGAGATGAAATTGTTGCCCAGATTACTGCCTCTGCGAGACTCTGCTTTTAAGAAACCACCATCCTTGGCCATTATCAGAACGGCATTTTCTGGCAGTTGCTTTTCTTGCGTATCGCCGTTTATATTGACCAACACTGAAACACCGCGCAGTTTGGCGAAACCCGAACCATTGGACTCTGCTAGTTGAACAACCAGATAAGCGCCCACGGGTAGTACGTCCCTACCATCTGAGGCTTTTAAGGGTTTTGTTAGTTTCACCAAGTAATTCTGGTTGCCAGCGTCACCAGTGCCCCAAGCGATCGGCGTTTCTAGCCTCCCCTCTGCAGTGCTGCCAACAATTACGCGTTTTGCGTTGTAATTAATGGTAGTGTTCTGGGCCACTTGTGTAGCTCCTCCCGTACCTCCTTCAATTCCATTAGTCTTGATGGGTTTCTCGCTTTCTGATTCATCTCCTGAACTCCTGAAACTGCCAACGTTTGCAGCGATAAGCCATTGCTGAGTGGGGTCTTTGGTGGGGACGTTGGTTGCAGCCGTTGGGAACGCCAAAGGAGATTGTCTGCTCGGCTGGGCAATTTTGGGCTGGGGCTGGGGTTGCGATACTCTAGCCTGGGGGAAAGTGAAGGGCGCTGTCGGCTGACTGGCGACTGGGTAAGAACGTTGTCGGCGCTGCACTGGTTGCATCGGAGGGGTAACGGGTGCGATTGGGGCTGGGGCTAAGGTTGCGCTAGGAGTAGGCGTTGGGCTAGGCAAGCGATCGCGAATCTGCTTTAACTCGTAATTTTGGCTAGTCAGGGCAAGCGCTGTTTTATCCTTGCCCGTCTCATTTTCCGGCTCTGCTAGGGGCGTTTGCTCTTCTTTGGGCGGTTGCACAATGCCCTTGGAAAATTTCAGCACATTCATTGAATTGCCTAGCATTGCCCCAACAATCGTCACGAAGAGAAGGCAAATCAGGGCAACAACGCCCATTTTTAAGAGTGGAGATTGCGAGACTGTTCGAGCAGTAACAATTTCTTCTGGGGCGGGGTTCTCGGAGGGTTGAATTGAATCATTAGCGTGAGAAGTTTTAGCGCCGTTCATGGCGGCAAAATCTTGCTCTTCTATCTCAATAGTTGCCTCTGACAAAGCTGACTGGGTGTTCTTTTTCATAAATCTAAATCTTGGATTTTGTAAATTTCCAACCCCGCTTTGCGAACACGAGAGGCCGTTTCTTGAACATCGGACGCAAATCTAGGCAGGGCAGCCGTATCAATCGCCCTGACAAATACAGTTTTGTTAAAAGCCATGGGCTTACCAACTAAATTGCTGCCTTGGAAAACAACAATCTCTGCAACCATATCTACTTTCCATTGCCCATCCTTAATCCGAGTCGGCTGACTGATTAGGCTGACTTTTAGGATTGATTGCGTAGACCCATTAAAGACATCGGGCGGCGTAAGATTACTTATCTCTTCAAGGAATGGTGCGCGAAAATCTTCTGACAACGCAAAACCTGAAGCCCATGCACTAGTAGTAATCTTGGCTTTTGATGTCGATATCCCCGGATCTAATTTTAATTGTTTGGTGGGGTCTATCTTGTAATCATCGCTTGGCTTTGGTAGAGCATTCCAACTTAAAAGTCCGGTCATTGTCTGCCCGACAAAATACGTAATAGCTTGCGGTGATCGCTCAAGGCTACCTATAGGAATAACTCTGATAGATTCGCCGTCAGACAATTCTACCAAGGTCGAAGCTTTCGTTTTAGAAAACGTTGCTATCCGAGCAAAATTGACAATTTCTATGAATAATAAGAGCGTTAATAAAATAGCATTGACTATTAAGAAAATTGGGGTAAAGTTTAGCTCTTTTCTCTCTAATAATTTCATCTCCTTAACCCCACCGAGAATTTAACCCCACTAGTGAAAGCTGAAAATACAGCCATTCCGCCACCAGTACCTATGGCTACCGCGAGTAATGGCGAAAAGATGGCTTGTAAAAGTTGCAATAGCAAAGGATTGCTGGAAGGCTTAGAGACTATCGCGCTGGCAATAATACCTACAGTTATGGAGTAGGAAATTAGAACCAGTGTTAGCCCTAACCAGCCAGCCAACCAAGCATAAATAGGCTTGCTTTGGAAAGGCAGCAAAGATACAACTAGGAAGATTGGGGCAGCGAATGCAATCATTAAGAATGACAGTTGGACAATGTATTGAAAAGCTGCTGATAGTCCACTGAGAATTACGTAAACAAAACCTTGGATTGCGCTATTGATTAGTTCGCCACTAAGGTCTAATGGGTTCCAACTTCCGACTCCAGAACCCGCGCCAGTCTTTTCTCTAGCTTTCTGCGCGTCTTTTCGTGTATTCTCCACAGCCTGTTTGATACAAGCTTGTTTCTCGCTCAATTCTTCACCTTCCTTCTTTTCGTTGTTGAGCTTTTCGCACTTAGCTAAGGCTATCTGTGCGGCTAAGACAAAGCTTTGGTCAGCATTAACATTCCTTATGGCATCTCTCAGGTTTACCCCATTTCTCGTAATATTTAAAATGCTCCTGTTTAGTCCGGTCGATACGTTTTTTAATGCGACTGTTGTATTGGCGAGAAGGAACCCATTATTACTAAGCATTACAATTACTACTAATGGCAAAACCATCTCGGATATGAAATCAAAACCAAACCCTTCTTCTGCATACTTCCTGTACCAGCCAAATGATGCAAAGCCAATCATCACAACAGCCGCGAGGGTAGAAACAGCGACGACAGCCGTATAAATTGGGCTTGTTCCAGATGCTAATTCTAGCCAATCATTCTCAAACGATTTATAGATTAGGTCTGCGCCTGAGATAGCGCCTTCGACTATTTCGCCTGAATTCGTAGTGCCCGTATCTTCTCCAGCTTTTTGCCCTGTCGTTTGGGCAAAAAGAATAACTAAGAACGTTATCATTTGAGTTATCGTAACGTTATTGTGACTCGATTATTGATTCTTCCAGAATGAATCGTTAGCGGCAGCAGATTGAATTATCTGGCGAGTAGCGGCGTTAGATTCCTGATCCTTCGCCGCAGCTTGCTCATCAAGCCTGTTTGAAATATCGGCAAGGTTAATATTTGCAACAGCCAAGGAACGGGATTGCTTTTGTGCCTCTGAGTGGATAGACTTGGCAATCACAACATTTTGCAAGTTTTGAATAGCGACCTTTTTAAGAATGTCTTGGGTAATAACATCCTCTTGGGCGGCGGCAGCATTTTCGCTTGATTGAGCAGTGGCATCATTAGTTATTGCTGCCTCTTGCGATTGCACTCGTTGACCCTCAACTCCTAGTACTGATTCTGACTGACCGCGTGTATATTGCTGGTTCCATTCCTTAATAGCGTTTCCGGCTTGAATGCGAGGGTCTAATATCAGCAACGCGCCTTCTTGTTTCTGAATCACTTTCTCGATATTCTTGCCAGCTTTTAGGGGATCAGGAATACCCAAATCACCAACACTAGATTCAATTGCCTGGGTTAATTCAGCTTCTAACTTGCCCAAACTTTTAGTAAATTCTTTCTGATAATTACTAATGTAAGTCTGCAAGCTGCTATAAATTTGTTGAAATTGAGTTAAGAAAGATTGGTTTTGATTAGTTTGAGCGGTGGCAGGGAGGCTAGAAAAGGATGTCAAAATCACTACGCCTGAGATTACGATCAATCGGTTGGTATTCAAGATACAAGTCCTCCAAGGCTACTACAAAAGGTTTTTTGGTACAAAGAGATTTTACGGTCGCTTGCTTTTTTGCTAAATCAAAAGAAACAGCTTGAACCATTAATGTTTTAGGTGATTCTTCCTTATTTAATAAACTGGTGAAGAAGGTATCATCGAAAGGCAAAGCATTAGGCGGAAGGGTAGAAGCAGGGGATCGAAAAAGCATGATATAAGCACCTGGGTCGGCGGATTCAGAGTTTATCCCCGGTTGCTCTAATCCACTCAATCGCTTATTTTGATATTTCAATGCTCTCAGGCTGGGGGAGCGCTTGATGGCATCCTCGCCCAATTCTATGTACACGCCACAGCCATTCTTCGCTTCGCTAATAAGCTTTTCGTATTGAGCTTGGTTGTATTGCCATACTTGAAAGCCGACTATTGACACGACACCTGCTAGTATTGCCAGCAACAGCTTATTTTCAATGACTGATGATAGAACCTTCATAATGGTTTTCCCTGTTTGATACACTCGACATAATATTTAGAAAATTCTGCCACCCAGGTGAACTTGTCACTGTGAATTTTCTTGAATTTATCTCGCGTGGCTTGTTCTTCTCTGCTATTAGCGACCAACGCCAGCAGGGGATACGAGGGATAATAGCGACAGCGCACATATTTGTTGTTGTAGTCCAACAGCCACAAAGTATATAATTGCTGAATGTTCGGGACAAAGCTTTCGTTTTTATCGATAATTTCTCTAGGGATGCCCAGCAACTCAGAAAAACTATTAGCCGCGCCTGGAACAATACGCCCAATCAATCGCAATGGCATATTTTGTAATATTTGTTCTCCCGCCTCCGATTTGGCGATAGAGATAACGTCCTGCGCCGCCAGAAACACCCGACAGCCTTGCTTTCGAGCCGTAGCGCATTTACGACCCGCAAGCCGCGACAATGCGGAAAATCCTAGCAATACGCTAGCCTCATCCATAAAGAACACGCTGTTGGGCGAGGAGAGGGATTGACGGGACGCGGCGATATATGCACTCATCCCGAACACTTCTGCATCTTTTCCTGATTGCAGATTAGTCAGTGCAAAGGTAATCAACTGGCTATCAGCCTGGAAGGTTGAAGGCTTGCAGATAGCGCTACCAATGCTACTAGCCTGCCAGTACTGTAACCGCAAGCGGATGTAATTTAACGCTTTTTCTACATTGTCGTCCTGATAGCCTAAGTAAATGTACGCAAGCGAGAAGAATTTCTCCATATCTGCCAATGTCGGGGTATTCGCCCACTCTGGGGTGTTTATCCCTGCTTTTCGCGCTAATTCAAATCGCTCCTTGATGTCAGCATCTTCGTAAAAGGCTTTTGTACCCAAAGGGATTACAGATTCTATAGTTTGTGATAGCAAGCCATCAAACTTTTGCGTTCCTAAAACTAATTGAAGCACGATTAAATTAATATCATTTCGATGGGCTTTTGTCCTTTCCTCCCACTGCGACTCAGGAATCTTTGATAGGTCTAGCGGTTGTACAAGATTGTTTGATTCCTTTGAGATATCAAAGTAAAATCCATTAAAGTAGGGCGTGAAGTCTCCAAAGGTTCCTGAACCATCATCATTGGGCAAGTCAATCATTAATACTGACATTCCCAACGCCAAGCATTGATAAATAATAGAGGCAATTATTACCGATTTCCCACTCCCGGTAGTGCCGATTACCATCATGTTTTTCGGCTTTGACAAATCGATATAGACTGACGATTGACCCTCATCAGCTACTAATTCAAAGCCTTGTTTATCACCGTGCGCTGTTTGAACGACTGGCGTTAAACCAATTACTTCACTAGCAAAGAAAGTGGCGCGTCTGTTGAAAGGAAAAGTCAGCTGCGGTCGCTGTCTCAACAGCAAAGTGTCAAGCCAGATTGACCATGTATATTGCATTTCTCTAATCAACTCGGCAGGCTGATTGATATACCCTGAAATCAGCCTGCAAGCGTCGTCGATTTCTTCTGGAGAGTTACGATAAACAAGGATTATGACAGCTACATTTTCCGGGACATCACCCGTGTAAAGCTGCTTCTGAGCATCGACTGACCGCTCCGTATTAATTTGCGCTCCTACGTCAATAGTCTTTTTACTGGCGCTAGCGGAGGCATTTATTGACCGCCTCGTAATCAATTGTTGGGTAAGCCTAATCATTTTTTGATCGGCTGGGTTAATCTCCGTTATTATCTCGACATCATAAATAACCTCGCGTGAGAATACATCCCATAAAAAGCGTATTTGCTGATAGGTTGAAGCAAACACCTCTGGTTTTTGGGCAAGCGTCATTACGCCGATATACTTCTTTTTGTCAGTACTCTGGTAGGGCAAACATACCCATCGTCTATCAGCATGAGGTATGCCGTTATTCAGAAGTACCGATGTCGCGTGTAATTGGTCGTTATACCGCGATGGGTTGGGCGTGGCTTCGTTAATCTCCTCCCTTAATTCACCAGTATCATAAACCAAGGTATGGGGCACTTTTACAGCCTTCGCACCCATTCTATCAACTAGGTCGCCCCACAATTGCTTGTCTGATTTTGGCGAGGGAAATAAACCCATTTCAGACAGTATTTGTTGATGGCGCAAAGAGACTATTATCGCTTTTTCAAGAACTTGAATTAAGTTTTGAAGAGTGAGTTCGGTCGCGCCTGTTGGCGTGAATTTGCGCTGTAAAAAGTTCGCCAGCTTAACTATTGCTCTATCTACCGCGTCACCACCTTCCGTTCCTCCTGGGCGGACAGTAAAAGTCGTGTAAATACTGAGCTTGATATCCTTACGCTGATGATTACGCGTCAGTTCTTGCATCCGCGCAACTTGCCCCCAATCAAGAAACTCACTCTCAAGAGATACAGGGCTAGCTAGCCTTTGACGATAGTCTTCAATTACTTTGTCTTCGTCGCAAAACGAAGACCAACGAAAGGTGAATTTCTCACCCTCCGAAAACTCTTTACAGCCGTTCTCAAAAGCCTTGGCGATCGCCTCTAGTCTCTCTGATGAATTAAACAGTGGGTGAAAGCCAGTGCATTCATATCCGAATACTAATTGCAGCGTGTTGTTAGTGTCGCTTACTTGTTTTTTGCTCAACAAGTAAGCTCCGATTTGATAGCTCCCCTTTTTTAGTTTTACTAAAGTTGCTAAGTCTAAAAAGTCTTCAAAGGGTACTATTTTTTGATTACGAATACTGCTTTTTACCATAGCTTAGGCATCCCCTTTGAACCCGCCCTTTTTTTGTTTTGGGGCGAAGAATATCTGACATAGCCACGAGTGAAAACTGGAACGCTTGGGAACACTCTTGACCAGAACAAGTAAGGACGTTTGCCAGATAAAACTATTACCGTAGCACTCAACCAAACACCAGCCAGCAGTCCCCAAACTATTCCTGCCCCAAACATAATCGCTATGATGAAGCCCACGCCAAACATAAATAACGCGACTGCAAACTGAAAGCCAGTAAAAATACTTATTGTTGCATTTTGACCAAGTGACTGATTCACCCGTTTCATGGGCGATTTATTGTACTCGCTCATCACTAACAAGCGGCTGTAACGCCGTTAAATAAGATACTTTGAGCAATCCAAAGCACCAGGATTATGAAAAACACGCCTACGGGCTGTTGAACCATCTGCGTTACTTCCTGCCCTTCACCAATGCCGTTAGCAACCTTAAGCCCAGAAGCTACAAAGTATACAAACAAAAGCACTGTGATGGTTGCATTGATCACTGCGGGAAGTGCTTTAATCGCCGTAGTTGCCGCCGCCGCACCACCCCCACCAATACCACCAGCGCCGCCGAACATACAAGTCATTGCCACCTGAGCCGAATCGAATAAGCCCCACCCATAAGAGGGCATCGACTGCATGACAATGATTGTCGCCGTACCTGCCGCGTAAATTTGATGCTGATACTTGCGCCCAATCGCCGCAAGCGCCTTAGCTAGAACTTGAGTTTGTGTTCTTCGCACAGAATTATTAGATGCCAAGGCAATTACTCCTTTTTTCATTGTTCTAGGAAAAATCTAAAAATCACCTTATTATCGAAGTTGGAAGTAACAAAAAATCTACTTCCCACTTCCCACTTCTGACTTGTTTAATGCTCTTTGTTGAAATTCACTTTCTATGTCAGCTAAAGTATGTTCCCTAGCTAGTGAGCGAATTTCCTGAAGTACTGTAATGTGACACTCGTATAGTTTTGCATAGCCATCTAGACCACCTGTTTTTTTGTTGGTGAATTTCTGGAACTCCGGCAAGTACTTCCGAGCTATGTTCAAATATGCTTGTAGTTGTCTTGCAGAAACCTTTGGCTTTAACATCGCCGCAACTTCTGGTCTTGTTAGTTCTTCATTTTGCCAGGTAAACCCCCCTATCCCCATGATTCTGAGAACTTCTTGGAACTTCTAACTACATATAAAAATACCCGCCTTTTTCGTGGCGGGGAAGGGGACATTTTACCCAGTTAGGAAACATTTATAGGTAAAAAGCAACTATTTTTTTTCCTTCGCGTTCCCACTTCTCATTCAAAAGCCAGCAAGTTATATGAACAACCTTCATTGGATTTCGATGCTTCTTTCCACACCTGAACCAGCTTCGGACAGTATCGTAACTTTCGTATCCTAATACGAACGCCATCTCTTGATAAGTTAATTTCCACTTCTTCTTAAACTCTATTGGGTGCATAGTATTTATTTGATACTTGCATAAGGAACTTATTTAATTATAAGACACTTACTTAATCAAATATTCATAATTTATTTTAACATTGTAAATCAATTTTTTATATTTGCTCATCTTATTTTTTTATAAAATATATTAGCTATTATCGGGTTTATCCAATTTATCTATAATAGAGATATTCTCTTTTAATCAATTATTTTTATGTCCAACACAGATGCTAATTTTCAGAAACTCTTTCAATCCAAAAATCAAGTTAATAAAGATAACGAAAATCCCAAGCTATTAGTCAATCGCCTAACTCCCACTGATGACCAAATCAAAGACTGGCTACAGTCACCACAAATCAAACAGTGGCTTACAAAACTACTAATGGGCATACCGAATAATCTCAAGATAGAAGCGATAAATACCATCATCAAAAATGTTATACAAAATCCAGATAAAGACTCTCGAGTACAATTCGGTAGTTCAACTATTGGAGTTGATGTTTTGCGCTGGCAGCTTTGGGCATCCTATAAATTACCTTACGCCAGTGGAATCAAAACTCCTGATTGCCCCTACACTTTGAAAAACCATTTGGATGCTTCTGACTAACTTGCCGGATGACCGAACAATTCGCACTCTTGCTAACGCCCCGCTCCGCTAACACAGTGACGCTCCTTTTCTGCGAGACGCACTCGCGTTCGTCGCTAACGCAATTCGCTTTTTCCGACGTACTTGTATTGAATATGTGATTTTTCCATTACTCATATCTAACTACGGTCGCATCCAACCAGGCTACTCTTGAAGTACACAATAAAATAGTTATCAGTAAACCAAAAAGTTTTCCTCAAAGAGCGATCGCTAATTGCAGCTACGTAACCTAAAGTGCTATAGGCTACCTATTTTATAAGTAAAATTAATATGTGTAATTTCTGACATCAAAAACTAATTTGCATTCGCTAAAGTCCCTTCGGTCATCAGTGAGCATCTTGGCGTTCGTAAATAGAATTCATTAAAGTAAAATGGCACATCAAATTGGGATAATCTCTTTTAGTCGTAAATATTTTTACCCCTGACCAAGATGCCAGCGCCTTTAAAAGTTGACCTGTCACCAATAGAAGATCAAGCCCTACTAGCACTCACTCAAGCAAAAGGTATACCACCAAGAACTCAAAGTCGTGCCACTGTACTACGCTTATCAGCCGCTGGATGGACAGTGCTAAAGATCGCACAATACTTAAAATGGCATCCACAGACTGTACGCGACACAATTCATCGCTGGTACTGGGGCAAACTCGATAGTTTGTGGGATTGTTCGCGTCCGGGTCGCCGTCGCCGATGGCATAACCCAAATATCAAGTCTCTGCTTCAATTCAAAATATCTTTATTTAGCTATCAACTTATTTTTATTTTATTTTCTTACATCTCTTACATCTATTTAATGCTATTTTTCCACAGTCATGGCGTTTCTACTACTTATGCAGTCAAAATTTACAGGCATTACTTGGATGAAGCACTCGCTACTCTCACCAGCAATCCCTACCAGTTAGCTGCTGACATCTACGGTATTGGTTTTCTGAGAACTGATAAAATTGCCTTTAATTTAGGAGTTGCACCTGATAGTCAGTTCCGTTACCGTGCTGGTTTAATTCATGTTTTGAACGAAGCTGCTGCCGATGGGCATTGCTATTTACCCCAGTCTCTACTAATTGAGAATGTTATCAAACTGCTGACTACAGCAGATCACACACCCGAAGAAGATGCCCTCGCTGATATTATCAAAGACATGGCACTCAAGGATGACTTAATCCGCGAGAAAAGCGAAGACCAAACGCTGCTATGTTATCTACCAACCTACTTTCACACCGAACAGAACCTTGCTCAATTAATACAATCTAGATTTTGCCAACCAGTTGCACAAGATATGCCTCGTGTTCGCGCCTGGATTGAGCGCTTCACCAAGAGTCATAAAATCAAACTTTCACCACAGCAACGGCTAGCGGTAGAAATGGCTGCATATTCAAGGGTAATGATTCTTACTGGTGGCCCCGGTTGCGGTAAAACTTTCACCACCCACACCATAGTCTCTCTGTGGAAAGCAATGGGCAAATCTATCGCCTTAGCTGCACCAACTGGACGCGCTGCTCAACGCCTGAGTGAAATCACACAACTCGAAGCCAAGACGATACACTGCTTGTTGGAATTTGACCCAAAGACAATGGGCTTCTTACGCGATAATCAAAACCCTTTACCCCATACCGCAATTGTCGCGCTAGAAGCTAGTATGCTTGATTTGTTTCTGGCATCTTCTTTGGTAAAGGCGATACAATACGGTTCCCAACTACTGCTAGTGGGTGACGTTGACCAGTTACCCTCTGTCGGTCCCGGTCAATTCCTTGCTGACTTGATTAATTCTGGTCACGTTCCGGTGGTGCGGTTGACCAAGGTATTTAGGCAAGCCCAACAGAGCGCAATTATCACCGCTGCTCACCAAATTAACCGAAGCCAGTTTCCCACTATTGAACCGATTTCCGATAATCCCGTGTCTGAGTGTCTGTGGCATGGCGGCGGTCATCACCCCAAACATGGTGTTAAAGCAATATCCGGAATCATTACAGACTTGATTCCCCGCCTGGGTTACAATCTAGCTACTGATGTGCAAGTGCTTTGCCCCATGTCGCGGGGTTTGCTTGGGACTCGTAACCTCAATACCGTATTGCAGCAGTTGATTAATCCGCCCAGTCCCGACAAAGTAGAGATTACCAGAGGTGGGAATTTATTACGAGAAGGCGATCGGATCATTCAACTGACTAATGATTATAATCACGAAATTTTTAATGGCGACTTCGGAATTATCAAGGCCATTGATCTTGAAGAGATGGAAGTTACTGTACAGTATCGTAAGCATACTGTCGTTAGAACCAGAGCAGACTTAAATCAAATTGCCCTCGCCTGGTCCCTCACCATTCATCAAAGCCAGGTTTCAGAATATCCGGTAGTAATTCTGCCAATTTATACGCAGCCTTATATGATGTTGTCTCGTAAACAGTTGTACACAGCATTAACTTGTGCCAAGCAGTTAGCGATTGTCGTTGGTTCCAAGAAAGCGATATCCAAGGCTTTGCGTTCTAGTGACGGCCAACTGCGATATACGCGATTACAGCAGCGGTTGGAAAGCGCTTTTTTGCACCCGACGATTGCAATTTAGAAATGTTCAACTTAACAATTTCACCCGCCTTGCGGTTGTTGCTCTCAATCAAGAGTGAGAAATCTGGTAGCTAGCTGTGCTTTCGCCCACAATTCCACTCGGTTTGTACCTTTTCCTGCTGCCTCGTAATCGACGGCGGGGCATTTCATTACTGGTAAGTGCCTTGGCAATTCTTGAGAAACTACTTCTCTAGCTCCCGTTTGCGGTTCTATAAAAAAAGTGTCTTAAACACAAAGCAAAGCAATCAAACCACTCTCAAAAAATAAACTAAAAATGACTCTATAGTTTTATGGCGTGATAGCGCTGAAAAAGCAGTACACTGCGGCGTAAATAAACTTTGGAGGACGCTCTTTGACCTCTTATATCATTTATTAACTATAAAGTCATTTTTAGTTTATTTTTTTCACCTAATTTTAGGCTTTTCAAAATAAATACCCTGCTGAACAATTGCATAACAGTATTGTGTTTGTCACGCTCCTCAGTATTAGAGGTGTACTATACGCAAAAATCGAGAAATTTTCATTCGCTTGAGAGTGAGTTGAAACGCCCATTTTAAAGGACAATAAAAATCAGACACTATAAAACCAGACGAAACTACACTTGTGTCTGATTATTAAGGGAGTAATAAAAATGACGCTCTCTCTTGTCCACATAACAGCGCATAGAAAGGCGATCGCTTCCTTGCCAGTAGCGCAGGCGGAGGCGAAGTTGATTGCGCTGTGGTTGGAAGGAAAAGCAGAGTCATCTATCATCTCTTACCGACGCTACATTAGGCGATTTCTGGAATTTTTGGACAAACCTCTCAAAAAAGTGACTTATGAAGACTTGGTAGAATACGCCAGTTGTTTTGGGGGCAATGCTGAAAGTACAAAGCGGATATATATTGCCGCAGCTAAAAGCTTAATTAGTTTCGGTCATAAAATTGGATATCTCCCTTTTAATGTGGGTATGGCGCTAAAACTCGGTGAACTGCCGGATGTAATCAACGAACGCTATTTAGACGAAGCTGATATTAAATTGTTGGTAAGAGCAGCTTCTAAGCATTTAACTGATGCTAAAACTCCTAAGCGCCAGTACACAGCCAAAAGAAATTTGTTAATTATCAAACTCCTGTATCAGGCAGGGTTACGGGCAAGTGAAATCTGTGATCTGACTTGGGGAGATTTGACACCCCGTGGTGAGAGTGGTCAAGTTTACGTGCGAAAAGCCAAGGGCAGCAAAAATCGGACAATTCTCATCAAGCCAAAGCTTTGGGCGGAATTAATGGAGTTCAAAGCTTCGGCTCACTCCAATCAAGCAGTGTTTCCAAGTCAAAAAGGGGGACATTTAGACCGTCAAAACTTGCACCCGATTGTCAAAGCAATTGCACAAGAAGCTGGATTAAGCGAACTAGTTTCTGCTCACTGGTTACGTCATGCTCACGGTTCTCACGCCATTGAGCGCGGGACTAATCCTGTATTGGTGAAAGAAACTTTGGGTCATGCCAATTTAGCCATCACCGATCGCTATCTCAAAGCTAGACCCAATGACAGTAGCGCTTTAAACTTGATGGATCTTTAACATTTTGCATGACTTGTGAAAATGCAGCCCAAATTGGAACCAGTGGCATCAATTGCTACCGGAAACGAAACAAAAAACAGCTTTCAAGTGCCAAAGGGATTTTTCTCTAGCCAGCCCCCTCCATAGGCAACACTTCTTCGGAGAGCCATTCATAAAATTCCGGTACTGCTGCCTCGACAAGTCGCAATTCATCAGGAGCGATCGCTTCAAGTTCCAGCACCGTATCCCAGCGCAAATCCTCAACCCATCGCTTAAGGATGCCTTTAATCACGTCAACCCCTTGCTTAATACCAGAGCGAAGTATTTCTACGCAGTGGAGTAGCGTAATCCGATCTGTCGGAGGCGACTCAAATTCGGTAGTATCCTCCCCTTGGCAATGGGAGTTCCCTATAGCATCAAGGGGGGGGGTGGATACGGGCTGCTGATTGGGGTTTACACTATACGCCGCAGGGGTTTGGGGAAGATAATAGGTTCGATTTTCTTTTTGATTACGCTTTTCCACGCGATGAGCAATTACATGCATTGCAAATTCTAATTCCTCTTTAGATAAAGAGAAAAGTTTCACCTGTTGACCCCGTTTACCTTGCTTGCGGAAAGTCAACTTTAGCCCCAGCTGCTCTAGCATTGTGGCCAGCAACCAAATAGGTTTACAGTCACTGGGAATAATAAACCCAAGAATTGCTTTGACGTGAGCAGCGCAGTTTTTAGCGATCGCCGTCATCTTGAGTAAGGTGGAATCGTCGGCAGTAACTTCATCACCCTTCATTAAAGAAGTGAGAATTTGATGCAATCCCAGGTTAAATCTAGCAAGCCACCGTGCGGAGTAATTACCCCAGTCGATGCACAAAGGTAGATTGTCACGTTCGGTGCGGTCTTTTTGGGTGACAATTGTTGGTGGCGTAGGATAACTTTGCCCAGTTTTGGGGTCAGCAATTGATTCTTCGGGTGGGGCTAAAATTGCTTCAAGTCCAGCAATTGCTCTAATTAAGCGACCACCTTTATCCATTTCTACGAGTGATTCGGTTACTTCGATGCCGTAAGAATCAGAAATGCGGAACTTTTCGCATTCAAAAATTTCATTAGGGTCAAGGTAATCTTTGCTCTGACGGGCACGGTACTCGCTCAAAGTAATATTCTTAGCCTTGGCAACAGCCGAATTGTGGGCACTATCCAAAGCTTGTGCTGCTGCTTTTAGACTTTCAAGAGATTGGTCGTCATCATCACTGCCCACACATATAAATGTATTGCCCATTTCGGTGAGGAGCGATCGCAAATCATCGCGCAGATTATTTAGAGAATAGTGGCGGTTGGCCATAATTTGACAATAGGCATCTAAGGCCCAATCTTTCTCTGCGCCCCTTAAGCCTGTTTGACGGTCAATCCGCAACAGAAAAGCTGTCATTTCATTGGTTTGGAGCAAGCGCTCTTTAATCTTGGATGCGTTTGTATCCTTGTAACCAAAGGGAGGACGCGGGGCCACCCAAATATGAAACGGGACTTTTGGACGATAACGGTACAGTTGCTGGGCACACTCAGTAGCTGTCTGGCTTACGCCGTGAAACACACCGAACACTAAATCAAAATGATACTCAGAAATATCGACACCAGTACCGAGACTGGGAGAGGCGAATAAGGCATCAAAGTTTTTGACGGCGTTGGTGATATCTTTGATGAAAGCAACATTTTCATCGCTGCCAGAATTGTCAGAGTGAACAGACCAGATACGCCATGAAGCCCTACGGGCCGGGCAAGGGGTAAGGGGTAAGGGGGAAAGGGTGGAGGAATCTGTTAATTCTTCCTTTTCCCCTTCCCCTTTAACCTTTTCCCCCATCTTTTCGTATTTGATAGTAAAGGATTTGTCGAGTTTTTTGATAAAACGCTTACTGTCGCTGGCAACCATAACTTTTTCTCCAAGCATCAGCGCTGCCGAGATTTGGGCGACTAGAGCGCTAGAATTATCCCCCTCGTACCAATAAATTGTGCGTGAACCGTTTCGCCACTCGTTTTTAATGATGTAAGGTACTTCACCGAGTGGTCGCATGGAGCGGAAGAAGTTTACCGTTAAATCGTCCATGTGTGCATCAGCGATGACGACCAGTGGCGCATTGTATACTATATATTCCAGTACCTCCAAAATGGCGGCGCGATGTTGTTTGCAAGTATTACTGTGCAGCAGGTGGGTAAGGTATTGGCAGGCTTCATCTATAAATATGCAACCGTAGGTGAGAGACTGGGTATTCAGCTTATGCAAGCTGTCAATAGTAATACTAAGGGCTTGGGCCTGGGCTAAACCTGTGTAACCCAAGTCTGAATACATCGCCGTCCGCAAGCGTTCGGCAAGATTTTTCAACAAGTTAACCCGATGTCCATTGTTGAGGAACCGCGCGTCGGGGTTTTGGTCACGCCACCAGCGCATAAGTTCAGTTTTACCAGTGCCCATGTCGCTCCAGAGTACGACTAGTCCTGATTTTGGGAAATTGAAGCTAGGGGATTTCTTCGATTTGGATGAATCAACTCCGCTAGAATCCGTAGACTCCTTGTTTGGAGGATGTCCTTTTATAGATGACGTGAAAAGTTGTTCCTTTTCAAGCTCATAAAGCTCAGGTACTCTCAAGCATTTTTCTTCAAGTTCAGGAATGCACAAAGCTTCAGAGAGATACTTGACATTAATAGTGACATCTGGTTTGTACTTACTTAGTCCCCATTTTTTAGCCCGATACGAGCGCTTGTAATCAGCAAGTGATTTGGCATCATCGATGATTGCGGTCAGTAGAGCGTTAGCATCTTCACCGCGACCAACCACGAAATCATCAACACCTTTTTCTGGCCCCGGCAGTAATGCAACTTCACAAAAGCAACCTGCCGATTCGATTGCTTTTGCAGTGCGAACAGTGGCTTGAAACACCGACCACCTGGTTTTAGAAGAAGTTTCGTAGTCAAAAAGAATTATGAACTTGCGCCCCGCCTGAGCCATTGGTACTAAGTCAGGATGCAACCGTTCATCAAAATCTTGTTTGCCCACGCGCCCGTTCCAAATTCCAGGGAGTGCGATCGCTACAAACCCTAAACTAAGCAAGCAAGCGGCTTTCTTCTCACCCTCGCATAAGATAATCGGAATCTCTGGGTGCTGCTTTATCCACTCCCAAAATATTAATGGATTGAGTTGATCCAGCAAGCGCAATGCTAAAAGTGAATGATAGCGCTTAATTAAATAGCGTTTTGCAACTTTGTCCCAGATGGGGTTAGCGACATCGAAGTAGGTAACACGGTTGGGAGTTTTGGGGGGTGACTCGTATTTGACGGGTTTCCCTTTTTGCCAATCAATGCGAGGAAAGTTGGGCTTGATCCTTCCCCACTCCATCGGTTGCCAGTTCTTGAATGGGTCAAGTGACTGAATCCACGTCCCACCCAGTAATAGGTGCTGATACAGCTTTAAGTATCCATCGGTGACTCGCCCTGCATTCTTGCGTGGGATTTTATCAGATATGAACAGGTAATCATAAACTGATTCTCCCTCTACATGGAAAAAGTTGCGCTTAATCAACGCCGGATGAATGGCGCTACCAGCTAACAACTCATGGTACTCCGCAGCCGTGAGGTTGTTTGGGTATTCAGTTGGAGAGGCTGCGCCTGGGTCAAGGGTAAGGGGCAAAGGGGAAGGGGAGGAAGAATTTGTTAACTCTTCCCCATCCCTTTTCCCTTTTCCCTTTAACCTTGACCCCGTAATATTCGGGGTATGGTTCATCGGTTCTCCCCTCGGAATTCCTTGGAGAGAACTCTTTCAAGCTGCGAAACCCAAGGTCTAGCAGTTCGCCAACCCAAAATTGCTGGGTGGAGGTCGGCGCTTGTGCAGAGGAGCAGGGGAGCAGAGGAGAGGCTTATATAAGTTCTTTCCCCTCTGCCCAAGAGCCCCTCTGCCCCTCTGCTAACCACCATGCAAAGTTGACTTGCCAGACTACTAGCCTGGATATGCCGAAAATTTCCCTTCGTCACAGCACAAAATTGCCATGCGAAAGCTGCACTCGACCCCATGCGCTCTACTACTGCGCTCTTGGGGCGTTCTTTATTTATCACTATATTTTCCCCTGATAACTCGGTTTACAAGTTCAGAGGGGGTTGCATCAGTTATCAGTCAACAGTCAACAGTTATCAAGGACTGTAAATTCCAATTGATAACTGGTAACTGATAACTGTTATTCGCGCTGCTACATCTTTTAGCTACAAAATTCGCAATTTTTCTTCATCGAACTTAACTTTACAAAAACTTATGAATTTCGACAACCAAAATAGACCACAAGGAATGGACTTTCCAAGCGGTAGACCCTATAATGGATCTGGCAGCGCGGATTATACTCTCGGACAAATTTAGTAGTCGTCTCGGTCGGCAAACTTCAACGAAAACTTTTTTTGTTCCTTCGAGATCAACCCCGCTCTAAGAAAAACGATGGATTTTACGAACAGACAAAGCGCCTACTCCTTAGTGGCGCTTTGTCCTTTAGATTTTTTGACGCTTTCACTTTCATATTTCCCTTCATTTCATTAGCTTGTTTATCCTAGCTCTCAAAGCTTTTACACTTTAAGAAAACTGAAAAGTGATCTGATATCTTAAGCATCGCTTACTTAGACTACTTAAAGTTGTTTTTGGCTTTAAGTGTTGTTTTTAATCCTCCGCTAATTATATTAGCTTTAGTAATCTACTAGAACTTTTCTTAATAGAGTACGTACTTGAATTAGAATAGCAGTATCACGATACAATAACAACTCTAATTGTTAAGACTTGTGAAGACTAAAATATGTAAGTAGGAGATAGTAGACTATGTAAGCTTTTTAGAGGAGCGTCTGCTAAAAAGTATGTACTTTTTTTAGTGAAATTAAGATAAAACAGGACTCAAAGGAGCTTAATAAAAGGTGAATGCTAAAGAAGCTATCCAAGCCATAGATGACTTAGTGTTTGCGAAACAAGGGAGGTGGCTAGAGGAACCAGAAAAAATTGTGCTTAGATCAGCTTGGCTTGATCTGGATTATAAGGACATAGCAGAGAACAGTCTCTATGATATTAATCTTTTGCAGAGGCGTGTAGCACCTAAATTGTGGGTACTATTAACAGGGATATTAGGGAGTGGAGAAAAAGTCACCAAGAAACGACTGCGGGGCATTGTAGAAAAACAAATATTACTAGCTGACAAGGAACCAGCAAAATGGAATGAAGCTGCTGCTGGTGTACCTATACTTTCAGGAAATTTGCCTGACACATCTAATTTTTATGGACGAACTCCTGAACTAGCGATGTTAAAAGAATTGATAGCTCAGGAACGTTGTGTAGCAATTGTAGGGACGGCAGGAGTCGGTAAAAGTGCTTTAGTTGCTAAATTGGTTCAAACTTTGCGTATGGGGTCGTATGAATTTAATAATTTTATTTGGAAGTCAGTTTCATATAGTCCGTTACTTACAGATTTAGTTGCTGACCTGCTTAGAATTTTGGCTTATTCAGAAAATCAGGAGCTAAATTTACCAGAATCCATCCAAGCTAGGACATCTAAATTGTTTGACTACCTGCGTTCACATCGTTGTTTAGTGATTCTCGACTCAGCAGAGTCGTTATTACAGGGAGACAGAAATACCGATTCCAATGCCTACGGCAGGCAGTATGCAGAGTATGGCACGTTCTTTAATAGAATCATAGAGGAACAGCATCAAAGTTGTTTACTGCTAACCAGTCGTGAACCATTTATTGATTTTAATCGTCTACAAAAAAAAGGACAACCAGTTAGGACGGTAAAACTTGAAGGGTTGGGAAAGGAAGCTTTAGAGATTTTTCGTTTGTACGGGTTGACTAATGAGGATAAATGGGGAGATTTAATTCAAACTTATCGTGGAAATCCTTTATCTTTAAAAATGCTAGCTGAAAAGATTCAAAGATTTTTTTGTGGAAGTGTAAAGGATTTTTTAGATTTTCAAACTGTATTGATGACAGATATACTCCAAGAGAGCTTAGATGAATTATTTGAAGAGAAAGGTCGTTTAACTATTTTAGAGAAACGGATCATGTTCTATTTAACAGAAGAGCTAGCTCAAGAGTCTGTAAATTCAATTACACTAAGCGAATTGCTTAAAAATTTTAAAAATAGACAAAAATGTGAGGTAACGACCTCAGAAGTACTTGAAGCTATAGAGGCTTTATATGAACGTTCTTTAATTGAGCAAGAAAGAAATGATAGTAAAGAAGTACTATTGAGTTTAGAGCCTCAAGTTGTAAAGTATGTTTGCACCTATGCTTTAAAATTAGTTCAAAATGTAGTTTATGATTTTAAATCAGCTTAATCATTTCTAATAACTTAAACGTGTGAGTTATTGTATCAATCCTAAGTGTAAACAGCGGCAGAATCCTGACGATAGTGAAAGATGCCTTAATTGCGGAACCGAACTGCTAATTGACCAGAGGTTTCGGTTAATTAAGCCATTACGCCCTTTAGACTTCCGTTACAGGACAGAAATTTTTGAAGTAGTGGATGATAAAGGCACTCGTAAAGTTATGAAGGTGTTACGATCGCAAAGACCTAAGGAAATCAGCTTGCTGGAGCGAGAAACACTGACATTGCAGTTATTTGATCATCCTGGTATTCCTAGAGTTATAGACGATTTATTCACTGTTACACCAAACAATAGTTATATAGATTTGCATTGCTTGGTGATGCAGAAATTTGATGGACTGAATTTAGAACAATGGGTGGAAGCTAACGGAATGATATCTCAAGCTTTAGCTGTGGATTGGCTTACACAAATAGTAAAAATTCTTGATGAAGTACACCGGAGTGGTTTTTTTCATAGAGACATTAAACCTTCTAATATAATTATTCAACCTGATGGACAGTTAGGTTTAATTGATTTTGGTGCAGTTCGAGAAGTAACTCGTACATATCTAGCGAAAGTTAGTGGGAGTGGGGGAAATGATATGGGGCTTGGTCAGCATGAAGTTACAGTACTTGTAACGGCTGGCTTTACTCCCCTAGAACAAATCAACGGGCAAGCAGTACCACAATCAGATTTCTATGCCTTAGGGCGAACGCTAGCATATTTAGTAACTGGAATTCATGTACTCGACCTGCCAACAGACCCAAATACAACAAGACTTATCTGGAGAAACAAAGCACGACACATTGAAAAACCCTTTGCAGATTTGCTAGATGATTTGATGTCTCCGGCACCAGCGAAGCGTCCACTATCTACACAAGCTCTTTTGCAGCGTTTGGAGGAATTACCATTTAAATCAAAACTTCATCGTGTAATCACATCGAGATCATTTCAGTTGGGTGCAGTTGTTTTAGCGGCTTTAACTTTTACTGGGTTGTTCTATGTATCACTCCCTTTTATAGCTAATTATTATCTAAATCAAGCTAAAAAAGCTCAAAAAGAAAATCGTTTTATAGATGCTAAAGAAAATTTTCAAACAGCGATTAACTTAAATTCTCAACTATCCCCTATAGTAGCAGATTATTTTTTAGAACAAGGTAAGAAAGCTCACAAAGAAAACAAATTGCTTGATGCTGAAAATAATTTTAAGATAGCAATTAAATACCAAGCTAATTTGACTTATTCAATCTCCAGTTTCTATACTGATCTAGGATTTCGCAACAAGGACGATCCTTATCTTGCTAGGAATAACTATGAGCTAGCCATTAAATATAATCCTAAAGATGATGTTGCCTATAGCAATTTAGCAGTAGTGTGTCAGCAATTGCAAGACTATAATTGCGTGAGTAATACTTATGAAACGATTTTTAGGTTAAAGCCAAATAAATGGGAATCACACTACGGGTTAGGTTTTTTTTATGATGGACAAGGTAAATATGATTTAGCTGAGAAGCAATATAAACTAGCTATTAAAAGTAGTAGTGAAGCTGTATTTGCTGTTGCAGCTTTATCAAGATTGAAGAATAAAAGTGGTGATTATAATACTGCTGTTACTTTAGCTTTACAAGGTTTAACTAAAACTGAGAATAGGGAGTTACAAGCTTCGTTCTACAAAGATTTGGGCTGGGCAAGATTAATGCAAAATAGATTGAGCGAGTCCCAAAAATATTTGGAAAAAGCGATTGATTTAGATGGTCAAAGAATAGATGCTTACTGCCTATTATCTCAAATACAAGAAGCTTTAGGTAAAAATGATGATGCTAGAATTTCTATAGCAGCGTGTATTTTAGGCAAATCTGGTCTGCCCGAAGTTATTATGTGGAGAGAAGATTTACTAGATCGTATTCTAAAAAAGTGATAATCTGCTAACAAGTGATATAAATAGCAAGAGAAAGTGAGAATTAGTACAAAAATTATTGTATTGTCCTGCTTAAGTATCCTTCTGATTAAAGATGTGCCACTTCTGGGCAGTGTACCTCTTACAAGAGTAAGAAGAAATCAGGTTCGCTGTAACCCGGCACTCGGAAGAGTAATGAATAAAGGAGACAAACATTTTGAGCCAGGAAGTTTGGTTTGTCAAGGAGAGCGATTAGAAGTTTTGAATGGTGGTTATGTAAAATTCTTATGCCTGAGTTCAGGAAATATTTTAGATTTATCAAGTGGAGCTATTCCTTCTGATAAATGTACAATAACTGATACGTCTAGCTCTAGTTGCAATCCAAGTAACATACATGTGTGCTTAATTCGAAAAGGTGGAACAGGAGAAGAGGATAAGCCTACAATTATTTATCCTTATACCAGTTCATTAATGAAAACTCGACCAGACATAGCTTGGCGTTCTGTTCCAGGTGCTACTTCTTATAAAGTGAGAGTAAAAGGGTATGAGTTTGAATGGGAAAAAACTGTAGATGAAAATAGAATTACTTACCCTCCAAAAGAAAAAGAATTAGTATTTGATCAAGCATTCAATATCTCTATTATTGCTTATAGAAAAGATTCTGCTCCCACTGCGGATTCGTTTGTAGTAAACTTATTTTCTGAGCAAGAAATTAAACTGGTTTTAGATATAGTAAAGCAAATCAATTCTCTAGATTTACCTGAAGATGAAGCTGTTCTTGACATAGATGCTGTATATGCATTTAGAGGTTTATTGGATGAAAGCCTTGAAATATTAAATAAGGCAGTCACGGCAGGTAGTAAAAATCCGACCATTTATAGGGTATTAGGTGAGCGCTATTTTGAAGCAGGTTTACCAGACGAAGCTAAACGCCAATATTTGACAGCATCTGAATTAGCGAAAAAAAGTAACAATTCATCTGAGTTTAAAAAAGTAGAAGAGGGGTTAAAAATAATAGATTTTTATAACCAGCTACCAACGATTAAAAAGGGTGCCCAGTAGTAAGGATGAGCATATTTAGGATTTTTCATTAATGCTAATTGCGCCTGTCTTAACGCCTCTGCTTTAGTTAAACCTTTTCTTAATCCTTTGTAAAATTCTTCCATCAGTTCAACAGTGGAGTTTGCTTCTACTAACCATAAGGTTGCTACTGTACTTCTTGCTCCTGCTTGTACTGCAACTCCAGCAATTCCTAAAGCTGATCTTTTATTACCCTTAGCGGTTTGACAGGCGCTTAAAACTAGCAACTCAATTATATCGGAGCTAGTTTGAGTTTTATTTCTTAATAAGCTGTCAAACTCTCTAATATTAATTTGTCGATCATAAGCTAAAAATCCTGTACGTATAAGTTTAGAGCTAAATTGTCCATGAGTACTAATGTGAACAATAGGAAAATTTTCTTCACTTATTCTTTGCCTAAAGTGAGAACTAGTAAATTCTTTATCTAATAAAATAAGTGAAGAATTGGTTAGTTTTCTGACATCTTCTGCTTCTTGTTTTGCTTGGGGCAAAGCTTCTGCTCCTGGAGGAGCATTTGAATCTGTCAAGCTGGGACTGGGTATAGACAGAGCAGCGATGAAAGCTTTCATCTGATCTTGTCGTAAAGGCTTAGGAATTCGGACTCTAGAACCCAAAGTTTCTGAAAAGCTATAACGCTTCACCAAATAATCTTTCCCGTCATGTAGCAAGTTCATGGGCAGACTTTGAAAAGTTTTATCTAAAATAAATATTAATGTACCGGAGTCAGGCAAATATTTTTTTAAAGGTTCAATTAACTCTTTATATAGCACTTGATAATGTGAAGTAATTATATTTTGCTTAGTATAAAGGAGTTTTTCATCTTGTAGAATTTCTAACAAGGTGTTGACATGAGGTTTAACTAATTTTGAATCAACGGAGTGGTGATGAGGGGAGCCGCTTGGAGATTGAACAATTACTTCTATGCTATCGTTCAAATCAATAATGTGAATTATTGCTGGGGTGTCATTCAAGTTTTGAATTTTATTTAAAGCAACAAGGTCGAGTTTACCGCATTTGAGATAATCCTCTAACTCTACTACTTGAAGTTGTTCGTAAGTTTGGCGTATTAACTCTAAATTAGGAGAAGGACTTGCTGCTAGTAGTCGCATGTAATTGCGATATACAGGCTCTACTTTTTCGTAAAAGAAAAACTGTGAATCTAAATTGCTAGACAAGAGATTGCTGCGAATTTGCGTAATACTGTCAATAGCCGCACCATAAGCTTGGATAGCTGCTTCAGTTTTACCTTTTTTCTGATATAAATCCCCTAATTGCTGTTGCCATTCATAGAGAACATCCACATCATTAATTGACTGAGCTAAACCCAAAGCTTTTTTAAAATATGTTTGTGATTCCTCTGGATTTAGCTTACCCAAAGTTCCTAAACTTTTAGATTGTAATCGTTTACTGCTAATATTTTTAGCTATTTCTAAGGCAGATAGTGTATACTGAATAGCTATTGAATGCAACAATTTGTCTGGAATCTTGCTGAGGCTATTAGCAAGTTTTAATCTAGCTTGAATAGATTGCTCATCTGATAATTGAGAAAATGCTGAGGGATTTTGTAGTATTAGCTTTACTAAAGGTTGGATATCCTGATCAACTTTTGTGTAGGGATCTCCTAGCTTAGATTTATCTTTTAGCCATTCGTCAAAGTCCAACAATAAGCTTAAGTGGTTTAACTGAGCTTGAAGTTTTATACCTAATGAAGAGTTTTCCTTGCTCTCCAGTAATTGATATGTTTTAAATGATTCTTGTGCCTTCTGAGGAATAAGATTTATGATTGTGTCTCTAAAAACTGGTTCCTCTATCCACTTATACTCACTTCGGGCTCGTTTATAGATAGACTGTTTCGTATTACCTAAAGATAATATGATATCGCTATCGTTATTTGAAGGTATTTGCTGAACGAGTAATAACAACTCTTCTAGAACTGCTTCAGATTCGCTTAATTTTTCAGTCAGGCGCAATACTTCTCCTAAACTCTGTAATCCAATGAGATTTACTGGCGTTGGATTTATCTGATGAATTAGTGTTTTTATCTGTTTATTTATTGATTCAGATGATTCTAATATTGTTGGGTTACAGATCCAAGCGTCCAACTTCAAAGCTTCCAAAAGGGTTGTACAAGCTTGAGAGTACAAACCTAATTTATTTAGAGCAAAATTTTGATAAACTAAGCTTTTTGTAATGCCCTCAAAGTTGTTTTGTTGGCGGTAAAGTTTCACTGCTTCTCGCCAACTTTTCAGAGCTTCTGTTGGCTTATCTTGATGTAATTGTTTTTTACCTCTTTGGATTAGTACTTCAGCTTGTTGTAGATGTATTTCTTTACTAGTGGATTGAGCTAATGACAGAGATGATTGGCTCAGAATTATTGAAAAAGCTATAATGCCCAAAAGAGCATATTTTATACAATATTTCCATTTAATCACTGCTTTGCTGCACTTTTACTGATGGGAATATTCTTGTTGCAGAACCAACTGAAGAACAAGGGTTAGTAGCCAAAAAGCTATTATGGCGTAGTTGATTAGGTATTGTTGCGACTAATTCGATGTTGCCTTTAGAATCTATTATCCAACCCTCAGCTTCCACAATTTTTGCAGTTTCTTTTGTTATGGACGACTGTGATTCATGCGGAAGTTTATCAAGTTCAAATGAGACAGAATCGCTTTCTAAAAAAGGCTGGCTATATAGCTGCTCATCAGAGTCAGGCGGTGGACTATTACTACTACGTATAGTTAATATATTTTTTACTAAACTTGACTGTGCTGATTGTGCAGCACAGCCTGATGCTATTTTATGAGATTCTTGAATGATTTTTGGAATTGCTATAGTACCACCGATAGGATCTCTATTCGTCAAATCAATTTGAACTGTACCATCAATTCCCAATTGCGAAGTTGCGGTGATAAAGCTATTGGGAGAGAAAAAGAATCCAAGAGTATCAATGTTAATATTACCACCACGCCCCTCAAATGCATTCGCTGAGATGCTGCTATTCTCTGAACCAATTAGGAAAATTGTGTTTATATTAATATTGCCGCCGTTGCCACTACCAGTTGGGACAAAGCTGTAGGGAAAGTCGATACCTAAAAGACGATAAGCCACCTGCGAATTACTGGCACTAGCACTGATAATGCTGTCAACTAATTGCACTTGACTTGCCTGTATAAAAATATTTCCTCCGTCTGCCAATGCGGTTGCAGCACTAATGGAAGAATTATTCTTCATAGAAACTATATTTGCATCAATATCTACCTTACCTGCCGTACCAGTACCTAAATTACTTACGGTAATTGAACCTTTAGATAGAGATAATCGTTCAGTTTTTATTTTTATACTTCTAGCTGCTCCACTTACCTTTGAAGATAGTCCTAAAACCTGTTGTATTAAAACAGGGGGAGATACTGCGTATGACGATATTCCAGATAGAAATTCATAAGAGAAATCTTTTGTATTGACAGGTGTTGTAATACTGATCAAATTAGGGGCTTCAATTGTGATATCTCCAGCATTACCGCTAGAAAAAGTATAAGAAGCAATAATACCTCCGTTGTCTAATATAATTTCAGGCGAGATAATTTTCAAATTCCCGGAATTTCCAGTTTTATAAGCTCCTACAGCTACTTGACTTGGGGAAGAAAGAATAGGATTAAACCCACTCAATTCAACACCACGAGCTGCATTAATGAGCAATTCCCCACCTGTACCAGTACCAAAAGTTCCAGACGTTATAGTACCTCCATTTAAAGCAGTTAATTGACCTGTATTAATTGTGATATTTCCACTTGTACCAGCACTAAAAGTATATGAACCAACGCCACTAGCAATGCTAGCAGTGGTAGGGTTAATAAAGGAAAATCCTTTGATTTCTATAGATTCAGAAGCATTAAGAAGTATGTTGCTAGCGCTTGCTTGTGTAAACGTCTTGCTATTTATAGCTGCTCCATCTTCAAAGCTCAAACGCTTAGTTGAAACTACAACATCACCTACACTTTCTCCCAAAGTTTCTATTTCAATTCCACTAGGGATCATTCCATCCGTAGAGGTACCGCTTAATTGAAGTAAATTTGAAGCCTGTATACTTATACCACTTCCGGCTTGAGTGTCTTGATTTTGAATCAACGCAACCGATCCTTCAGTCAGAAAAATTTGTTTTCCTACTAGTTGAACGGCACTATTCCCAGAGCCGCTAGCATCTACCAATGCTCGTTTAGACAATTCGATATTTTGAAAGTTTTCTAATCCTGCATATCCGAATACCCAACCAGAAGTTGTCGGATTTAAGGTAACTATTCCATTACCAACGCTACCAAGTTCTACCCGCCCTCCTGGTGCTGTCAAATTGCCTCCTTCTAAAGCAATGTTACCCCCTATCAAGGCTAAGGTTTTCTGCGGTAAAACCCGCAGACCATTGTCGCTAGCACCTGCCTTTGAAATGGGTGAAAACAAGGAAGAAAGACCCAAAGTATGACCTGAACCTTGTACACGGATCTCACCACTATTGCTTTCTAAGTTCAAACCTATGGGTGCGCTTACAGTTAAAAGAGGAGTAGTTTGAGTCTCAATCGTACTAAACTCCGTTTCATTAGCAAATTTCAAGCTACTCGCTGTACTTGCTAAAAAAGAACCACCAATGTTCAAGCTGGCATTGGAACCAAAAATAATACCATTGGGATTAATCAGAAAAAAATTAGCTGCACCATTAGCTCGAAGTAATCCATCAATGTTAGAAACAGACTTACTGTTACTCGACTAACAATGTTTTGAATGTCTCCCCCATTGTTGAAGTAAGCTGCGCTCCCAGTGGGAATAGAAAACTGGTCAAAGCTATGGAAGAGATTGCTACCTGCTTTAGTTCCTCCATTGATAATACTAATATCACCATCAATAATAATCCTGGAATTGATGGGTAGAGTTGAGTCTGGGATAATTTGTGCTTTTACTACTTCAGAAGTCAACAAGCAAGCCATTGTACTTACTTGTATAAGTTTAGTGAAGCTGTATATTTTCATGAAATTAGATAGATTTTATGTTGTAATTTCAAACTATGGAGAAGATACTTGGAAAGATAAGATCATGTATTGTAGTAATCCACGACGACTAAGCCTTTCTAATCCTTTAGTTGCTCGGTAAGTTTCCTCATCTCCTTCTCCCCGCATTAATGAGTTAACTACTGGGTAAGTTGGTAGAGTATTACGAGTAATATTCTCTGTTTGAACTAGCTCAAAACCTGTAGCTTTAGCTAATTCTTTGTATTCAATAAGAGGACAAAAATTAACTGGACGAGAGCCATAAGTACGAATAACAAGAGTTTTAGTAGCTTTCTCTATTAATTTCCAGGTTCGGTAAAAAGCCTGGATAGGAATAAAATCACAAATAGTTAATCTTCCTCCTAGATGTAAAATTCGCCTTGCTTCCCTAAAGAAATGCTCACGGCTAGAGAATGCAAAAATAGACTCAACTGCCAAAACTACATCAAAAGAATCATCGGAAAATGGTAATTGGCAAGCATCAGCCTTAAGAAATTTTATATGATTATTCGGTAGCGCGTGTACTGTTCTCTCGGCTCTAAGAAGCTGTTCATTGTTAATATTTATTCCAACTAAATTCATATTGGAAAAACGCTCATTGAGACTAGCAATTGTTCCTCCAAATCCACAGCCTACATCAAGAATGCTTAAACCATGTTGTATTTGTGCAACGTCAGTAATAAGATGAGATAAGTTCTCTGCTGCTATAGCAAAATCTGCAATTGAACCATCAGCTTTAGTTGGATCAGACCAATAACCCCAATGTAAATGCCGACCAAAAGCTAATAATGCATCAGCATCCCCTTCAGAAAACTTTTGTGTCAAACTATCAAAATAAGGCAGGCTAATTGAATAATTACTAATGTCGGGACTCAAAACTTTTCCCCTTTACTATGAATCTGTATTTTGGCATCTGTTACATTGTATAAAAAAACTTATTTTTATAGATTGCTTATTATTGGTGATAGCAGAGCAGGCGTATCATGTTAGAAAAATATTTTAAATGATTCTCATACCAAGCTGCGGAGCTTTGTTTGCTTTACTAGTGTACTTTTCATTTTTTAGCAAGCTGAGAATTGATTCTATCTCTCAGGAAAAAGTAATATTTGATACTATTCCTTCTTCAAAACGAAAAATCAAGGGTTTTGACTATTTCGCAGTGAGGGAATAAATAATTACATATAAACTCTCATGAGAGAAAAGCTTTTTTCCAGTGAAGATCGGGATGATAATATTGAACTTAAGGTGTAGGGCATCTGTGAAAAAAGCCTAAAAAAAGTGCATTTTGTCAATCAGCTAAAATACTCAAGATATTTTAGCAATAATGACAATAGTAGCTGGGTGGGGGAAGGAGGCGAGTGTCAGACTTAGGCGTGGTTAAATATCTCCGAAAGCCAGCTACTAAGTTGGATTTATTACCTTGGACTGCAAAGGTGCAGACACTTGTGCAATCAATCTAAGCTCTCACAAGTGGCCCCTTTGAGAGCATTTTTGTGCTTTGCAAGGGTGCGATGGCGTAACCGCCCGCCAGAGGCGATCGCAAAACAGGTATTTGACCAACGAGGAGAGCGATAAGTCTGACGGTATAGCTACGCTTACCGCTTACGGCTGGAACAGAAGGAGAACAAGCATTTTAGGAAGGTGGAAGGCTTTGAAGTAGTTGCGCGAGGGGCTGTGATGGGCTTACGCCCCGCCGGATACTGTTGGCGAATATAATACATAGTTGTGTTTTCAAGTATCACTTAAGCTCAAACCTTCAATCTGTCGTTGCGACTTTTAGTTGTAACACTTTTGTTTCTGCGTTTGTAATACTTTCGCTAACAGTATCCCGCCAGAGGCGATCGCAGCCTGTACTATTCTGTAGATAGAACATTTGAGCCTTGCCTTGAATTATGGGCTATCGTCTTCAACGTATATAGATATGGAAACAGCAGATGTAATTGTGATTGGAAGCGGTCAGGGCGGAATTCCACTTGCAGCTGACTTTGCATCATCAGGTCGAAACGTCGTTCTATTTGAGCGCGATGCATTGGGAGGCAGTTGCATAAACTATGGTTGCACACCTTCTAAAGCCTTTCTAGCCTCTGCCCATGCCGCAGGTCGCGCAGGGCAAGCGGCAAAGTTAGGCATACACGCGCAGGTCGAGGTCGATTTTTCTGCGGTGATGGAGCGTGTACGTAGTATTCGCAGCCAGTTTAACCAGGGTGTCAAACGGCGACTAGACAGTGCAGGGGTTAGAGTCGTCTGCGCTGAAGCTGCTTTTACCGGAGAGAGAATTGTAAGTGGAGGAGGTATGACTGTGCAGGCTCCGATCATCGTCATCAATACAGGGACATCCTCCACCATTCCTGACTTTCCGGGTTTAGCTGGAACGCCTTATCTGACCAACCGAAATTTCTTTGATTTGCAGCAGATTCCGCCCCGGTTGCTCGTGGTCGGCGGTGGCTATATTGCCCTGGAGTTAGGGCAGGGAATGGCACGTTTAGGGAGCCAAACCGAATTGATTGTGCGGGGCGATCGCTTGCTGGCTCAAGAAGAATCCGATGTCAGTGCTGTGCTTGCTGATGCCTTTGAGCAAGACGGAATTGGACTGCATTTCAATGTGACGGTTCAGCAGATTGATTATACCAATCGTGTGTTTACCCTAACGCTGAACAATGGTGAGGTACTGGATGGAGAAGCATTGCTGATTGCGACTGGGCGCAAACCGAATACTCAGGCATTAAATTCTGCGGTGACAGGTGTTGAATTAGATGCACAGGGTTTTATTAAAATCGACGAGCAATTTCAAACGACTTGCGCTGGGATTTATGCGATCGGAGACGCTGCCAAGCAGCCTGCTTTTACGCATGTTTCTTGGGAAGACTATCGTCGCTTGAAAGCTATTCTGTGTGGCGAACACCGGACACGCAACGATCGGGTGTTAGGCTATGCCGTCTACACTGAGCCACAAGTGGGTCGAGTGGGTATGACGCTAGAGCAGGCTCACAAACAGGGCATTACTGCCCGCGAAGTCACCCTGCCAATGGCTCACATTGCCCGTAGCATTGAGTGGGGGCACGATCTGGGTTTCTACCGCATGGTCATCGACACCCAGACGAATTTGATTTTAGGAGCAACGCTGGTTGGTTACGAAACGGCTGAACTGGTGCATGTCTTTTTGTCACTTATGGAAGCTAAAGCAACGTGGCAGGTACTTGAACAATCGGTTCACATTCACCCAACTTACGGTGAGGCATTGCCCAGTCTCGCAAGGCTACTCGTTGGAGATGATATGCCAACCTGTCCCAATATGTAACAAAGGAGCAACCAATAACTATTAACTTGAATATGGGCGATCGCTTCAAGATATCTGCAAGGGGTCGTATATTGATCAGTGCAAAGATTCTCAGTGTCAAGATAACCCAGGCGAAATTCTAACAACGACTCTTGTACTCCAAATAAAGTTATCCAAAATGCAATACTCACGGTCAAATAATCAAGCATTAGCCGTTGTTTTACCCGTGTGTTGAAGAGGGTATTTCTAGAATAAGCTGAAATTTAATTCAGTTGTCAGAATTGAATTCAGGCTTTTGACAACTGAAGTTTTTCTTATTAACTGTGGTATTCGGCTGATTTTCGTTAAAGTATTCTTTCATCGGTGCAAAATATAAAAAGCAATGAAAAACCCCAACCTGTTTAAAGGATGGGGGCATAAATAAAAACTCTATATTTCCATGATGACACAACTCAATATTGCTACGAGCCAATTGGTACTGGAGGTGGAATAATGAACAAACCACTATCCAGACGTAAGAGAGTTATCCCTGGGGCATCTGAGGAACCAAAGCTAGCAACCGACTCTGCTGCCGAAAATACTTCTGAGCAAGATAACCCAGCCTCAGCAACGATTACGGTGACGGCTGTTGAAGTAACAGAGTTGACCCAGGAAGAACAAAGCTTACGCCTGCATTTAGAACACCGTGTGGAGAGAGCATTTTTAGAGGCAGGTCAGGCGCTGATGGAGTTGAGAGACAGACGGCTATACCGTTCCACGCACCAGACTTTTGAAGAATACTGTCGCGTTCGCCCTTGGCGTTGGCGAAGCCATCGCTTCAATTATAGTCGTGATGCAGCGTACTTAAAGATTTCGGCTACTGTCGTTTATGAGAATCTTCAAAAGTTTTTGCCGACCATTGGTCGGCAAATTCCAATGCCGACCAATGAACGACAATTGCGCTTTTTGGCGAAAGCCGAGTTGGAACCTGCTGTGCAAGCGGATGTTTGGCAGCAGGCAGTAGAGCAAGCTGGCAATAAGATTCCATCTGGTCGCATAGTGAAAGATGTTGTAGATAGGATACGCGAAAGTCCGAAAGGAAAGTACCCAATCCTTACCACGTTGGGGAGATATGCGTTCTTCTGCCCAAAGATAATCCAGACTTGAGAGGTAAAGCGGGTTATTGGGGCGTAGTCAGCCATGTTGGAGAATACAGTTGTACACTCCAGATATGGGACGGTGACTATACCGTAAAAATCGAACACCTGAAATCACTGGAATTACTTGATGAAGATTGCTTTTTTATGCAGCAGTTATGTGTAAGGTTACGGCAGTTGCATCAAGTGGCGACCCGTGACTCTTCTGTGGATTGGCTGTTGCAGGGTTTGGGGAAACAAGCTAAACCTTATTTATCTTCGTTGCAGGCAAAATTGCTGGCGGCTGTGGAACGGGAGTACAAAATCGAGTGGAGGCAACAGAAATCATGGTGCAGCTAGGAAACAATAATTTAATGCAACAAAGTTTACTTAACGAGTTTAGTTTCAAATATTTCTCGCCACAATTCAAATTCAGGACAATTGCACCAAAGGGTAACGAACCCATCAAAAAGTTTAGTTTCTGAATTTCCAGCTCCCCTTGGAAGAACTTGGATCAAGATAGGAATATCCAAATCACATTTCCAATTTTCTATTTCTTTTTGAAGTTGGGCAATAGTGTCTTGATGGAACCCTCGGTCGTTGTTGGAACACTGAACAAGTAAACATCCATTATCAGAATCTTTGACTCGCTTGATCGAGAAATTAATCTGCGTCCACATTGATTGGACTTCATTGAAAATATTAGGCAAACCATAGTGATTGCCTAATATTGCCTTTCGGCGTTTCGATTCACCCATAAGCCCCCCTCAGCAATACAAATTTTGACAAGGATGACGAAGAAGATAAGGAATCTCCTGACGACGAGTAAGCTCAATAGCGCTCAGAGTAACCCTCTGGGGGTTATTAACTACTAATACTATTGTAACGATAAATCAAGGGTTTCAAGTATTTTGCAGTTGCAAGAATTGGGGATTTTGCCAAACCTTATCTGTCATCCTTGCACGCTTTGCTGCTGGCGGCTGTTGAGAGAGAGTACAACCTTGTGTGGAAGCTTAGTAGAGAATTAACACCCATTTCTAGCGTTTTTAGCAAGCATAATTTTCCCTGTGATGTAGGCTTGAGCGATCGCTATTCGCCGTAACTTGCCACTGCTAGTTTTTTCTAGTTGTCCTGGGCGAATGAAGAGTATATTGTCCACAGGGATTTTAATACCCAGCTGGTTGAGAACAATCTCGCTGACTTGGCGCTGATGGTCAATTAATTGCTGAAGAACACTGGCCTGTTTGGTTTCTATCAAGATGATAATGCGGTCATCAGCCTGAATTGTCGCAACTTTGCTCGGTTGTACAAACGGTAGCGATTCTATGGCATGTTCAAAATCACTCGCAAAATAACTTTGACCATTAATTTTGAAGCGATCGTTCAGCCGACCTGTGACGAACAACTCACCCTCGCTAATTACACCCAAATCACCAGTAGGGAAAAAACCATCACAATTGTAAAAAGGGCGTTCGCTTTCAAAATAATTATCGACCAAAGTCCCGCCTCTGAGTTCAACTTCACCAACTTCACCCTCATGGCATAAAAGACCATCTTCAGTTCTTAAACGGATATCAAATGTACTCAACGCTTGACCTACGGAAATAGCTTTGCAGCCATTTGCCAAAGTCACAATCCGGGGAACCTCTTCTAACTTACAGCAGGAAATCATCAGGACTGCCTCCGCCATGCCATAGCAAGGCTTAATTGCTGTAGCTTGCAATCCATAGGGTGCAAGCACTTCCAAGAACTGATGTAGTTTGTCTATATTAATTGGCTCACTGCCATTGAAAACCATTCGTAGCTGGGTCAAGTTTAAGTTGGCAATTTCTTCTGGATCGGTAATTGCCAAGCGACGGAGACAGTAGCTAATGGCAAAATCTGGAATAACTGCGATCGCAATCTTTTTTTCTGACAGTTCGCTCAACCACTCCACAGGATTCATCAAAAAATGCATTGGAGTACTTAGGTGCAAGTTATGCCTCAGGTATAGCGTTGTGAGCAAACCACCGACTAATCCCATATCATGATAAAGTGGCAGCCAACTTGCAGTTGCATCACTAGGTCTATTTTGAGCATGGTTAGCGATCGCCTGCATTTGTGCCACAATTTTCCCATGAGTGACTGGAATGCCTTTGGGGAAAGAAGTTGAGCCAAAAGAAAACTGCACAAAAGCAATATCAGTATCTGTAATTGTTGCAAAATTTGCTGATTCTTGGGGCTGAATATCTGTGTCTGGTAACTGTAGACGCTGGAGGCTCAATTCTAAACTTCTAATACTAGGTGCTTCCAACACAAATTCAGCTTGATATTGGGTTGTAACCTTCGTCAAAAATTCCAGGTAGCTCTCTTTAACAACACCCATGCTGTAGGGTTTGACTGACAGTGGAATTGCTCCCAGTCCAACTAAAGCAAAGAATGCAATAATCACACCTTCGGTTGTTTCAAAAGGAAACAGAACTCTTGAGCCAGCTGCCACACCCGCAGCCCGAAAGTACTCCATATAGGCTGCAATCTTCTGGTACATCTCACAATAGGCGAGAAACTTAGACTCAGCAGCACGATCCTGTCTTAAGAACAAGCCCAAGTGTGAGTCAGTATTCTTGAGAGCCTGAATCATTGCGATCGCGGTCATCGACAGCTTAGTTCTGGGTTGTAAGCCTTGCATTGTTTTGACCTCAACCATCTTGTTGCTTATTTTCATCGAGAAAATCCTGGAGAGTTCTAAGTGATCGTTCAATTGAATCAATGAATGCTACTTTCACAAGAGCATCGGCAGCAACCTTTGCAGTTCCGTTTTTGAAAATCTCAATAATTTGGTGAAAAATTACTTGATAATAGTAATTTTCCTCCGTGTCTTTGAGTTTCGTAATAATCTTGACCTCTCCAGGTAATATTTCATGGCTATAGTTGACTTCAATACGAGCAACTACAGGAATAATCCTCTGTCCGTGAAATAAGTTGTGATGCTCAAGCCATGACCATCGCCCTGCTTCTAGGTATTCGAGAACAGTGGCATTATTGACGTGACCCAAACTGTCAAGGTCATTTGGGCGTACCTGAAGTTTTAGGTTAACAGCTTCAAAGTTCATAAGTGGGTTGGCGTGAATATTTATTATCAAGGCAAGGTAGAAGGTAGAGGAGCCACTACGTTGCAGAGGTTTCCTCCGAGCAAGTGGCGTGGCAGAAGGAGAGTCATTTGCCGTCTTGGCGCTTTGCGTCGTTAGCGAGTCTTCTCCCTTGGTGCTAGCCTCTCCCTTTGGGAGAAGGGGAGACGCTACGCGAACGAGCGTCTGGCAAAGTGACGAACCCGAAGGGGAAGAGGGTTTTAGTTAACTTTACTTTTTGTTACACACTGCTGTTTATTTGCACCTTTCTACTGCCAAGTCGCTGCAATCATGGCTGGGGAGAGATAGCCACAACAGTAGACACATAATCCCCACTGTGAGATATGGAAAGGTGAACAGTCCAACCTTGAAGCTGAAAATGCTCTGCCAGTGAGCCGTAAAATTCAAAGTAAGGCGCGTAACGGGAATTATGTCGCACTTCTACATCTGTCCAGTAGAAATTAGTGGCCATTGCCAAAGCCTTAAACAAGGCTTCTTTAGCTGAAAAAGTACCTGCCATACTTTGGAGAGGGTTTTTACTTTGGCTGAAGTAAAGGCACTCAGTGTTTGTAAAGAAAATGCCTGGAACTTTCAAAGCTTCAACTGTTGTTAGTTCTGCAATCAGTTGAATATCGTGCCCCAGTCCAATTAACATCCCACCAGATCCAGCCACTTTTGTTCAACTTCAGCCGCAGAGTTTACCTGAATTCCTGTAATTTGTCTGAGAGCAAAAAATATCAGACTTTGTTTGCGCTCAATATTGTCTGGCAGAACCATCTCATACTTGATGGAATCCCACCAGTTGATGTGAGAATCCCGCTGCTCAAGATGTTGGCGGTTACTACCATAAAGTTCGCCCCCTTCTCGCACAAACAAGTGTGCAACAGCAAATGCACCTTTGGGTGAGTACTCTTTACTATCAACTAAAGCTTTGGCAAAACTTATGAAGTATGTCATATGCTGCGATTCATCAGCAGCAATTTGCTTAAATAGCTTTTTCAATCCAGGGTCTTGAGCAACACTAGCACACCAAGAGTAGTTAACCGTGGCTGTAATCTCTGAAATCGCTAATAATACTAGTGTTCTGAGCATGTCATCGTCGGGAAAAATCTTCCGAAACTCAATGAGAGTCTCGTCACTGACAGGTTCTAGACTGAGTAGAGTCGATAAGCGATTAAGTGTGGTTTCGTGAAAGCTTTCTTCCTCATTCCAGTAACGACTCCAAGTACTACAAGCTTGCATAATGCTTGCTAAAACTGGATTGCGATCTTGCCAACGACGACACTCAGCATCAGCCAATCTAGCCAAGCGATCGGCTCCTGGCTTGGTAGTCAATTCTGCACGTCCAGCATTCCAGAGATTAGCTTTGTCAAATTTATTCACAGCCTCCAGGTTAATTGCACCAATCATTTCCACTGCACTCCATCGGCGCTTTTCATGAAAATAGTGTTGTTCCCATATTAAATCAACTAAAGAGCTTCGTTGCTCGGCAACAATTGCATATAAGTTACTGACAATATCAGATCGAGAAATTGTATTTACCATAGTGAAGATATTTGAATTTAATTTTTAAGTTTTAGAGGTTTTTGAAAAGCCTTGGTGACTGGAAGTCGCGGCTACATAAACAAAACCCATCTACCTTTCTCTTCGAGACGCTGACGCATAGCTTTTTCTCCGTTCGCGTTAGCGTCTCCGTTAGGAGAAGGAGTACGGTAATGCCAAGGGCGAACGTGGGTTAAAAAGCTGGTTGTAAAACTAAAAATGAAATTTTTACTACTACCCTTTATTCTCTAGACTCTATTCTCCAAATTAGATTTAAAATTTATCATTTTTAGGTCAAAGTATTAACTGTATCAGCTTCATTTAAAAATGCTTCTAATACATCTGAAATAGGTGTATCAAGAGAGAAAGCTGGCAAACGTATTTGGACTCCATACTGCTTTTTCAGCATATTTGCAGTTTTGGCGAAAACCTCCATCAGATCGATGCTGTTATGTAGATGATCGGAACGAGCAATAATCGCCGATAGCGTCAAGTCATTTTCAAAAATTTCTGCAATAGATAAACCAACATTTTGGGCAAAAATCTCACAGATATAGTCTTTCAAGATTTGAAACTCCTTTGTTGCGGTATTACAGTAAGTTAAATGCTGTTAGTTACAAGTTTTACTTAACATTAATAGAAAATTTGACGTTGTTTTATATGCTGTCGATTACATACAGTAAGCTCAAATTAGCACACTTAATAAAATTTAAGCTGCGTATTTATACTAAAGATGAGTTTCTATGTGTCCAATACGGTTCGCATAAGCAGGGGAGGAAAGTTATTAAAATTTCTCTTCTCCCCCTGCTCAAGAACTGCTCGCCTCAACAGATAACTTTGTTAACCGAACCGTATTGCCAATTACCTCCAACTTCCGACTTATGAATGCTTTACAATGCCATTGAAGATGGCCGAAGTTAGAGAGCTTTTCACCCAGACATTTTGGTTGTGATAAAAATCACCACGCTGCTCTAATGTAAACCCACCCAGCAATAATCCCAACCACACCTCCACCATCGGCATTTGCAACACACGTTGCAGTTTAACTAAAGAAATCTCATCTTTGACATTTATCAGATGGTTAGCGATCGCACTTTGCCATTTTTGGACATCCTCATCTGATGCCAAATTGCGGACATCTTCTAAAGTTGTCACCTCATCAAGCATTGCCAAAACATTTGCTTTTTCAACGGGTGCTGCTACAGAATCACCCTCTTCAGTAGAATGTGAAAATTGGTGTGGGCCATGTGGTTTAAAGATTTGTGGTGTTTGCGGTTCAATCAAATCATCTAAATCTAGGTGCATTGTTGTCCGCACTAGACCAGCAAAGAGATCGGTGCTAACAACAGGCCCCAAAAGACTATTGCGATCGTGGGTATCTTGCAACAGCATTTCCGCACGAGACTTGAGAATATCCGCAACTTGACTGAAGGCAAGCGCTGCGGTTAATAACTGTGCCTCCAAGGGTAATTTTTCAAGCTCCGCATCCAAACAATCCCACATAGCATCAAGGGAAGAAGTTGGTGGAGATTCGGACAACTCATCAAGCACATCCCAGATTGTTAATTGACGATATGTAGTCATCTCTAAGATTATGGATGCAAGGGGCAAGGCCGCACTGGGCAGTAGCTTGAGGTAATTTCAAACATATCCTTATATTGATATAGTGAAACACTGTATTGTTTAGCAAAAGCCTGCAACACCTGATCTGTATAGGCGCGGATCTTGCCAGCCGTTAGCCCAAAGCAGTGAATTGGTTCCAGGCGACAAATAGGCTTTTGCCCCAGCCAGAGTTCTGCCGACATCGCGTGTAATGGTTTATCCCCTGGTTCTTTATACAAATACAGCACTGCAAAATATGTTGCTGGTGGTTCGACTGTTACTGAATCAATTTCTGCTGAATTATTCTGCGAACGGTGGCGGTAAAACGAACGGCGATTATGACAGACTTTGGGATTCCAACACCCGTCCCCTGCTGTTCCATGCAGCACTTTAGCTTGGGTTGTTGGTAACTTGGCGCATAACTGACACTTGGGATCAAGTGGCTTGGGCATACCTTACTCCACTTCCTCTCCGATTGCACGATAGTAAGCAGCGATCGCTGCTTCTTGTTCGCTGCGAAGCGTATAGCGCCGAAACGCTTTCTCGCTTTGATGTCCTGTTAATTTTCGTGCATGGCTGGGGTCAACTCCCAATAGCAATAAGTCAGTAGCGTAAGTATGTCGAAAGGAGTGAGGGTGCAAATCCTCAATATGAGCTATTTCACCAATTTTTTCTACAGCGAAATAAATCCCGTGATAACTCAAGCGTTCACCTTTGTATGAAGCATGGTGTGAAATCATCAATGGACTAAGACTGGTCAAAATCTCTCCCTGCTGTTCGCGCGTAAGCAAATACTCTGCTAAAACTTCCCGGCTCTCTTTTCGCAGTGGAACTAAGCGTGGTTCATTGGTTTTGGTGTCTGGTAAAAATAGCAGCTTGCCATCAAATGACCCAACATTTAGCTGTACAACTTCCCCTGCCCGGAGTCCATGACTGAGAATGTGAACCAGTGCTGTATCCCGTTGCTTTGTTTCTCCCAGCAATTCCAACGCTGACCAAACCTGTTCCATCTGTTCTGGGGTTAAACTCTGGGCTGGTGGCAGTGGTACTTTTTCCAGTTTTATCCCTAGTGTAGGATTAGTAGCAATAATTTCAGGATACGTGTAACACATCCATTTGAAAAAGCTTTTGAGTGCCGCAATTCCCGCATTGATGCTGCTTTTTGAAAGCGCTTTACCTGCATCAGTCCGTATTTCATCACGGAGATATTCTTTATATAGCGCAAGATGACGTGGATGCAGTTCATGATAATGTAGCTCACTCCAAGCCAAAAACCTTTTGAGTTCGCGTTCGTAGAGTTTGCGGCTGTTGGGTGCGAGATTATTGCTGCGTAAAAATTCCAGTACTTTTACCCACCGGATATCGGTTGGTGGTCTTCTAGTTTCTCCTAGCTGTGTGAAATGTAGAGCTTCACGATCAAGGGGAATGAGTTTGATCTCAGGTAAAGAATCTGCGCTGTAGTTCATCCAGTTTTGTGTAAATTATTAAGTATTAAGTATTAAATATTGTATTGATTTGAGACTACTCATCTGGTGGTGAGGTAGTCATAACTTCTACGACGGTACGATTATGACCGGTTAGTGCCTGCTCCCATGTAGAATAACGCTGCATTCTCCCGTGATGAGGCCCGCCTAAAACCATCGTTTCAAAAAGCAACGGGGGATCTCCAAAAGTGAGATCGAATCCCGAAAAACTAGTTGATACTTTGGCATCCCCAACTATAGTTTCGGCAACTAGATGTTTGAGTGAATCTTGTACTGAGTGTAAATAATTTTGCCACTCTGACAACGAATTAACAGCAACAGGGGTATGTCCTACTAGTTTGTAATAAAGCATGATTGACAACTTGTGGCTATCACAACAAAATTTTACACGATTTTATACAACGTAAAGTAATCCTTTTGCTACCTCATAGCTCTCTATTGACTAATATATGCTCAATCGAAATAGTGGCAAAGATTCTGCATTTTGCATCATGTTTATTCCACAGCAAATTCCGATAGTTGGCGCATTTTAGGAGTATGAAAACCGATAACAATATCTTGTTTAGGTACACCCATTCCTATCAATTCTAAAGCAATATCTACTTCCGTTGTATTTTGTTGAATCCAAATTTTATTATTTTTGATATCTAGGTGCATTATTGGGCCATAGATCCGTTTTTGATTGTTCCATCCAATGCTAATAATTTGATAATGGTCATACTCTACGTCAAAAATCTGTTCGACTTCTACATCTCCATAACTAGGCTTGTACTCGATATACTTAGTTAATAATTGCTTAACTTTTGTGCGGTATTCATTTAACTTATCCATTGATCTATTTCCTCAGTTTCAAGGTTATAAATAATTAACTTCAATTTGTTTTCGTTGACTACAGTTTGAATAAAAGGCAAATTAAAAAAATCATTATAAGTGACCAATGGTACAGCTAAATATAAATTTCTCGAAGGTTCTTCTGCACGTAATGCAGTCCGATAATTAATAAATTGTCCTAGTGCCATGTGAAATTCTGAAATCTTCGATGCACTAACAAAATTTTTGATTTCAACTGCTATTTTTTCTCCAGCTTTTTGGGCAGCAACTAGGTGTTCTGCACCTAAATCAATCTGAACATCAACTCCACCACACCGAATATTTAGTGGGTCATCTGTAACTAACCAACCATCTTTTTCCAGTGCAGACCTCACAATATTGTGGAATAAATCACGAGCCATAGTTTTAAGGAAGTCGCAAGTCGCAAGTCGCAAGTCGTAAGTCGCAAGTCGCAAGTCGCAAGTCGCAAGTCGCAAGTCGTAAGTCGCAAGTCGCAAGTCGCAAGTCGCAAGTCGCAAGTCGCAAGTCGCAAGTCGTAAGTCGCAAGTCGCAAGTCGCAAGTCGCAAGTCGCAAGTCGCAAGTCGCAAGTCGTAAGTCGTAAGTCGCAAGTCGCAAGTCGCAAGTCGCAAGTCGCAAGTCGCAAGTCGTAAGTCGTAAGTCGCAGGTCGCAAGTAATGAAAATATATTTATTCTCTATTCAGAGTTAAATTATTAATTCTCGCTTGCCATCTCCATCCTTCTGCCGTTGGATTTGCTGCCATTCAATCTCTCTTTAATTTTACGAGTTGAAGCAATGAGTATCCTCACTATTTCCTTAGTTTCTTGAAGCAACGAATCAAATTTACCTTTTTCAACAACTTCAGATTCAATTAAAATTTCCAACCAGTACTCAGTTTCGCGCGCTTCCTTAAGAGCTATTTCCATTTTGTGCAAGAAGTCTTTATCAGACTGAGCCGAACGAGATTCGTGTACATTAGCACCAATACTGGTACCAGAACGTAACATTTGCTTAGAAAGGGTACGGCAAACACCCGGTTTTTCATCAAGAAAGCTACAAGCTTTGATAATTCTAATTGCAAAAGCTTTTGTTCTGTCAGTGATACTAATGCTTTTGTCTCCATTTTCACTCACTGCTTTTACCTTTTTTACTTCTGTTTACCATACTCGGTACTTCCACACTCGGTAAATGCCCCGTCCCTTGTGGGCAGTCTTTCAACTCAGCACTCTTCATTCTTACTTGCGACTTGCGACCTCCGACTTGCGACTTGAAAATATGTAACTTTAAGCACAATATGTCCAATAGACAAGGCATAAGTTGTCCGCATCGAAGGCGAAACACTGATACTATCGTAGGAAAATTTCTGATGCCATAAGACGAATACAGCCAAAAATTGTCTCAAAGTCAAAAATCAAAGCATAAATTGTCACCAAGTTGAAAAATCAGCTGAAAGTTGTCCACTAGTTGTACTTACATAAGCAATCTTAAAGTTTTAAATCAATATATATTAGCAAATCACCACCTGTGTTTAGATAAATTTAGAATCAGAATTAAGCAACTGACTCATTTGAAAGTTGAGGTCGAATTCATGATGAACTCTCAAGAATTTGGCGACTGGTGTAAAAGCCTCAACTTAAGTCAATCGGCAAGTGAGGTAATCAGACAAATCCGTGCAGAAAAACCATCACGGCGAGTCCAAGGTGGCAGAGGAAATGTATCTGGTTTCTACCCTAGCAGAAAAATGGGGGTAACAATAAGTTTTGAGTCTCATCGGCACGAATTAGCTAGGATATACGAACTTGAACATAACCCAGATGTTCTGGAATATTACGACCAACCACCAGCTATTGAACTTTGTTATCAATCTTTAAGTGGTAGAAACAACCGCCATCTATACACACCTGATTTCTTTATTATCAGTAATAACTCAGCGTTTTGGGAAGAATGTAAATCAGAACAAGAATTAGTAAAACTTTCTGCTGCAAGCCCAAACCGCTATCAACAAGACGAAAATGGTATTTGGCGATGTCCACCAGGAGAAAATTATGCACAGAAATTTGGTCTTGAGTTCCGGGTGTGGTCGAGCGCTTTAATTTGCTGGATATTTCAGCAGAACTTTATCTGGTTGGAAGATTACTTGAATCTAGAACCAGTTGCAGTAGATAATCAAGTAATCAGAAAAGTATTAGCGATAGTAAAAACAAATCCAGGCATACTGTTAGCGGATTTGATTAAAATCGCATACCAAAAAGCCAGCTTAGATGACATTTATACTTTAATTGCAACTGAGCAAATCTATGTCAACTTAAATACAGCTAGATTATCCGAACCTGAACAAGTAAAAGTTTTTGCCAACCGGGAAATAGCACTCGCTTACGAACGAATAACATCCGTCAAGCCAAGTAGTATACCTAGCAACCTTCAATCCGTTGAAATTGCGGTTGGTAAATCTCTGTCTTGGGATGGTGAATCCTGGGATGTTGTAAACACAGGAACAACAACAACAGGATTACTCAGGACAGATGGGAAGTTTGTAGAACTGCCAAATGCTACAGTTTTTCAACTGATCCAAGACGGTAAAATAACTGTTGCACCTATTCAAAGTACAGCAAAACAACAGCAGCTAGAGGAATTACTGCGTCACGCGAAACCGCAAGATATTGTAGAAGCTAATCACCGCTACACTCAATTATCGCCTTACCTTTCTAGCCATCCTCCAGTGGGAATTACCCGCACAATTCGGCGCTGGCGTAAAGCTTATCAACAAGCAACTGAAATTTATGGCAATGGTTTTGTAGGATTATTGCCCAAAAACACTAACAAAGGTAATTACAAGCCAAGACTAGACCTGCGGGTACAGGAATTCATGACTACATTTATTAGTGAGAACTACGAAACCCTTAAACAACGAGGGCGACTCAGGGTCTATGAATCTTTCCGAATTGCCTGTGAATCCCAATCTCCGAAAATTAACCCACCTAGTTTTAATCGATTTTGTTTGGAAATTCAACGTCGTTCGGGTTATGAGCAGACATTAAAACGTCAGGGAAGACGAGCAGCAATACAAAAATTAGACTTCGATTGGCAGTTAGAGTTAACAACTCCAACTCACGGAGAACGTCCTTTTGAAATAGTTCACATTGACCATACTCAACTTGACATTGAATTAGTAAGTTCATTGCAAAACTTGAGCAATTGCCATTTAGATATTGGCGATACTAAGTATAAAAATTTAGGTCGTCCGTGGGCCACCTTCATGGTAGATGCCTATAGCCGACGATTATTAGCGATATATCTCACCTTTGAAGAGCCAAGTTACCGTTCAATATTGATGGTCATCCGCATTTGCGTGATGAGGTTCAAGAGATTTCCACAAACAATAGTTGTAGATAATGGTGCCGAGTTCCACAGCCATTATTTTGAGCAACTTTTGGCAACTTATGCTTGTACCAAAAAACATCGCCCACCTGCTTATCCTCGATTCGGCTCAGTCGTGGAAAGACTATTTGGAACTGCCAATACCCAACTGATTTATGAATTGCTTGGCAATACCCAACTTACAAAAAAACACCGATGTGTGACTAAATCTGTTAGTCCCTCAAAACAGGCAGTGTGGACGCTAATTGACTTATATTCGGCTCTTTTATCGTGGGGTTACGAGGTATATGACCAACGCGAACCTCCAGCACTAGGACAAACACCTAGTGATGCCTTCAATGTCGGAATTGCATTTGGTGGTAGCAGACTGCACAGACGAGTAGAATATGACAACATCTTTCGTATTCTCACTTTACCCGCGCCCCAACAAAGTAAACGCAAAGTCCAACCAGGTCAGGGAGTGAAAATTCATAACATTTACTACTGGAATAATGAATTCCGCAATCCGGAAATTGAATTCACATCAGTTGATGTTAGATATGACCCCTGGGATGCTGGAATTGCTTATGCCTTAGTTCAGGGACAATGGGTAGAGTGTATCTCAAAGTACTACCAATACTTTAAAGGACGCTCAGAAAAGGAAATTCAATTAGTTAGTGCAGAACTGTTAGCTCGCAAACGACTACAAGGGCATAATTTTATTAACTCAGACCGAGAGTTAGTTCAGTTCCTTAACTCTGTTGAGTTAACAGAAGAAAAATTCCTATTACAGCGTCTAAAAAATGCTGAGAATAAAAGCGTTTTACAACTGATTGAAGACCCGTCTAAAGTTAGATGTGTTTCTGATCAGCTTCACTCAGATTTTGAGAATAATTCATCTGAAGTTAATTTGCTTGAATCGGAAAATAATTATTTAGAAACCGACCAATTAATGGACATAAAAGATACTAAATTAGTATCCCTAGAATACTATGGAGAGTTCTGATGAGTGACGAAGAAGGCTTTCCTAAGCAACTACTTGAGCAATCTATTCCTGAAAGGATTGCTTACTTTAAAAATTACACAATGGCGCATCCGAAATTGCTGTCAGCCTCGCAAAAGCTCATGCTCACTGTTGAAGAGCCTGCTGCAACTTCACTCATGTTTTTGTTCGGGCCAACAGGTGTTGGTAAAACTACCTTACTACGTCGTATGACTCAAAAGTTGCTAGAAGCAACGCGACCAGATATGGAACGAGATAAAGGTTTTATCCCGATTGCTGGTGTCGAAACAGTTACACCTGAGTTCAGCAATTTTGATTGGAAAGATTTTTATTTACGTGCTTTAACTGTATTAAAAGACCCATGTATTGAATTACCAATTTCTCAGAGAATGACCAATTTAAAGTTGAGGATGTCTGTTGAAAGTGCATTACGTCACCGCAGACTCAAAGTTTTTTATATTGATGAGGCACAAAACTTGAGCAAGGTTGCTAGTGGGCGGAAATTACGCGACCAAACTGACTGTATTAAATCGCTAGCTAATATTACTCGCGTACAGTTTATACTTGCAGGTACTTATGAATTATTAATACTTCGTAATCTCAGCGCTCAACTATGCCGACGCAGCCAAGATATTCATTTGGAACGCTATATGTTGCGGCTCGCAAACATAAACGCTCCGGCTTGCAAACAAGAAAATTGTTGGCTCACATTAATTGCAAATAAGATTACACTTCGGCTCACATTAATTGCAAACAGACTCATTATTATTTGCAACGGGCTTGCAATCATCCGACTTGGCTCAAATTAATTGCAAATAAGCCAGATGCAGATAAAGCGGTGGGTATGCTTGTCTGCAAGAGTATCGAGATGAAAAAGATTTAATGTACTAAATATGACCAATAATTAAAGTGGCAACCCCGCAGCTAGCATTTGCTCTTGTAATTCACGCGCACGAGTGGGATCAAGTTGTCCGCGAAACAGCGATTTAATTTCAGCCGGCTTGGCATTGAACTGTTCCGCCAAGCCCCTCACGTCATAGCCATGCCTTGTGAGAGTGGGTTCCAAATCGTCAATTTGCTTTGACAGAACTGACTCCACAATCACCGTAGTCACAGGTTTGACCGCGACTCGGTACGCCGCCTCCAAAGCTAGTGTCAAATGTTGCTCAATTTGTAGTGGTGTCAAGAGCCGCGTGGCAAGTAATTCAATAGCTTCCGCCTCCAATATTTCACCAATTGGAGTATCAGAGATAGTGCATTCAGATACTAGCCATTCAATATATTCTCGCTGATTGCCAACAATGCCTTCCAAGGAGAAGACTGTTGCTCGATAACCGATTTCTTCCATAGTCGGACGGCGCAGATCATTTTTCAGTTTGGGATGACCAGCCAGCACCACTGAAAGTGTGCCACCACCGTCTTCAACTACTTCGATTAAACGTTTGAGTCCCGTCAGGGTACTGTAATGAAGGTCATGAGCCTCATCAACAAACAGTGCTACTGACTTTTTACCTTTTCTAATCAGGTCGCGTAGTTCCCGTTCCCGTTTTTCACCGTCTTTAGGGATTTTAATTTCCTTATCTGTGGATAAATCGTAGAATAAAGCAGCAATAAGTGTTGGCAGTGTCGCCCGTTCTTTATCTACAGAAAGGGACTTCGAGACTAGAATCTTACCTTCTTTCTCCAAAACATCAAACAAGCGTCGTAAAGTAGTCGTCTTGCCACACCCAATAATTCCCGTTATGGCAATCAGTTTCCCTGAATGGATGGCAGCTTTAATGTCTTTGAACATTTGCTTTTGATGGTCTGTTTCGTAGTAACCAGCCTTGGGAAATTCCTTGACCAAACGAAAGTGTTCCATTACTTCAGTGAGCATTTTGCTGCCCTCCTTTGTTCGAGTGGAAATACTGCCGTACTCGTTCAATAATCACTTTTTTATTCAAAGTCTCAGCTAGCAGCCCATCAATAAAGGCAATTTGTTCAGTGGATAATTTCGCCAAAGGTTTAGCGAGATAATCTGAAATCGCCAGTTTAGCGAATAATACAGTGGGATAAGTAAATTCTTGGAACGGGTCTGGGTCTTTAAAAGGTGTGACAGTTGGCTCAATTTCCTTGTACTTATCCACCAAAAATTGCAGATCCGCGTTTTTATCCAAGGCAGTTCGTGGCAAGCCCAGCTTAAGAGCTAAATCTGCAATCCGGTCTGCCCGTTCTTCGGTTTTAGTTTTCTTGTGTTTGCGATAGCGATGCAAGGGGATAGGCCCATCAACTGGGTAAAATGGGCCATAGCGTTGGTCGCCTTTCTCTACATATAATTCGTTATCAAAAAGACCCCACCACAGCACCACAGTTTCGCCTGCTAAGTCTGGGTTTACTTCATAAGCCACGCCCTCAACTGATACTCTGGCTGTTGCATCCACTTTCCTTCGTTGCGGTTCGCGGGCAAAAGTACAAAATCGTTCCCAACTACACATCTGCCTGATTCCGCTTTTTGGCAGATTTCGCAACCAATCCTCTAAGCGTGAGTGCGCTTCTGTACGGTGTTTTTGGTCGTTATAATTTAGCAGATACTGCCGTAGCCATAGGTTAGCCTCAACTTCGTTTTCTGGTTCGTGAAAATGATACAGAGTCTCATGGGCTTCTTTGACTGTCCGGAACGGTCTTTCCACTTTTCCTTTGGAGCGAGCCGTTACCCTTCTCCCATCTTTACCCGCAGGCAGATGGCTAGCAAGCTTGATTCCCAGGCAGTCCATCACATTTTGAAATACATGGCTTTTGGCAATTGGCCCGTTGTCCGTATAGATCATCTCAGGAATTCCCTGGAAGGGGCATCCATCCGAGGTGGAAGCCGTCATTGCATTAAATAGGAAGCGCAACGCTGCTGTTACATCCTCTCCATAAACACAATGGTATTCCTGGTAACACACACCACTGCGGTCATCAACGACACTATAAAGCATCAATAGCGGATTCCCTTTACCCGTTTCCACCCATAAGGGCTGCTTTACGTGTTTTAAATCGGACGGGCTAAGGTCGAAATGCCAACATTCATTACTGTGAGTTGCTTGAAAACGTACCGCAGGCGGTTGACGAGTCATTGTGAGATGGTCGTAGCCCCATGTTTTCAAATAACGGTTGACAGTGGCTTTAGTTAACAACCCCTTGGGTGGTTTGATAAAACCTTGTGGGGTGTTCATCCCGAAATCTTCTAAAAGTTCAATCGCCCGTGCAGTGGAGACGTGCCGCCCTTTCTTGTTGCAAGTGCGGATTTTCGTTGCTGCAATGACTTCACAGTAAAGTTCCATTTCCGCCTGTGATAGCTTTCGAGGTGTCCCGCTATCTGAACGGTTGATCGATTTGGGGCGTGATGAGTTACGCAAAGCACGATATAGAGTATCAATAGACACTCCATACAATGAAGCTGTTTCTTCCATGAGTTGCCGACGTTCTTGGCAACGGCTTGGTAACATATCAAGTCGATGACGCAAGTTGGTTAAAGCTTCTGCTGGAATTTTCTTGCGGATCATGCTCGCCTGTATGTTCGCCTCATGTACTGTCCTTATCTTTAAGTTTGTAGCAGAAAACTGACCACAGAAATTACATTCTGTTGCCAGTTAGGTGAAAAAGTATAACAATTTGAGATAGATTAGCTTCAAATGAGGCTTGAAAACTCACCACAGAAATTTTTGAAGGAAGTTTGGTGCTGTGGATACACTTTACTTATCTGAAGCCGAAGCACTACTCATAGAGTATGAGGCGTTCCTAAAAGGTAAAACGCATAGCACTATTGATGCCTATATGCGTATCATTAGGCAGCTTCTTCTTTGGATTGTAGAACATCCTGGGAGTGGAGGAGATTTTCAACCCGAACAGTTGACCAAAACGGCGATGGAAATTTATCTCGCCTATCTAGATACGTCAGGTTACAGCATTGCTCACCAAGCACGGGTTAAATCTGCTGTCAGTGGTTTTGCCCGTTGGCTCATTGAGGAGAAGGGAATTTTACGTCGCAACCCCACCAGAGGATTAAACATTCCAGCCCAGCCACTTTTAGCCCCCAGACAATTGACTCCTGACCAACGTTATATTTTACGCAACCTGATCGAAAAAGATGGTCATCCACGTAGCATGGCTGTGTTTGCATTGGGGTACTGGGCTGGTTGTCGCGTGAGTGATGTTTCCTGGCTACGGATAGAGCATACCCATATTGGCCCCAAAGTTGGCTGGTTGCACGTTGGTTACAAGGGTGGTAAGGCGCGAGATATTGATCTAATTAACGCTGTCCGAAAACCAATGTATGAATATATTCATCACGGCGGGCGAGATACTGAGAGTGATTACACTTTTACCTCTCAGCGCAATGAGAGGCTGACCGAAGCCGGCATTCATCGCTGGTGGAAAAACATTAAAGCACAAGCAACTGTTTCTGAGTGGGAACTCATCCATGATGTAACTTTTCATGATCTGCGTCATGATTTCGCTCACCGAGCGCGTGAAGCAGGATGGACTTTGGAGGAGGTTGCTTATTATCTTGGTCATATCACCAAAAAGGGAACTCCAGCTATTCAAACCACGGTTCGGTACACTCAAAGTAGCCGACAGCAAGTGAAAGACAAGCTTGCATTACTCAAGGGATAAAGGAGAGATAGCAACGCCCAAAGGATTTTATATTGCTCTATCCAACAGTTGCTGAGCAGGCATTCGGCTTATTTGCAATTAATGTGAGCCAAGTCGGATGATTGCAAGCCCATTGCAAATAATAATGAGTCTGTTTGCAATTAATGTGAGCCGAAGTCCAATCTGATTTGCAACTAATGTGAGCCAAGAATTTTCTTGTTTGCAAGCCGGAGCGTTTATGTTTGCGAGCCGCAACAGCTATAAAGCAGACAATTCAGAAGATTTAAGAGCTTTTCAAGGTATAGTACAAACATTCCAACGACATTTACCATTGCAAATTGAACCTGATTTGCTCAAACATTGGGACTTCTGCTATGAGCGCTGTGTTGGTTGTATCGGCATTCTCAAAGATTGGTTATCTCGTGCTTTATTTAGTGCTTTGCTCAAAGGTGACAAAACTTTAACTTTTTCCGATCTTGAGTCACATGCTCTCAAAACTGAGCAGTGCATAATTCTGCTTAACGAAGCTCTTCATGGGGAGGAACAACTTAATAGCCGTAGGGATACCAACGCTCTGCGGGCTGCTTTGGGATTAGAAGTCGCAACTGATGTGACTCCAAAAACATTGCAGACATCTGCTAAACAAACTCGTCGTCACGCTGCGGTCGGTCAGCCTCTGCCACAGCGTCGTCCTGTCGGTGGTGGACACAATGCCTGTTGAGAACTTGAAATTGTATCAATCATGGGAATTAGAGCAACCCATACTACCTGAGCGTAGCCGTCTTTTCTCTCTACCACCAGTTGGTGTCGGCACAGCAATTGTCGAGAGCTTGAGTAGCTACTTAATTCGCTTGGCTGATGCACATGGAATTACAGTTGGGGGCTTGATTCGCTATTACATTGCTCCTTTATTTTTTCTTAACGAGCAGCCTCCAGGATTATCCAAAAAAGATGCTATCGAGCTAGTTGTAGTTAGATTGCGAAAAGAACTAGCCATTTTGCAGCAACCAACTGCCCAATTTTGGCTTTCCCAAACACAGCATGTTTCTAAGGTTGTTAATGTACTAGAAATCTTAACTGGTCGCAAAGATATCAGCTATTTAACTTTGTTGCCTTGGAAAACTTGGCGACTTTCATTTAACCACATCTTCCATACACAGCAGCGTTGGTGTGCAGGTTGTTACCAAGATTGGCGTGATGCTAATACCCCTGTATATCAACCTCTGTTATGGGCGTTAGAGCCTGTAACTGTCTGCCCATACCATCAACGCTATTTACAAATATACTGTTTGTGCTACGGTCATACCCAACCTTTTTTCCAACCTCAGAAACTAAACGGCTACTGTCACGAGTGTGATGCTTGGCTTGGGCGCAATCTTGACCTACCGAGTCATAGCCGAAGCAAAGGGCGCAAATTTGATCGGGATTTGTGGATTGCTCAAGCTCTTGGAAATCTGCTTGCTGCTACTCCCTCACTCCACACAAATCCCCTCATCAGAGAAACAAAAGTTACCCCTAAACGAACATTGCCTACTTTATACAAGTTTTTGAGATGGTGTTACAAGCTTAGTTTATCTCCTGTCGAGGGTTTAAACTTGCTCGAAATTCAGTAAGGCAAGCAACAAGATAACAACAGCTCTACTTTATTTTCCTTCAACCCAAAAATCCAAGCATAAGTTGTCCGACTTGATTACAAGGCATAATTTGTCTGATTTTGACAACTTATGGCTAAAGTCACAAAATAATTGTCACTGTAAGGATAAAATGAGCAACTTTGAAAGCATAAGTTGAGCAACAGATTGCTTGAAACCGTATTAACCATGTTAGAAGGAAAAAATAAATATAGGAGTTTTGAAAGCATAAGTTGAGCAAAAATATGATTGAGAAAGTATAAGTTGAGCAAACATTTTCAACACTTTGTTCATAAATATACAGCCTTGTGCTGAGATAAAGAGTAGGAGAGATTAATGATCGCAACACTCTCTCCTAACCAAGAATTATGCTTGACAACCTTGAGTTTAACAACTGGTGCCGTCAACAAGACCTCAGTCAAGCAGGGCAGGCAATCATTGAGGAGATTCGCAGCAGCAATCCATCTCGTCGAGTAACAGGGGCAAGGAAAAACGTTTGTGGCAGTTACCCCAGTCGAAAAATGGGATGTACTATTCAATTCGAGAGCCATCATAACGAATTAGCACGTATTTATGAACTAGAACATGACCCATGCGTACTCGAATATTACGACCAACCGCCAGCAATAGAATTAGTCTATCAAAGCAAAAGCGGGCGAAAAAATAGACACCAGTATACACCCGATTTCTTTATAATTCGGACAGATTCAGCTTTTTGGGAGGAATGCAAAACAGAACTTGAACTTAACAAGCTGAACGAATTGAATCCAAATCGCTATTGCAAAAACTCAGATGGCAAATGGCATTGTCCCCCAGGTGAAGAATACGCTCATGGTCATGGTTTGGACTTTCATGTATGGTCAGATGCTCTAATTAATTGGAACTTCCAACAAAATCTAATTTGGCTGTTAGATTATTTCGGATACTCATCAGAAATTATAGACGAAACCGAGCAAAGTTTGATTGTAAACACAGTAAACAATCATCTAGGAATGACCCTGACAGAACTGTTAAAAAATGAAGAAATAAACCCTGATGTACTTTATTGGTTAATTGCTACAGATAAACTTTACGTAGAACTTAATAAAGTTAAACTTTCGCAACCGGAAACAGTATTCGTATTTATTAACCAAAATGTTGCTTTATCTTATGAGCATCTTAACTCAATAGAATCTACAACCCAAACGAGTAATCAAATATTACTCCAAATAGCAGTAGGTACTAATATTTATTGGGATGGAGAGTCATGGGAGATAGTAAATACTGGGACGACCACTACTGGATTATTACGTGCAGATGGCAAACTTATAGAACTACCAAATTTAGCATTTACAGCATTGATTGATACAGGGAAAATTGTGGGAGATAAGACAACACAAACCTCAAATATTAAAATAAGTAGGTGGTTACAATTAAATATAAGATAGAGAAGGTCTAAAAAATAGGTTCTACGAGATGTCTGCTCCATTGCGAGTTAGATTAACAGATTTAGAAGATTTGACGCTTTTGGAGTTACGGTCAGCGACAACAGTTCCTCAACGGACACGAGAGCGTGCCCACATAATTCGATTAAATGCCCAAGGATGGAATGTACCAGCGATAGCTAAAATTTTTGAGTGTCACGAACATACGGTACGAGCAACACTGAGGCGTTGGGAAAATAAGGGTTTGGGAGGACTGTGGGAAACTTCCGGGCGAGGAGCAAAGTGCAAATGGCTTGAGGCAGACTTAGCATATTTAGAGGATTGCTTAGAGGTAGAGCCCCGTACTTATAACAGTTTGCAGTTATCAGAAAAATTGGCTCAAGATAGAAATGTGCAATTGAGTCCGTCTCGTTTGCGACGTTTGCTCAAAAAAAAGTGGAAATGGAAACGCACCCGCCATACTCATAAGAGAAAACAAGACCCAGAAAAACGACGAATTAAGCAAGCAGACCTAGATACCTTAAAGCAAGCGGCAGTAGAGGGTTATGTCGAGCTTAAGTATCTTGATGAGTCTGGGTGTTGTCGTTGGAGTCCCGTTAGCTATAGTTACAGTCGTATCGGTAGCCAAAAACAAATGGCACAAGTTGGTAGCCGTGGTGGTCGCATTAGTATTTTGGGTTTATGGCAACCCCAAGTCAGTTTTGAATATGCCTTGGTTCAAGGTGGGTTCAAAACAAAACGCTACATCGAGGTTATGGATTGGGTTGCAGCTAAGGCACAAAACACTTTAGTTGAAACTGGTCGCATCAGTGTTATTGTTCACGATAATGGTTCCTTACATACCAGTAAGAAAGCAAAACAAAAATGGCTTGAGTGGCAGGAAAAAGGATTATTCGTTTTCTTTTTACCACCTTATTGTTCCGAAATGAATCGGATAGAGGAAGAGTGGCATCAACTAAAAACTCATGAAATTGCTGGACAAATGTTTGACAATAACTACGATTTGGCTATGGCAATTATTGATGGCATGGAAGCTAGAAGCGTAAAGGGGGAATATGCCCTTGAGCGTCTTATATTTAATTGTGCCTAGCTACTTAGCAGCAGCAGAAATTATTAAACACGCAACTTGTGAAGATATTATAGAAGCCAACCGTCGCTACAATTTAATACAACCATACTTAGAAGATGCTCTGAAAGCATATCCAAGCAGCACAATCCGTCGTTGGCGCACTCAGTACCAAAAAGCTTTACTCATTTATGGACAGGGATACCTGGGATTACTGCCTAAACATAACAATAAAGGCAATCGGACTCCAAAAATTGATTCTCAAACCCAAGAATTTATGCTCGATTTTATCAAAGAGCATTATGAAACACCCAAACAACGCAGAAAAATACGGGTTTATGAATCATTTGTTTTAGCTTGCCAAACCCATGACCCCCCATTCAAACCACCATCGAGAATCACATTTTGCCATGCTATCAAACAGCGAAGCGGACATCATCAAACCAGAAAACGTCTTGGTAATCGAGCGGCTATTTCCGAAGAACCATTTTATTGGGAATTAAAGCAAACTACTCCACGGCATGGCAGTCGCCCTTTTGAGATTGTTCACATTGACCATACTCAAATTGACATTGAATTAGTCAGTTCACTCGAATCTCTAACTAATTGTCATATTGCTACAAATAACTCAATTCATCAGAATTTAGGTCGTCCTTGGGCAACCTTCATGGTTGATGCATATAGTCGAAGAATTTTATCAGTTTATCTGACCTTCGATGAGCCAAGCTACCGTGATTGTATGATGGTAATTCGCATATGCGTTGCTAGATTTGGGCGGTTTCCGCAAAATATTGTTGTCGATAACGGAAAAGAGTTTCACAGTCACTATTTTGAACAATTATTGGCATCTTATACTTGCACGCTGAAGTATCGACCGCCAGCACATGCTCGGTTTGGTTCAATTGTTGAAAGACTATTTGGGACTGCCAACACGCAGTTTATTCATGAGTTGCAAGGTAACACCCAAATCAAACGCCTTCACCGTAAAGTCACCAAATCTGTCAGTCCAGAAAGATTAGCAATTTGGACACTAGAAGAACTGTACTCTGCTTTTTGTGAATGGGCATATTCGGTTTATGACCAACGATTGCATCCGGCATTAGGTACTAGTCCGTGCGATGCTTTTGTCACCGGATTAGCAACAGGTGGAAGTCGCTTACACCGAAGAGTAGCATATGACGAATTATTCCAGATTCTGACTCTACCAGCACCAGATCAACGAAAGCGTAAAGTTCAACCAGGAAAGGGTGTCAAAATACACAATATTTATTACTGGGCAGATGTATTCCGTGATCCAGAAATCGAAAAATCAATGCTGTGGGTTCGTTACGACCCTTGGAATGCAGGAATTGCTTATGCACTAGCACAAGGACAGTGGGTAAAATGCATTTCTTCTTACTATCAATACTTCCAAGGACGTTCCGAAAAAGAAATTCGGCTGGCGAGTGCAGAACTTAATCAGCGCCAACGCAATTACGGACGTAAGTTAACAATAAATGATCGGGAATTAGTAGAATTTTTAAACTCAAAATTTGCTCAAGAAGGTGCTATCCTCAAACAACGCTTGCGCGATACTGAACATGACAAAGTTCACAAAATTATTCAAAATAATTTGATCACGGAACCAAAGTTAAATTTGGCAGAATTTGCGGCAGAGGAAAATAATGATTGTCTAGGAGATGACTCGACCAATGAAGGTAAAAATTGTGAAACTATCAGCAATTTGACTGCATATATCACGGAAACCCTTGAATATTATGGAGAGTTCTAATGGCACATGATTATAGCTTTCCTCAAGAATTACTAACTCTACCTATTGCTGACAGAATTTCTTATTTCCAGCAATATACAATGGCGCACCCCAAATTATTAATAGCAGCAGAGAAACTCAAAAATGCAATTGATAACCCAGGATTCTTTTCTTTAATCTTTTTATTTGGGCCAACAGGTGTAGGTAAAACCACCTTATTACGTCGCATCACACAAAGGTTACTAGCTTCTTTTCACAAAGAAATGGAACTAGATAAAGGTTTTATTCCTATTGCTAATATCGAAGTTGCTACCCCGGAATTTAGTAATTTTGATTGGAAAGATTTTTATCTACGTGCTTTGGGCGTTCTCCAAGACCCTTGCATTCAGTTACCTAGTTATGGTCGAATTACTAATTTGAAGTTGAAAACATCCTTAGAAGCTGCTCTTAAACATCGTCGTCTGAAAGTTTTTTGCCTTGATGAAGCACAAAATCTCAGTAAAGTTGCCAGTGGTCGAAAATTACGCGACCAGACAGACTGTATTAAGTCGCTAGCAAACCTTACTCAAGTCAAATTCGTACTGGCAGGTACTTATGACTTGTTGATACTTCGTAACTTGAGTGCCCAGTTGTGTAGGCGCAGCCTGGATATTCATTTTGAGCGATACAAAGTCGAGAATGAAGAAGATTTAAAAGCTTTCAGAGGTGTTGTTCAAACTTTTCAACGTCATTTACCTTTTGAAGAAGAGCCTGATTTACTTAAATACTGGGATTTTTGCTACGAACGCAGTTTCGGTTGTGTTGGTATTCTCAAAGATTGGTTATCTCAAGCATTGGCAACAGCGTTACTGGATGGAGCTAAAACTCTCACTCTGTCGCATTTAAAATCTTCTGCTTACTCTCATGAACAATGCATGATTATCTTCAACGAAACACGATTAGGAGAAAAGCAACTTGAGTTTACCCCAGATAGTTCGGCTTTGAGAATTGCTTTAGGTTTAGAATCTCATCATGGGTCAGCTACACATAGCACGTCCCAGACAACCAATACAACCAATACTAAATCTCGTCGCTCTACTACTGGTAATACTAAACCTCAACGTCGTCCTGTTGGAGGTGGTGAAAATGTCGGTTGAAAGTTTGGCTAATTATGAGTCGTGGGACTTAACGATGAACCAACTTCCAAAACGCAGCCATCTTTATTCTCTTAAACCAATAGGTTTTGGTACACCCACAGTTGAAAGTTTTACTAGTTACTTACAGCGCTTGGCTGCTGCACATGGTGTCTCGATTGCTAGTTTAATTCGCTATAAAATTACGCCGTTATTTATTCAGAGCAACCAACCACCCGATTTCTTGAAAGCTGATGATGCTATCAAAATGCTCATCAATGCTTGGCATCGAGAGCCTGCACTTTTACAACAGCAGTCTGCTAAATTTTGGTTAGACCGAACGCAACATGTTGAAAAGCTGGTTGCCATCGTTGAGAAATTAACTGCTAGGCTTGATCTGAGTTTTCTGACTTTACTTCAATGGCACTCCTGGCGGCTTAACTTCAGTCATATTTTCCATACTGAACAACGTTGGTGTTCTGGCTGCTATCAAGACTGGCGTGAAGCTGGAAAACCTATTTATAACCCTTTGTTGTGGACAATAGAACCTGTCAGTGTTTGTCCAGTTCACCAACGTTACCTACAACTACGGTGCTTGTACTGTGGTTGTTTTCAACAGTTTCTCAATCTGGACTGCAATTCTCTTGGTTATTGTTGTGTGTGTAATGCATGGCTGGGTCGGTTTGTAGACAATACTTCTTTTTCTCAAGGGTCTCGGTTTGATTGGGAAAAGTGGGCTGCTCAATCTGTTGGCCAGATTTTCGGCGCTATGCCAACACTTAGTTTGACTTCTTTTTCCCAAGTTACCCCGCCAGCTAAATACCGGCGAAAACCTACTCTCACTAAATTTTTAAGGTGGTGTTACAAACTTGGAATTAATCCTGTTGAGGGTTTGGAAATTCTCTCGATTATACCGAGTGTAGTCAGTTGAACCCAGACCAGAGCTACTGGACGGTGCTTCCTTTTCCGTAAGCATAAGATGAGCGACCTGTTTTGAAACCATAAAGTGAGCAACTTGCTCATTTTATGCTTACAGTGACAATAATATACCACGTTGAAGACAAAATAAGATACCCTTATCTTTTATCCGATATAATCTACGATAAAAATCACTTTCCTTGATATACAACACTTTCACCAACATGCTGTCGGTTTGCAGACTAAATGAAATTCGTGCGGACTAAGTGAAATTCTGTTGCAGACTAATTGAAATTCTACTTGTGGAACCCTGATTCTCTCGTAGCCACAGAGCGATCGCCACTTACGAAATTTTTGCTCCAAACCCTTGTGTTGTAATGAATTGGAACGTTTTATGTCCATTTGGTGGAAAATTTCATTTAGTCTGCGAATTTAGGAGGAAAATTTCACTTAGTCTGCAAAAAAATTTCATTTAGTCTGCAACAAAGGTTGCCCAAACCCTTATTACTGCGTTAAAAAAATTTCACTTAGTCTGCAAACCCACAATGCGATCGCGGAGGGTGCATGGTGGCAACGGAATAGAAACTATTACGCTGCTGATAAATTTTGCTTGTCTTTGGTATCGCCTTTGATGCGTAATCCAAGCGATAACCATTTACAGGGTGCTAACTTCCAGTTATAGTTAGCCGTAACTTATTATAGGCACAATGCAACTATAACTTTGACTTGGTGCAAAGATAGTTTACAAAGAAGGGGAAAAGGGTAAGGGGCAAGGGGCAAGGGAAGAAGAAACTTTTCCCCACAAGGTATAAAGCCCCTATTTTAAATATGGAGAACAAAAAAGAAGATTTTTGAGAGACGTAGTGCGATAACTTAGCAGGGTCTATTTCTTGAAACCCCTGTTTTTAAATGTGGGTTCCCTTTCCCCTTACCCTTTCCCCCTTCCCCCTCTTTCTCATAAAAATTGCTCAGGCGGTTGCCTTAGTCTAGGGGAATAAAAAAGTTTAACAATTTCTGTTAAGTGCTTTATCCCGCTCCAAGCATCCGTCCATAAATCGCTTGAAAGAGCCTCTACGCTGCACCCACGCTACGTTATTACTAGAGCGATCCCCACTGGCTCATGACGGTTACGCCATCGCTCTTAAGCTCTTCAAAGATTTCTGGTCTTATTTGGCGGTAACTCTATTATTATCCAGTCATCAGTAATGAGGAGCATATTTTCCAGTGTTGTAGAGTTTCTTGTTCTTGACTAATAAATTTCGTCTTCTTCATCTACCCAATCTTCATCCCAGAGAAGTTGACTGTAAACCTTAGTAGCTTTAGATATTTTTAGGTTGTGAGCTGCTGTCACACAATTTCTTGGTTGCCAGCCAATAAGGGTGTATCTCCCATGCAAATGTCTGACAGCATCTTTGCAGTCATTAATTACTGGAATATCTTCTTTGATGTATTTCCGCAATTTGACTCCTAAACGAATTGCCTCCATTTCATAATTGTGGAAGTAGGGTTCTTCAACATCAGGTGTAGAAATCATTAATCCTCTTACCCAGGCATAATTTTTATAGATAGCCTTCGCTACAACTAAATTGACTTGTTTTGGTGCCCAGTTACTCCTTTGTAAAAAGTTATCTATTACTGATTCATCATCTAAATCTATATCGATGTTAGATTCTGAAAGTATTTCCGAGATATCTGTATTTTCTAAGAATAGTTCGTACCACTCTTGAAAAGTTTCGGGACTAAATAGTTTTCTGGCTTCTTCAAATGAAATTTTCTCCCATCCAGCATCTGTAACTATTTCATTACCAGTAGGAGCAATGAAGAGATTGTCTTCTTCTACCATCCAAGGGAAGGGTGGATTGTGATTTTTTCTCTTTCGTTTACCCATTGAACTGCTATAAAGGATCACTCTTATTATCCTGTCTCCTATCCTACCTGACAAATTGAGTGTCTCTATTCCATGAAAAGCGATGCTCATAGAAACCATTACAAAAATAATTTTATTTTGATAAAATCTAGTTAATATTAATTAGCGGAAGTACAAAAATTTTGTTAGAGTCTTTATGTTTGATTTTCATCGTTTGCGACTGCCATTAAAATATTTAAATATTCTCATTACAGTACTAACTTTTGTTTTATTTTTCTGGTTCACTCCTGTCGTTTCTCAAGCATTAACTAAAGCTCCAGTTATTTTGGATGGACAACAGCTTTTTCAGATCAGCGATTCTGGTCAGTATAGCGCTCAAGAACGGACAAATTTAATCAACTCACAACTAAAAAATGTGATTTCCGCTTCTGAGCCTATTCAAGTTAAAATTGAAAAACGCAACCAGCTACCTACTATTTTGCTAAATGACCGCTATCTGTTAACAGTTACACAACAAGATACTTTACCAGGTAGTACACTTGATGAGCAGGCTAACATTTGGGCGCGGCAAATCAAAGAAGCCTTACAGCAAGCTCATTTAGAGCGAACTAGAACTTATCTTCAACAAACAACTTTTATCGCAGCAGTAATTTTACTCATAACTGTGGGATTTAGTTGGCTATTGGGATGGATTAAGCATCAATTTATCCGAGTAGCTTCACTTCGCTTAACAACTAGCAATGCCATACCTAATTCGGAAACACTTAAAGTATTAGAATTATTTTTCAAATTAGTGTTGGCAAGTATGCGGCTCGCACTTTGGATGAGTGCGATTCTTTATATCACTAATCTCTTTCCTTTCACTCGTCAATGGAGCTATCAAATTTCAAATATCCTGATTACCAGTTTTACCTCACCTATTCTAACATTAGGAAAGAATCCTTATTCTCTTACTGAATTAATAGTTTTGGTTGGTTTGTTGTTTGGCTTAGTTATCTTTGCTGGAACGTTAACAAATTTTTTACGTTCTCGGATTCTCTCTTTTACTGTCATCAATCGTGGCGCTCAAGAAGCGATTATAATACTTTTAAAATATGGTCTAATTTTTATTGGCACACTGGTACTGCTACAAATCTGGGGACTTGACATTAGCTCTTTGACAATTTTAGCAAGTGCTTTAAGCGTTGGAATTGGCTTTGGTTTACAGGATATTGCTAAGAATTTTGGCAGTGGTTTAGTACTAGTATTTGAGCGTCCCATTCAGGTTGGAGATTTTGTGGAAGTTGGGGAATATACAGGTATTGTCGAACGAATCGGTGCCAGAAGTACTGAGATTCGTACCCTTGACCACGTTTCAATTATTGTACCCAACTCTCGCTTCTTGGAAAAAGAAGTAATCAACTGGAGCCATCGCAACCCGATTTCTCGCCTTCATCTTCCCGTTGGCGTTGCCTATAGCTCAGATCCCAAAGCAGTGCAATCTGCTCTGTTAGAGGCTGCCTCTAAGCATCCCAATGTATTGCAGACTCCTTTGCCTCTAGTACTGTTTAAAGAGTTTGCCAAGAATACCTTAAATTTTGAGTTATTAGTCTGGACTGCGGAACCTAATAAACAATTTTTGCTCAAAAGTGATTTATATTACATTATTTACGAAGTATTACAGCAACGAAAAATTGAAATTCCTTTTGCTCAGTTAGATTTACATCTGCGGTCTGGTAAGTTGGAATTTACGCCAGAAATGCAGTTAGCTTTAATACAGATGGTTGAAGGATTATCAAATCAGGAGTCAGACATAGATTCAACCAATCCAATTGAAAAGGGTACAGAGGGTATAGATGCATGAGCGCTCGTAATCATGGGGGTCTACCCACAGAAATCATCTACCCGAATATCCCGCCAGACATCAGAAACCTGCCAGCCGGAATTACCCACAGATTGTACTGGAGGATTGTCAAGCAATGGAATATAGTCAGGAACTCTAGGCTCTGAAATCGCTACTGGTTTCTCCTCAACCTCAACCACAGGGGCTGGAGAATTGGCAGTATTAGCTTGAAGAAGTTGGTCTTCTGCTTCTTCAATTAATTTCATCTGTCTCAGCGTGAGCTTGTCGGATTTTTTGATGATTTTCTTAGTGTGTATCTCATTAGAAGTTTTCATTGGCTGTTCTCTCGAAGGCATTGGCTTAAAATTTTGATGAGTAAATTTGGGAGAAGTTAGGTATAAATAATTTGCACAGAATTAACAAGGTACACCAAATGTATGGGAAATACGAGTCCCAAATTGTAAGAATTTATTAATTGTGTACAAATTTCTTTTTTGTGCAGATGCACCAGCATAATCTGTTGCACAGATGCAAGTATCAAGCGATCGCTTCTTCATCATGGCTGTACTTCAAGATTGTTTTGTGGTTTTGACTCCTAATAAGCAGATAATGGATGGTTAAGAGTTCATGTTGAAGTCATACGGTGTACTAATCAAGAATTTCAGGTTTTACCCCGCATTGTTGCACTGGCGATCACTTCGTCGTAGGCTGAGTATTTTTTTTACCTCCCCTAAAATCCCAAGGCATCACTGGCTGCGATTAATTCCAAAACCCTAACTTTTTACGTTTGGCATCAGCGTCAGCTTGGAGAAATTGTTCTTTTGTAAACAGGAGGACTTTATCTTCTTTTGTTTCCAAAATAAGAATTGCTGCATCTTTCGTCGTATTGTTTGTCTTGAGGAAAGATTTTTGAGAATTATTCGGAAATTAGTGATTTATTGTTGTAGTTCGGCAGGTCAACGTAGATTTGCGATGTTTTGTCAAAAATTAGGGTTGCTATATGGGTGGGAATATCTACGCATTACTAGTTGGGATTGATGAGTATTTAAATGTTTCTCCATTGCAGGGCTGTGTAAATGATATAACTGCAATCAAAGAGTACTTAGAAGGGCGGGTAAATACTGATAGATACCAAGTACATCTACGCACATTATTGAACAAAGATGCTACCCGGCAGAGAATTATTGATTGCTTTCGTCAACATCTGTGCCAAGCGGGAAGTGAAGATATGGCATTTTTCTACTACGCAGGGCATGGTTCTCAAGAAGAAGCCTCGGAAGAGTTTTGGACTATAGAACCAGATCGACTCAATGAAACCCTAGTTTGTTACGACAGTCGGAGTCCGGGGGGCTGGGACTTGGCAGATAAGGAAATGGCAAAGCTGATTGCAGAGATAGCCCAGAAAAACCCTTGCATTACGATCATTATGGACTGTTGTCACTCAAGCTCTGGCACCCGTGGTGATATCGAAGCGGATACCGCAGAGCGGAAAGCTCCTATTGATAGAAGAAAACGCCCGTTAGAAAGCTTTATCTTGTCCAATAAAGATGCCGAGCAACTATCAACAGAGCGGAGTCTGGCAAATAATTCCACTGGCTGGACTTTACCACGAGCAAAACATATTTTTCTAGCAGCTTGCCGCGATCACGAAACAGCGAAAGAATACAATGCTGATGGCCAACGTCGGGGAGCATTTTCTTATTTCTTACTCGATACCTTAAAAAAAGCCAATGGCAGTTTAACTTATAGAGATTTATTCAAACGCACTAATGCTTTAGTTCGCAGTAAAGTTGCAAATCAATCCCCCCAATTAGAAGCAACAGTACTAAATGATTTAGAACAACCGTTTTTGGGAGGAGCAATCGCCGGACGCAAACCCTATTTGACTGTCAGTTATCACAAAGATCATGAGTGGGTAGTTGATGGGGGTACGGTTCATGGAATTCCTCAACCTTCTGGCGATGAAACAACCTTACTGGCATTATTCCCATTTGACAGTTCCCCCGAACAAATGCAGGAATTGTCAGCAGCGATATGTGAAGCTAAAGTCATTGCGGTTATGCCGCAGCTGAGTCTAGTGCAGATTAGCGGTATTGAGACTTTAGAACCAGATATGACTTTTAAAGCAGTTGTCACTAGTCTACCCCTACCGCCTAAAGGTGTTTTGATTACAGGTGAATCAGCAGGAGTGAAATTAGCTTGTGCCGCGCTGCTGGCGATAGGGACAGAAAAACCGTCATCATTATACCTTAAGGAAGTTGCAAAGCCTGAAGATGCCGAATTGAAGTTACTTGCTTGTAATGGGCAATATCTGATTACTCGCCCAGCCGATGACCATTCAATAGTTGCTCCCATTCAAGGTTATACAGAAGAAAATGCCTTACAAGCGATTGAGCGATTGGAGCATATTGCCCGTTGGACAAATATTGCTGAACTCTCCAGCCCAGCGACCAGTAGCATTCAAGCTTCGGCAGTGCAAATGGTCATTTATCAAGAAGGGGAAGAGATTAAAGATGCTCAGATTAGTTTCCAATACCAACAGCAAAATGGTAAGTTGAAAAGTCCGACTTTTAAAGTCAAACTCAAAAATACTAGCAGTCGAGAACTTTTTTGCGCCCTTCTGAATCTAACAGACAGCTACGCAGTTGATCCCCAACTTTTGGAAACTGGAGGTGTCTGGCTCAAACCAGGAGAGGAAGCTTGGGCATTGAGAGGTGAAAATATTTATCCGACAGTGCCAGAAAAACTTTGGAAACAGGGAATAACTCAGAGCCAAGATATTCTCAAACTGATTGTTAGTACTGCTGAGTTTGATCCTACCTTATTGAGACAAAATGAGCTAGACTTGCCTTTTTTCCCTCAAAGAGAAGTAAACAGAGGGCGGGGAACGCTAAACCGTTTGATGAAGCGCGTGCAATCGCGCGAACTCAGATATGCACCAGAGGAAGAGGAATTGTATGATGACTGGATTACCAATCAAATTAACATTACTACTGTGCGTCCCAAAGTATAACCTAATTTTCAAACCTTAATCAGTATTTTTTATTAGTCTTCATTTTGAATTCCAAAAAAGTAAGTATGCAGTGAGGTTTGATGAATACATCATTTTTAAACAAGTAAAAGAACTAACCGATGAAGGAACTATTTTTATGTATGAGTTTTCTAGGAATCTGGCATTTATCATCGGCATCAATAATTACACAAATGGTCTTTCTTCTCTACAAAATGCTACCAATGATGCCAAAAAGTTAGTTGAAGTATTGCGAAAAAAGCATAGTTATCAAGTATGGGTATGCTTAGATGAAGTGGCTACCCTTAAGAGCCTGAAAAATTTTCTAGAAAAAACTCTTCCACAACACGTTACCGCAGATGACCGCTTATTATTTTACTTTGCGGGACATGGAATTGCCCTTAATGGTAATGATGGGCCCGAAGGTTATTTAATTCCCCAAGATGCCAAACTGGGAGATACCAAAACTTATCTACCAATGACTTATTTGCAGGAGTACTTGAGCGATTTACCCTGTCGTCATTTCCTGGGAATTCTCGATTGCTGCTTTGCTGGTGCATTTCGCTGGTCGACTACGAGAGATTTATTAGTGGCACCGGAAGTGATTCATAAAGAACGTTATGACCGCTTTATTACTGACCCAGCTTGGCAAATAATTACCTCTGCTGCTTATGACCAAAAAGCTCTAGATGCCTTTAACTTGAATACAGAACGTGGTCACATTGACGGCCATTCGCCCTTTGCGGCGGCATTGCTGGAAGCGTTAACAGGTTCTGCTGATGTCTATCCGACTGCTAGTAATGGCAAACCCTCTGGAGACGGCATCATTACTGCTACCGAACTCTACTTATATTTACGCGATGCAGTTGAACCAGCAACTCAAGAAAATCGCCAACGACAAACCCCTGGAATTTGGCCGATGAAGAAGCACGACAAAGGGGAGTATATTTTCCTTACTCCAGGGCATCCACTTAATTTACCACCAGCGCCACCTTTAGATGAATCCCAAAACCCTTATCGGGGGTTGCAATCGTATGAGGAAAAACACAGTCATCTGTTTTTTGGCAGACAGGCGTTGAGTCGTAAGTTATATGATTTCATCAGTCAGCAGCCGTTAACTGTGGTAATGGGAGCATCAGGAACAGGAAAATCAAGTTTGGTAAAAGCAGGTTTAATTCCCTATATCAAGCAGTTAGATGCCAAGTCTAATTTACCTTTATGGCACATCCTGTCTCCGATGCGTCCGGGAGAGACACCGCTCAAGACTCTAATTAATACCTTAACGTCGGACAACTTGCCTATTTCTTCAATAAACGCCCTTACTTTAGAGCAAAAAGTTGAAACTTTTTTAAGCAGCCTTGCAACTTGGAGCCAGTTTAATTCAAATTCAAAAGTATTACTAATTATTGACCAGGCAGAAGAGTTAGTTACCCTTTGCCGGGATGAGCAAGAACGAGAAAAGTTTCTTGATTTGTTGGGACAGGCAGTAGCTAAGTATTCACAAAATATACGGCTTTTATTGACGCTTCGCATCGACTTTGAACCCCAAGTACAAAATTCCGCCTTAAAACTACATTGGCAAGCGGCACGCTTTATAGTCCCAGCAATGACAAGGGAAGAATTACGCTCCTGCATTGAGGAACCAGCATCAATACGGGTGATGTATTTTGAGCCGCATAACTTGGTAGAGCAATTAATTGATGAAGTAGCACAGATGCCTGGGGCATTACCTCTACTTTCTTTTACCTTGAGTGAGCTTTACCTGAGATATTTAAGGACTATTAGAAAAGGTAGAAGGTACAATCGAGCTATTACCCAAGCAGATTACGAAGAACTGGGAGGGGTGACACGCAGCTTTACCCAAAGAGCAGATAGTGAATATGAGGAGTTAATCAAACAGGATAAAGCCTACGAGCAAACTATCCGCAATGTCATGCTGCGAATGGTAGCTGTAGGAGAAGGTGAATTAGCTCGCAGACGTGTCTTATTAGGGATTTCCAAGAAATAAATTATCGAACCACAGAGGCACAGAGAACACAGAGAGAGGGGAAATACAGAGGGTTTTTGCGTCAGTTTTGGCATATTTTTTTATTTGGAAGTCCCTTATCAGAATTAGAGTATCCAGAACCAGAAAACCAACGGGTAAAAGAGGTAATTCGAGGCTTTTCAGCAGCACGTTTACTGGTTGAAGGACGACGAGATACTGAAGGTGATCCTTATGTAGAGCCTGCTCATGATGCTTTGGTGTGGGGTTGGCAAAAACTGCTAGCTTGGAAACAGGATAAGCATCAACAGGAAAATCTTGTTTTGCAACGGCAACTAGCAGTTGTTGCAATGGATTGGAAAAATCAGCAACCAGAAAATTTTTATTGGGATTCAAATCCTCAAAATTGGTGGCAGCAATTAGTGAAAAAAGACCAACAAAAAGGTCTGCTATGGTCTCGCAACCCACGTCTTGCCTTTTTAAAGCAGGTACTTAATTCTCCAACAGATAACTGGTTAAATAAGATAGAAGTAGAGTTTGTTCGTAAGAGCCTTCGACACCAAGTTCAGAACCGTATAAGCTTATTAGGTGTAGGAATTTTAGTCTCAACTGGCGCATTGTTTATTGGTTTTAATAGGTGGAATCAAAATCAACAAAATCAAATTATAAATTTAGTAGAAGATTCAAAAAGGAAATTTGAGTCTAATCAACAATTAGAAGCTTTGGTAGTGGCGTTGCAAGCAGGGAAAAAAATTCAATTACCTGTTATCGCGGATACTAAAACCAAAATAACAGTGATTCAATCTCTTCAATCAATACTTTATAGTATAAAGGAATTCAATAAGTTTAAAAAACATAGTTCTACTGTTACTGCAATGAACTATTGTAATGACGGCAAAACATTCGCTTCAGTTAGTGATTTTAGTACAGGTACGATAAATCTCTGGGGAATAGATGGAAAATTAATTAAAAGTTCACAAAAACTAAATACAGAAGTCATAAGTGCTGCCTTTAATCGAGATTGTAAAAAGATAGTTGTCGGGAGTAGAGATGGTAAAATTGAACTTAGGAATATAGACGGAAATTTAATCAAAACTTTCTTAGGACATAAATTCGATGAAGTTACTAGTGTTAGTTTAAATTCCGATGCTAAAATACTCGCTTCGGGTACCGATAAAGGTATTATTACCCTCTGGAATGTTGAAAACGGCAAGCAATTTTGGTCACTTCAAGGACATTCTAAAGAAGAAAATGGTGAGGGAAATCCTAAAGGGTCTGTTGTAAGTATCAAATTTAGCCCTGATGGTAACTTACTTGCTTCATCTGGTCGTTGGGAAGGTACTATTAAACTTTGGAGTTTAGATGGTAAAAAAATTGCAACTATTAAGGATAAGAATGATCGAAATAGGTTCAGTAGCTTCGGATTTAGCCCTGATGGCAAGCTCATAGTTTCAGGTAGCCGTGATGGTATTGTTTCCGTATGGAAGCTTGACGGCAAGCTAGTTCAGAAGAAAAAAAACGATTCTAAATCCTTTTCAGGAGCAATGATCAATACTCTTGAATTTACTCCAGATGGCAAGACTATTGCTTTTAGCGATCGTGACGGTAATATCAAAATATGGAATTTAGATGATACAGAAATTTCCACAATTAAAGAGCATACTAGTGATGTTAAAAGTCTCAGCTTTAGCTTAGATGGCAAAACACTAGCTGGAGGAACTAGCAACGGTAATATTACAGTTTGGAATCTAGTAAGTGGACAACCTACTATTAAATTTGATCGTCGTCACGTTAAGATTAGTTTTAGCCCAGACAATAAAAGTGTTGCGATAGGTGGCTTTAAATTTATTACATTCTGGAGCTTGGACGGAAAACAACTCAAGAAACTTGAAGTTCCAAGTAGTCCTCCATCTCTGGAACATACTAATGACGTTGATAGCGTTAGCTTTAGTTCGGATGGGAAAGTACTTGCTGCTGCTGCAAACGGAATTATCCAACTTTGGAATGTCGAAAAAGACGAGTTGATCTGGAAAATTCCATCGAACGGCATAAATTCTTCCAGTAGCTACAGAAGTATCAGTTTTAGCCCAGATGGTAAAACGTTAGCAACACCAGTTAGTTCTGGAGAACTCGAGCTTTTAAACTTAGATGGTAAAACGCGTTTATTACTTAAAGGGTCTTATGTCCATTATGGCGAAGAATTCAGCTTTAGCCCAGATAGCAAAATTTTAGCAGCTTTAAGTGATAAAGACAACATAATCAAACTCTGGAGTACACAAAACGGTAAAGAACTTCCCTCATTTACTGTAGATGCGGAAGAGTTGCACGGAGTCACTTTTAGCCCAAATGGTAAAGTACTTGCTGCAAACAGTGGCGGTAATATTTACATCTGGAATTTGGAAACGCGTAAAGTATTACAAACAATAAATAGTGGAAGAGTTAATAGCATTAGCTTTAACCACGACAGTAAGATTTTGATTTCTGGCGGTTCTGATATCAAACTTTGGAACATCGAAAATGGTGAATTATTTGCCACCTTGCCCTTTTACGCTTCTATTGTTAGGTACAGTCCAGATGGCAAAATATTAGCTTCGATAAATAATGGTACTGTAACCCTATGGAACTTAGATTTAGAGGATTTGCTACGGCGTGGGTGTAGTTGGGGACGCGACTATCTAAAGCATAGCCCAAATGTCAGTGCGAGCGATCGCCATCTCTGTGACGATGTAAACCCGGATTTCTTCTAAGAAACTTCTTGTGCTGTGGGGTTAACGATTAAATCGCAACCGATTTTTTGAGCGGCTTTCTTGAGGTGATTAATCATGCGCTGCTTGTGTTTTTGTTCGTAGGAATCAGCACCAGGGTCTTGATAAAGCTCACCAGTAGACCACAGGTGATAAAAAATACGAGCTAACTTATGGGCAGTGGCAGTAATTGCTTTAGGGGCACCAAGTTGAGCTTTTTTGCGACGATAGAAAGCACCGATTGCAGATTGAGAACGAATCAAGGAAAGAACTGCAACCCGAAATGCAGCTTTCTGCACGATTAACAACTTTGCTCCCTTTGAGAACTAAGAGCTTTACCGCCACTAATACGACTACCAGGACATAACCCTAGCCAGGAGACAAAATTTTTGGCACTTTTAAAACGTTTTGGATCGAGTCCAACTTCGGAAATAATTGTTTGCACTGTTAGAACATCTAAACCATCAATTGAGGTGAAATCAACACCGCTAATACGGTAAAGGTGAGAGCGTAAGTCGAAGTTGGGTGCATTACGCCTTTTGTTTTGACTTTTACGAGTAATCTTCAGAGGTGGTTGATCTTGGTTTTTGTCTTCAAAGTTCTCAAAGCATTTTTGGATTGCTAAGTCGCATTTTTCAATTTGGGCAAGGTATGTTTGGTACAAATACAGTTCTTGAGAGAGGATAAATACATGTTCTGGACGATAGTCTCCGGTTAAAGCAGCTTCAATATCTGCTTGTGTGCTTTTTACACGTCGGTCTCGATATGTAGCTAAAATCGAAGGGTCTCGTTCTCCGGCGATGATTGCTTGGATAATTTTGAGTCCTGTCACACCTGTGATGTCGCTTAAGACTTGATGTAAATGCAGGTTCATCTCGGATAGGGCTTTCTGCATCCGTTGGATATGAGTACTACTACTACGAATCAGATTATCCCGTTGACGTATGTAGCTGCGTAGCACGCATACTTGGTCATCCGGTCGAAACGAGCCTGATAATAAGCCGTAGGTATGTAATTGTTGTATCCATTGGCAGTCAAGTACATCGCTTTTGCGTCCCGGCACTGTTTTGATAAAGTGGGCATTTACTAGCTTTACTTCAAACCCTTTGGTTTCTAGTATTTGAAACACTGGTATCCAGTAAACTCCTGTCGATTCCATTGCTACGCTTGTGATTCCACACTCCTTTAACCAGTCTGCTAAGGCATGTAAATCCGATGTAAAACAGCTAAAACATCTTACGTGTTCTTCGTCTCGTCCTGCTGGTATACTGACCCAATGTTCAGATGCTCCAATATCAATTCCTGCTGCGTTTAGATTTATTTGTGCCAATTCTTCGATATTTTTAAATTGGATTTTTTTACCTTTTGCGCGCTTTCGTTGATTTTGCTGCTTTGACATCCTGAAGAACCATTTATTTATTCAAGAGTGAAAGTTTACCCTGACCTGGACTGCGAGAAATATGTAATTCTTCTAAACGGGATAGTACGCTTAATTCAGCTCCTTCACCAATATTCTGTTCGCTATAGCCCAGAACCACGCTCACAAACGGGCAATAAAGCACCATTGAAAATTCGGTTTTAACTGTCAGGGTACTTTTTGAGGATACCGTGCTTTTTATCCCTGTGAATTTAGTTTCTTTTATATTTGTGGAGGGGAAACGAAGTCCCTCCTCAACCGCTCACAAGTGCGAAAAAATCATTGAAATGAGCAAAATTGAGGTTAGGATAATCTTACTTTTGTCAATTAGAAATTATGCTTAAAAACTGGAAAGAGCCGAGGTATTAAGTTAACTCTTATACTGAAATTATGGGTTAAAAATGATTTAGTGGAAGGGGTTGCGCTAGATGAGGCATACCTGGATGTTACTGAGAATAAGCAAAACATCCCCTATGCTTCTACTATCGCAAGACATATCAAAACTGCGATTCTCCAGGAAACTCAGTTGACAGCAACCGCAGGCGTATCGATTAACAAGTTTCTTGCAAAAATGGCATCAGGTCAAAATAAGCCCAATGGACTAACGGTGATTTTACCGGAGCAAGCGATCGCTCAATAAACAGGTTGGGAAACATTATCAACGTTATTTGCCATAAGTGTTTAGAGCCACCAAACAGTTGCAAGTGTTTTAGCTGAGTGATTATTGTGTAACAGGTGTACCGTTTAAAGTCATCACAGGATCGCGATCGCAAAGGCTAATATCAGCTTTCCAACGGGAGGGGAATTTTGAATCAATGAAAGTGACTTTAAATCTGCCCCAATGATAAGTAGGTTTCCCATCTGCCCCTTCTCTATAGGTATCGCAACGTACCGATGAAGACTTTTGTACCCAGTAGCCATTGTATGAACCTCGGTCATTAAACACTCCTGCTAAACCATCAATGAAGATTACTCCATCGCTACCATAACGCCACACGGCAGTTTTATTACGATCTTCTTGATAAACCACTTTATATTCTTCCGTTTTCCAAACCTCATCTGCTAGAGCTTTTTGAGGCGCAGCAGTGCAAATTAATAAGGCTAAAGTCAGGAGAACATAGTTATTTTTCATAAATTTGACTTTGATCAATTCAAAATTTGGCATGAATTATGAGGTCAATTTTCTCACAGTTTTATGCGCTATTAATCGTCTTTTTGTAGCCCTGGTTTTGGAGTACAAAGTTGTCTAGGTAGTTGTTGAATAACACGCATAAAAGGAGATGGATCATTCAACCCTTGTGACAAAATTAAGGAACCTTGAATAGCAATCACTGCATCTTCCCCTCGATATTTGGCGAGTTCTTCATCCATACCACTTTCGATTAAAACATTAGCAATCGCATTAATCCAGATACAGAATAAAGCATTAACTCTAGTGTGAAAGATATCACGGGCTGAACCCATTAATAAAATGGCAGACATACAGGGTTGGTGTCCTCCTTCATAAAGTTCGCTCAGGCGATGGCACATCCTCTGTAATCGTGTTAGCGCATCACCTTGGGAGGTAAGTGCTGTCAAGATGTTTTGGGCTAACCACTGTTGAAGAAAATCTAGCACTGTCTCAACCATTTCATCCTTACCGCCAGGAAAGTGATGATAAAGGCTGGCTTTCCCAAGCCCAGTAGCTTCAGAAATTTTAGATAGAGTTGCGCCATCATACCCGAATTGGCGAAACAGCCGTATGAGATATGGAATATATGTTTCTTTGGGCATTGTAAGAGTTGAGAAAAATAGATATTGACATTATACCGAACGAACGGTACAGTGATTCTATACCGAACGAACGGTACAGAGATGAGACAGGAAGTGCCACTTAATTTCTGTGATTAAACTTGTTCGTTCTTACCTCATCTGAAGGATTAATCTATGATTCAGCTTTACGGTTACGAACTCTCTGGCAACAGCTATAAAGTAAAACTAATGTTGTCGCTATTAGGCTTAGATTACGAATGGGTAAAAGTTGATTTGCCTAGAGGAGCGCACAAACAGCCAGAATTTTTAGCACTCAATTCTTTTGGTCAAGTGCCAGTTTTGGTTGATGGAAATACTATATTGGCAGATGCTCAAGCAATTCTAGTTTATTTAGCTCGACAGTATGGCACAGAAGGGTGGTTGCCTCTGGAGCCAGAGCCGATGAGTCGTGTAATTCGCTGGTTATCTACAACTGCGGGAGAAGTTCGGCTTGGCCCTGAATCGGCACGTTTATATCACCTGTTTAAAGCTACTGACATCAATCTAGAACGAGTAAATCAAAAATCAGAGTTTATCCTCACACAACTTAATAATCATCTAGCGGAAGGTGAATGGCTAGAGTTGGGACATCCTACGATTGCCGATGTTGCTGTATTTCCATACATCGCCCTCGCCAACGATGGTAAGATTTCTCTCGAACCCTATGCTCATGTTCAAGCCTGGATTGAACGGCTCAAGCATCTCCCCGGTTTTATTGGAATGATTGGTATTGAAGAACCTGCTAGAGTTTAGGAGCGCACTATGCCACGCAAATTTGGAGAAATTGCTTTTACTCCTGAAGTTGAAGCCGCGCAGTCACAACGGGGATCACGGCAAACCTATGAACGCTACATTGCCAACGGCCCTGCCAATGATTCAATTACACTAGAAATTGCCGAATTTATTGCTCATTTGGATGGGTTTTATTTGGGAACAGTCAGTTCCAATGGCTATCCCTATATCCAGTTTCGTGGAGGAGCGCCCGGTTTCCTGAAAGTGTTGAATGAGAAAACCCTGGGATTCGCCGATTTTTCTGGGAATGTGCAGTACATTACCGTAGGCAATCTTGAAGGAGAAGCAAAAGCATTTCTGTTCCTGATGGATTACCGCCAACGCAGACGTATCAAAGTTTGGGGTAAGGCAGAATATGTTGAAGGGGATAGTGCTTTAATTGAGCGACTTCGCATCCCTGGCTATCCAGCAAAAGTTGAGCGAGCTATTCTATTTCATGTCGAAGCTTTGAGTGAGAATTGTTCTCAACACATACCTATCCGCTATTCTGCTACCGAGGTTGAAGCTATGATGGCTCCCCTTGTGGCTCGAATTGAAGAGTTAGAACAGAAATTCGTTGGGGAATAATGCAGATATGGTATTTGAACCAAGTAGTGCCAATGTACTATAAGACTGGTAATATAGTATTTTACTAAGCATCGGTTAGCCTAACTTTCTAATGCTTCACTCTGCTTTCAAGTGAGAAAGATAGTTCACGTTGATATGGATGCTTTTTACGCATCGGTAGAGCAGAGGGACAACCCTAGTTACCGAGGTAAACCGTTAGTCGTCGGTGGCAGTCCGAATCAGCGAGGCGTAGTTGCAGCAGCTAGTTATGAAGCTCGTAAGTTTGGTATGGGAGCAATGCCCTCAGTAACTGCTTTTGCAAAATGCCCCGGACTGATGGATGAGTAGCCAATGTGCCACGAAATTTTTTGCTGTTGTTGCTTAAAACCAATTACCAATTAATACATAGGCAGCCCAGTAACCAGGGCGACTATAATTAGGATACTTAGTTAATAATTTTACTTGAGCGCGACGCAAAGCTTCTGCTTTACTCACTTTAGCATTGACTAATTCATTGTAAAATTCACCAATTAAGATGGCAGTAGATTGATCATTGATGTGCCACAGAGAAGCGACTGTGCTACGTGCGCCTGCTTTTACAGCCGCGCCTGCCAACCCTAATGTAGCGCGGTTGTCACCTGTGGCAGTCTGACAAGCACTCAAAACTAATAATTCTATGATTTGCGTATTAGTGTCGCTCTGACTGCGGAGTAATTTATCGAACTGTAAAACATTGATAGAACCATCAGAAGCGAGGATAAAAGTATCTTCTGGGCGAGAACTAAATTGCCCATGAGTCGCCAAATGTAAGACATTAAAAGGAACAGTATTTACATTTTTTTCTAGAGTGCTGCTGGTAAAGTCTTGATCTAGTAGTTTTTTGGTAGATGCTCCTGTTTGAGCAATGAGGTCAAATTCTAACTTGACTCCTGGTAAGGGTGAGAATGTTGGGAAATCCACCGGAGGCTGCACTAAACCAGCAGCCAGTACTTTCAATGATGTTTGAGCCAGAGGTTTGGGAGCTAATAGTTGAAGCCCTAAACTGAGAGCAACAGCGTATTTTTCTACCAAATATTTTTCGCCATCGTAAAGAGCAGCTAGTGGTATATTTTTTAATGCTCCGTCCAGTATGAATACTAGGGTATTAACTCGACTTGTGGCTAAATCAGATTCAATAGGTTTAATTAACCAGTTATAGACTTCTTGGGAAAGAGCTTGTACTTCCTCCGTTCTATCCGGTTCTAAAATGTATTCCCGCAATTCTCCCAAGGTGCGCTCAACTTCAACCTGGGATTTGTTAACTGTATAATGGCGCAGTGGTTGCTGAGGAATTTTAACAATTACTTGCAGTTGTTCTGGCAGAATAATTGTATAAAGTATGGCAGCGTTGGGATTTTCCTTGTCTACTATTTGATCTAAAATTACCTTCTGTCCTTGTAAACAAGCTTCTCGGAAAAAGTTATCCAGTTCTGCTAACTGTAACGCTTCTATGCGTATTCTAGCTTTATCTAATGTTTTAATATCGGGTTTTTCTCCAGAATTTTGCAGCAGTAAAACCACCGACTCACGATAAACTGGCTCTACATTATCTCGGAAATTAAACTGTATATCCTGATTGACTGCTACTAAGTCAGTACGCAGCGACTCTAATGTTTCTACAGTTGCATCATAAGCTGCTATCGCTCCAGTAAAATTACCTTGGGCTTTTAATAATCTACCCATCTGCCATTGCCACAAATAAGTAATTTCCGGTGCGTTGCTAGTTTGTGCCAATATCAAAGCCTGTTGCGTCAGGTTAATAGCCTCAGCAAATTGTTGGTTTTTTTCATACAAATTACCCAAATTACCTAAAGCATAGGCTTCGGCTCGGATATCATCCAAACTCCGGGCTTGTTGTACAGATGTAGCCAGGAGTCGAGCAATTTGGGATTTGGGAGTATTTAAAATAGACAAACTGTGAGCAAAGTTAATCCAGGCGTAAATCGATGGGCGTGAGGGTGGAAGTTGTGCAATTAGAGATTGAATTTCTGGAATTAAGATTTGTGTTGCTGTAAATTGTTTTTCCTCAATTAGTAAATTGAGATGATTGAGTTTTGCTTGAACTTTTGTGAGGGGTGAAGTTGATGTATCAAATGTTTTTTGGTAAAATGCGATCGCTTGGAGAATTTTTTGTTGATTCCGAGCATTATTTCCTAAACTAAGCAGACTTGAAGCAATATTTTCTGGTGATTTTAAACTTTGATAAATTGTTAAACTTTGTTCTAAAGCCAGCCGAGATTTTTCTGATTCTCCTACATTTTCTAATGTATCACCAAGGGAAAGTAAAACTGTTGCTTTTGCCAAAGAATCACCTTGAGATGCTAAGGTTTGATTTACCTGTTCTAGTTTTTTAATAGCTTGTTTATTAAAACCTCGATTTCTTAATGCTTGAGCTTGATAAAGTAGTGCCAAAGCAATACCGTTTTTATCTCCCAGCTTGGTGTAAATATCTTCAGTCTGTTTCCAAGTACTAAGAGCTGCTTCTGGCTTACCTGTCAAGAGTTGTAAGCGTCCTTCAATATCTAAAGTTTGAGCTAAAACTGCTAAATTTTTATTAGTTGTACCAAGTGGTTGAAAGCCTTGTAAATCTAAGCTATTGGTAATGGCAATTTGAGCTTGTTGCCAATTACCAAGTTGTTGATAAGCCAGAGATAGATTACTCAAAGCTACAGATTGTTTTAAAGTATCTCCCTGCTGTTGATATGCCTGGACTGCTTGCTGTAAAACTTGCACCGCCTCAGCAAATCTACCACTTTCATATAATTTTTGGCTTTCGAGAATTTTTGATTGTGAATCTTGATTAATTATTGCCGTTCGAGAAATGTTTGCGATCGCTGGACTCAGCACAACACATAAGAGTAAAGTTAACACAAATAGTAAACAAAAATTAATAATCTTCTTCACTTCTTTTGTGTCTCCATACCTCCGTCGTTAATTAAACCACGGAGTCACACACAACAAGCCCCTTGCAACTAAAAACGTAAAATTTCGCGCTCATATTCTGCTGGTAAAGGTGTGACTTCCCAAACTAACCCTTCACCGGGTTCTAACATCACCTCCACATACAATTCTTCTACAGGTGTTGCTGCTATATCTTCATTATTAGGAAATGGCTGTAAGTCTTCCGTCAGCAATCTGAGTTGAAACCCTACAGGAATCATGATTTCTGGATTTGTATTGCGTAATTCAAAACGCCAAATTTGTTCTTCTGGGTTGCCTTTAGGGAAAATTCGTAATTCATAAGTATTACCAGCTACTGATATTTGTCGAGATAAACCGAGAATAGACGCTTCGCTTTCTAGACTCCTCATCCCTGAAGACAAGGCTGTAAATTGTCGTCGTTCCCAGCCGAGTTGTTGAGCAAAATTTGATACACCTTCTTGCAGCCATTGTCCGATTGATGCTGGTTGGACAATTCCTTGGCGTAATTCATACAAGCGTTGTCGCCAACCGCCATGAGCGATTAATGCTCCCCAAAGAGAAAAAGGGATTTCTAAGCGGGGGAATTTGATATCTGCATTACTTAATCTGTGGAGTAAATTGGCTGCTTGGGTTTGGGGTAAAGGTGGTAGGGGAGCAACCGACGCACGTCTGATTTCTTCAGGATACAATTGACGAGTTACCCAAAGCACATTCAAGTCTGAGATTAAATGATCGGATTCTAAACTGTAAGTGCGATCGCTCTCATCATAAACCCCTAAAGTTTTTAATTGTTGATGAGTTGAATAGCCCAAAATTCTAATCCACTCCTCATCAGGATTTACTTGCACCGCTAAGTAATAATCCGCCACCAATTCTGGAATATCCACCCATTCTTGAGATACACGCAACTCATCGACATCCATCGCTAAGGTAGGAAGTAAAACCAAACGAGAGTTATCAAAACTTATAGCTGCACCATTGACTATTTCCCAAAAACTTGGTAGGGCCGCTATGTTAGGATGCACTCTAGCATTGGGTGTAATTTCCTCTTGCAACCAAGCTAAAAATGTACTCGAACAGATTTGATTGAGCCAAGCACGCTGATAGCCACCAGGCGTAGAGTAGTTATATTCTACATTTGGCAATGTCTGAATTATTTCTAGCACCAAATCATTATCAACAGGGAAAGCAAGGGAAGCATCAAACATAATCTCAAGAGGTTCTACTTTAAAGGTGTCAGAGGGAGTGAGTATAGTAATTGTTAAGCCACTCTTCTAGACTTTTACTAATGGCATCCAGTACGATAGGTGTAGGGGAGATATGCAAAGTATTGATACTCCACTGCGATAGGGTAGTGAGCAATGAGCGTTTAATGGTGGTAAGACGGCGAGAGACTGTGTATTGCTTCATTTCTAACTGTTGGGCGATTTGTTGTTGAGTTAGCTTTTGCTGATAATAAACTTGGAGTAATTTTTGAGCCTGAATATCCAACGCTGCTAAAGCATCCATTAAAACTTGATTTAATTGTGCTTGTTGTGTTTGTCTAGTTGTAGATTCTTCTTGTGCGATGATTTCGGTAAGTAAGGATGCTGGTAAATCTGCGGGTAATATATCTAATAAATTACCTGATTCTTGCCCATTAATAGGAGCATCTACAGAGACAAACTTGGGGTAAAGAAAATCACGCACCGCTTTAGCGCAGGTACTCAGCCATTTTTCCAAAGTTTCTGGAGTCAGTTGGCTCAAGCTTTGTCTATTGTAAAGCTGAGTGATTGTTTGCCATGTAATGGTACTCGGTTTTCCCAACTGACGGATAGTTTGGCTCTCACTGGTGTAGAGTTCCTTAAAACATTCCCAAGCTAAGACATAACTATTGATAATTTGACTGGTACAACCAGCATTATTTAAGGAATTTACCAACCGCTTCCGGCTAATTTTATGCAGTAAAGCCCAATCTGTGCATATATCTGCTTCCTTTCCTAGACGTAATGAATCTTTGAGGAAACGCTCAAAAGCATATTTTGCATAGCTTTTTAAATTTGTACTGTATTCAGGATTAAAATTTTTGAGAATTTTATGAATGCAGGAAATAGCTATCTGAAAACAATCAGCAACAGAAAATTGACTGATAAAGTTTACGGCTATTTTTCTAGCAACCCAGTAGCATACCTCTTGTAGATAAGCGGAAATATGTCCCACGGCTAGAGGGCTAGATTCTATTTGCCAGATTTTGTACCAATAAAGCACCCAAAAATTATCAGATTTCTGTTGCGGGTATTGCTCTAAGCATCTTTTGATACTTCGCTGTAGTTTGTTATCTGTTGCCCAAACGCTGAACCTATCTGCATCAAACTGCACAAAGGTCGAGAAGATTTCAATAATGCCCTGTCGGGGTTGCATGAAAATTATATAAGTATAAGGAAATTTCAAGTTTACGAATTTCTACTTAATTGTAATACACAACATTCCAGGTATTTCCGACATTTTATAAAAAAAATTCCCACTAGGTGCATAAATACTCAAAGCCATCGTAGAAAGGCACAGGAAGACAAAAGCACAGGTAAATACCTGAAGCCAAAAGTCTATTCCTAAAAACATCATAAAAAAAGTAGGAGAAAAATAGATGTCTAAACAACAAGTCGTGGAATTTTTCCAAGCTGCTGCCAAGGATGAAGTATTAACAGAAAAGGTCAAGTTTGCTACTAGCCCATCAAGCATGATAGCGATCGCTATTGAGTACGGCTATGAGTTCACCGAAGATGAACTGCTGCAATTTGAACTAGAACGTCGGCAAACTAAGGGTGAACTTGAAGAATTATCTGATCAGCAAATGGAAGCAGTTGCAGGTGGTGGGCTAATAGTATTTGGTATTTGCTTGGACACACACCGTACCCATATAGGTACAAAAGACCCAGGTCGGTGTTGCTAACAGGACTGATGTTCAGATAGGTCTTCCAGGGCTTAAACATTTGAAATATCAATGATATATAGCCCTAATTACCTGCTACCAAACATAAAGTTAAGGCCAGTCTGCATACTATCTTCACTGGTGATACTTGCTGACTGGTTTTTCTTCATCCTAAAAACTCCCAATTATACAAACAAATTCTTCTAAACTATTTCCCTAGATTTAGGTTAATAAAATGACAATAAATCAGTTTGAGCTAAACAAAATTATTACCCAAGCTAGTTCTTTATCTGAATGTCTCAGCAATAGATTGTACAACTTTGAGACAGATGGAAAACATGAACAAAAAGCCAGTGTACACCTAAATCGCTGGTGTCAAGTCGTTGCCCAAGGAAACTGGGACAAGTTTCACAAACGCCTCCAGTGGGATGGATTGGATATCAATACATTAAGTTCAGTTTTAGAAACACAGCATAATATTGCAGATAATTCATCTGTACCCGTCTGGGCGCAAACATTAACAGAAATTATTAAAATCGCCTCAGAATTTACTTTTGACCATAAATCTAAAATTTCTATTGATCTGCACGAGCCACTGCTGTTTGAAGATATTCTATTACCTGCTCTTTCTGTAGCGCGGCAAAAATTATTAACTCGTCTGGGATCTGCGATCTTATCTTCAGATTATTTACCTTTAGAACTGCTTTGCGAAGAAGCTTACCTGAGTCTAGAGCGCAACTTACTCAAAAACTTGGTGAACCTTTGCTCCAAAACCCTGGAATTAGAATTTTCTCGTTTTCGTCCCTTTGGACATAGCTTTGTCAACTTACTCGAAAAACAGACAAATGGTTCTCCTAGCAAGATCCATTACAATGCCTTTGTGCAGAATCTTTTGCAAGATGGACTGATGACTTTTTTCCAGAAATATCCAGTCCTGGGCAAATTAGTGGCCACTGCGATTGATTTCTGGGTGGAAGCGACAGTGGAATTTTTGCAACGCTTACAAGCAGATTTATCTGAAATTCAGCAATTATTCCCATGTGAGCTGATTAATCAAGAAAAATCAACTCTTACCCAATTAGGTAAAGTCAGAGAAATCAAACCTGCTTTATCTGATCCTCATCATCGAGGAAGAACTGCGATCGCCATCACCTTTGAGTCTGGATTAAAACTCGTCTACAAACCCAAAGATTTAGGTTTAGAAGTTGCCTATAACCAGTTTTTAGACTGGTGCAATCAGCGCGAGATGCCTTTATCTTTAAAAGTCCTAAAAGTGTTCAATCGTCAGGGTTATGGCTGGGTTGAATATGTGGAACACTTACCTTGTGAAGATGAGGCAGCAGCACAACGCTTTTATCAGCGTGCAGGGATGCTGCTGTGCCTGCTGTACGTCCTACAAGGGACTGATTGCCATAACGAAAATCTCATTGCCAGTGGCGAACATCTGGTGCTGATAGATATGGAAACTCTATTACACCACGAAGCCAGAGTCATGGAAATCTCTCCAGAAGCCAAGGAAGCACAAACTGCAAATATTCCACAGCTTTGGGATTTAGTTCTCCGTACAGGACTGTTACCTCGCTGGGACTTTAGTCAAGACAATCGTATTGCCTATGATATTAGTGGTTTAGGGAATGTCGATCCTCAGCAAACACCTAAGCGTGCGTCCTATTGGAAGTCTATAAATACAGATGACATGCACCTGGGGTATAAGACAGTCACGATGCCAATCCAGAAAAATGTCCCGATTTTAAATGGAGTGGCGTTGTCTCCTAATGACTATCTTGAGGAGTTGGTTGCAGGATTTCAGCAAATGTATCTCTTTCTGGGAGAGCAACGTCAAGCATTACTAGCAACTGATAGCCCCTTAACAAAGCTACAAGCGCAACGAATACGGTTTGTTTTTCGTGCCACTCAAGTATACGGGGTAATTTTGCAAAAGACTCTTGCTCCAGAATTCCTTCAAAGTGGCATTAACCGGAGTATTGAACTAGATATCCTCAGTCGAGCGTTTCTCATAGCTCAGGATAAGCCAAATGCTTGGTCAATTTTGCATTCAGAATTGAGGGCAATGGAACAGTTAGATGTTCCTTATTTTGCAGCTAGTTCTGATAGCGATGCCTTAACTGTTGGACTAGAGCAACCCATTGAAAAATACTTTCAAGCACCCAGCTACGATCAAGTTGTCTCTCGATTGCAAAAACTAGATCAGGTAGATTTAGCACAGCAAATAGCCATTATTCAGGGAGCTTTTTATGCGAGAGTGGCCCAGACACCGGGAACTGAACCAGCCAATACAGTCAAAGAGGCACAGATTTCACAAATTAATGCTTTAACATCTGAAAAGTTGCTCCAACACTCTCAAGAGATCGCCCAAGAAATTCAAGCACGAGGGATTACTGGCACAGATGGTAGCATTCACTGGATTGGTTTAGCCTATCTCTCTGATGCTGATCGCTTTCAGCTTCAACCCTTGGATGCCAGTCTCTTCAATGGTAATTGTGGTATTGCGATATTTTTGTCAGCTTTGGATTATGTCAGGGGTAATAATCAGTTCCGCTATTTAACCTTGGGTGCTTTACAGCCTATAAGGAAATTCTTGCAGATAACCGATGCACAGTTAGCTAAAAGATTTGCTAGCTCTCTCGGTATTGGTGGAGCTACAGGATTAGGTTCAATTATCTATTCTTTAGTGAGAATTAGTCAATTTCTCAAAGAACCATCCTTATTAGAAGATGCTCGACGAGCAGCGCAGATGATCTCACCCGAACTCATCGCCGTCGATACCAAGTTTGATATCCTCGCTGGATCTGCGGGAGCGATTCTGGGACTGTTGGCACTTTATCGCCAAACAGCAGATTCGGCCGTATTAGAGAAAGCAATAGCCTGCGGTCAACATTTGCTAGAGCATCAGATCAGTGTTGGAGGTTCACCCAAAGCCTGGATAAATTTTGCAGAGCAGCCGTTAACGGGTTTCTCTCACGGTGCGGCTGGCATTTCCTACGCCTTATTACAACTGTATGCAGTCACAGATGACTGGGCTTATTTAAAGGCGGCTCAAGAGGGAATTATTTATGAAAGCCGTGTCTTCTCTCAAAAATCTGCCAATTGGCCTGATTTTCGCAATCCAGGATCTGTATGTATGGTGACTTGGTGTCACGGCGCACCTGGAATTGGCTTGGCAAGATTGGGCGGTTTGTCAATCTTAGAGACAGAAGAGATTCATCAGGATATAGAAATAGCGTTGCAAACAACTCAGAAATATGGCTTACAGAATGTTGACCATCTTTGCTGCGGTAATTTGGGTCGCATGGAAGTGTTGTTGGTAGGCGCACAAAAACTAGGGCGGGAAAGTTTACGCACCCTTGCTCAACAACAAGCTGCTTCGGTAGTTGCAAGGGCAGAACAAATGGGTGCTTATCAACTATTTCCTAATTTGCCTAACCATGTTTTTAGTCCCAGTTTCTTTCAAGGCAACTCTGGAATTGGCTATGAATTGCTGCGATTAGCTTATCCAAATGTACTGCCCTCAGTGCTGCTTTGGGAGTAAGCATAAATAAACAAACCGTCAACAGTGAAATCCTGTCAAATATGGATAACTCACAATCAATTTTCATCATCGCCCTGTTTGACCATTTGCATTTGTTTTCAATTACTTTCGATGAAGTCCATGAACTACCAGTTTATTAAACAACATAGTGAAGAAGATTGTGGTGCGGCAAGTCTGGCTACGATCGCTAAACATTATGGCAAAACCTTTAGCATTAGTCGCTGTCGGGAAGCTGTAGGCACAAGACAGCAAGGAAGCACCCTATTAGGATTGAAACAAGGAGCAGAAGCCCTTGGTTTCAACGCAAGGGCAGTGAAATTAACTCTAGAAACTTTCAACGAAAAAGACATTCCTTTACCAGCTATCATTCACTGGAAAGGTTATCATTGGGTAGTTTTGTACGGCAAGCAGGGCAATAAATACGTCGTTGCTGACCCTGGTGCAGGTATCCGTTATCTAGAAAAAAAGTTGCTTCTAGAAGCATGGACAAACGGAGTAATGCTCCTCCTAGAACCAGATCCAGTCCGCTTTTTTAGTCAAGAAGATGAACAAGAGAAAATTGGCGGTTTTGGACGCTTCCTGCGGCGTGTTTGGCCTTATCGTGCCATTCTTGCTCAAACCTTGTTGCTCAACTCGGTTTTAGGTTTACTCTCCCTCGCCTCTCCCTTACTGTTGCAAATTCTCACCGATGACGTGCTAGTTCGTGGAGATACCCAACTTCTGACTAGCGTTGCCATTGCCGTCATCGTCATGCATCTAGTTAGCAGTAGCCTGAAGTTAGCACAATCAAATCTTGTCGCTCATTTTGCACAACGTCTGCAACTAGGACTAATTTTTGAATTCGGACGACAAATTCTGCGTTTACCTTTAAGTTACTATGAATCCCGTCGCAGTGGCGAAATTGTCAGTCGCCTAGAAGATATTCAACAAATTAACCAGTTAATTTCTCAAGCCGTTGTGAGTCTGCCCAGCCAGCTGTTTATTGCCCTAGTTTCCTTAAGCTTGATGCTGTTTTACAGTATAAAACTCACAGTAGTAGCTGGTGCGATCGCTCTTTTAATGACTCTCTCAACAGTAATTTTCTTACCCACCCTCCAGCAAAAAATTCGCAGCGTTTTGGTCTTATCAGCCGAAAATCAAGGTGTTTTGGTAGAAACTTTCAAAGGTGCTATTACCCTGAAAACTACTGCCGCCGCTCCGCAATTCTGGGAAGAATTTCAGAGTCGATTTAGTCGCCTTGCTAACCTTAGCTTCCGTACTATTCAAATTGGTATTGTCAACGGCATTTTCTCAAACTTAGTATCAAGCATCGGTAGCATCGCTTTACTTTGGTTTGGTAGTACTCTAGTGATTAGTCAGGAATTATCTATTGGGATGCTTCTGGCATTCAATAGCATGAATGGTAACTTTACTAGCTTTATTGAAACCACTATCAGCTTTGTTGATGAATTCACTCGTACCAAAACTGCTACCCAACGCCTCACCGAAGTCATTGACGCTACCCCAGAAACTCTAGATAATAGCCAAAAGCCTTGGGCAAAAATTCAAAGCAACGCAGATATCACTTGTATCAACCTCAACTTTCATCATGCAGGCAGAGTTGAACTGTTGCAAGATTTCTCTCTAACTATTCCTGGTGGCCAAGTAATTGCCCTAATCGGCAAATCTGGCTGCGGTAAAAGCAGCCTAGCTAAATTGATTGCAGGTTTATATCAACTCCAGTCTGGCAATATTCGCTTTGGCATTTACAACCTAGAAGACCTTTCTCTAGATTGCTTCCGCCAACAAGTGGTTCTAGTTCCTCAAGACGCGCACTTTTGGAGTCGGTCGATTATGGAAAATTTCCGTTTAGGTTCACCTCACATTACCTTTGAGCAGATTGTGCAAGCTTGCCAGATTGCTGGGGCTGATGAGTTTATCAGCCACCTCCCCGACAAATATCAAACTGTCTTAGGAGAATTTGGTGCGAATCTCTCTGGTGGACAACGGCAGAGATTAGCTATTGCCAGAGCCATCGTTAATAACCCGCCAGTGCTGATTTTAGATGAATCTACTGGCGCACTCGACCCAGTTAGTGAAGCCGAAGTATTAAACCAGTTGCTAACTCACCGCCAAGGTCAAACCACTATTTTAATCAGCCATCGTCCCAAAGTTATCCAGCAAGCTGATTGGATTGTCATGCTGGAAAAAGGACAACTGAAAATTCAAGGTTCTCCAGAGGTTCTGTGTCATCAAGCTGGGGAGCATTTAGATTTTCTCGACGGTGTTGATTTATCGAGAGTCAATGGTTTCGGCAAAAATCTTGCCAACTTTCATCTGAATGGAAGTTCCCCAACTAGCATTCGCTAATCTCTACCCAGAAAACTGTCATGCTTAACCAGATTAACGTTGACTCTCTGCCCCTAGTTGAAAGCAATGAATTCCTCCCGCCGATTGGTAATTGGGCGAGATTAGGCGGTTTGGTACTCGTCGCTGCTGTTGGCGGAGCGATCGCACTATCTTCTATGATCGAATATAAAGTAACAGTTAAAGGGCAGGCAAGTATCCGACCCACAGGAGAATTGCGGCTCGTGCAAGCAGCTACAGAAGGTCAGGTAACAAACATATTTTTTAAAGAAAATCAGGTAGTGAAAAAGGGAGATGTGCTAGCCACTATCGATGATTCCCGCCTGCAAACTCAAAAAAGCCAACTGCAAAGCAACATCCAGCAGACACAACTGCAACTGTTGCAAATCGATGCCCAAATTCAAGCTTTGAACCGTCAAATTAAAGCGGAAACTGAGCGCAAAAACCGTGCGGTTATTTCGGCTCAAGCTGCATTCAATCGCTCCCAACGCAATTATCGAGATCAGCAAATTACTGTCAAAGCAGAAGTAGAAGAAGCCGAGGCGAACTTAAAAAGAGCGCAAAATGAATGGTCTCAAGCACAGGTAGAACTGCGTTCATCGCGTGCAAATCTCCAGTCAACCAAGGCGGCGATGAGCGCAGCTCAAGCCAAACGTGATCGCTATCAAAAAGTAGTTGAAGCCGGCGCTTTGTCTCTGAATCAATTAGAAGAAGTCCAGTTAGATGTTGCTCAACAAAAACAAGGGGTTGAGGTGCGACGAGCTACTGTTGAAGCGCAACAGCAAATTATTGCCCAGCGACAACAAGCTATCGCCGCCGAGCAAGCAAAACTGCGCCGCATTAAAGCTGCTCTCAATCCCAGTGATTCCGAAGTTGCGATCACTAAAGAGACTATTGCCCAAGAAAGTGCTAGCGGTCAAGCCACTCTCGCCACCCTCAACCGAGAATGGGAAGCTTTGTTCCAGCAGAGGATTCAAATGAAAAATCAGATCCAGCGTGACACCAGGGAACTACAACAAGTAGAAAGCAACCTTAGCCAAACTAAGATTACAGTCACCGAAGACGGGATTCTCTCTCAACTAAACCTCCGAAACACCGGTCAATCGGTGCGTCTGGGTGAGGAAATTGCTCAAATTGTCCCTAGCAATGCTCCCTTAGTCATCAAAGCCGCCGTCTCCCCTGATGATGTTAGTAAGTTGGCAAAAGGTCAAAAAGTACAGATGCGGGTTTCTGCCTGTCCCTATCCTGACTACGGAACTCTTAAGGGTGTTGTCAGCCAAATTTCTGAAGATACTATCAAATCTCAAGGGAATCAGCTTGTGTCCACAGTAGGTAATGCTTCTAATTCCATGCAGAGTAGTAGCACTTCTTTCTATGAGGTAACAATACTCCCAGAAAGCTTGTTCTTAGGTAAGAGCAACCATCAGTGTACTATTCAACCGGGAATGCAGGGAAGAGTTGATATTATTTCGCGATCAGAAACAGTCCTGAAATTCCTGCTCAGAAAAGCTCGGTTAATTGCAGACTGGTAACAAAGTTAATTTACACACCTTAATTTGAAGCAAATATGTTTTTTTCATGAAGTAATAAATTGAATCTCGTATAAATACGGCTAATTATGCTTAGATAATCAGTAAAATAAAAAAATAAATGTGAAATTACTAAGTAATTAAGGAGGAGATTTCATGGAACTGAACAAAAGTTTGAAAGCTATTATTGCCGCCAGCATTTTAACAATAGCATTTAACATCTTTTCAGAGTCTGCTCAGGCAGGATTTGGTCAAGCATCGAGTCCTGCCATCAATGAAGAACCAGAAGATTTATTTTCCTTTACAATAGATACTTCTATAGAGGATATTGACCCAGATTTAAATATCGGCATATTTCCGAATGCGATAATAAACGGTTTATATCAAGTTGGTGAAAATTCAGCTTTTCCTCGCGACATATTTTTTACCACAGGATTACTTAAAAGCTCTGTCATCGAAGACCCAGAGAAATTAAGAATCCTGAATAACCAACCAAGTAATTTTAGTACATTTGGAGGAGAATTTGTGAATCAAGCCGTTAAATATGAGGCTAGATTAGAAGATGCCAGTGGTGAAAATTTTATTAACTTTGAGTTTTACTCTCCTTTCACTGATCCCAATTCTTTATCTGTTTTCAACCTCGAAAATTTAGCTAATTTTCTTAATTCTGATGGAATTGTGATCTTTCCCAGAAATCTTAGTGGGTTGAATTCTGAGTTAGCCAATGACAGCAATGGATTTAACTTCATCCCTGCATCTGATTCGGTCACACAGGTTCCCGAACCCAGCTTTGCAACAGGCTTACTAAGTGTCGGAGTTCTAAGTGCTTTCTTTGGACTAAAGCGGCAAAAACATCAACTTAATTAATATTGTTTGTATAGCCTTTCCTAAGCAACTTAGATCCACCTACTGAATGTTTTTCTTAGGAGTTTGCCAAAATGATTAGCTTTGAAAACTTACCTCATTAGGTCGGAACCGCTATAACTATCTCATTTAATTAAGCAATAAAAATAAAGTGTTTGATTTTTATTTAAAGACGTGTGGCTATACGTCTTTATGTTTATAAATATGAAACAATTTATTCCATAAAAGACTTGATATCAAGTTCGCATGAATACTTGTAACAAAATATATTTTTGTAGGTTGGGTTGAACAAAGTGAAACCCAACAAATTCGTGAATATATTGGGTTATGCCTGCGGCAAACTACGTGTTAGCGGAGTCATACTCGTCATAACTTGATGCTTTAGCAATACATTCCTCTACCCGACCTACTTTAATTATAAGTGATTAAACGAACATGATATAAACAGTATTAATAGTTAAAAAATCAAATTATTTCATTCTGTTTCTTTTTCAAAATCACTAAAAAACTGTATGAAGAATTACAAATCTGGATTATGGAGTTTTGGCAATAGTATCATAATTTTGCTGTTACTTTCTAACCGAATACTAGCAGACATTGTTCCAGATACAACCCTTCCAGTTAACTCTGAAGTAGTATCCCAAGGTAATACTAGAGTCATAGAAGGAGGCACAGTTATGGGGCAGAATCTTTTTCATAGCTTCAAGGATTTTTCTTTTTCTCTGCTGACACCAGATAAGACTGGAGACACAGTACTGTTTAATAACAATGCAGAAGTCAGAAACATCATTACACGAGTGACAGGTGGGTTACCCTCAAATATAGATGGGATTATTAAAGCCAACGGTGCTGCTAATTTATTTATTATTAATCCTACAGGTATTACTTTTGGACAAAATGCTAGTCTGGACATTGGTGGTTCCTTTATTGCTACTACAGCAAATAGCTTGAAGTTTTTTGATCACACAGAATTTAGTGCTGTTGATTCTGGGGTAACACCATTATTAACAATAAGTGTGCCAATTGGTCTTCAATTTGGTGCTATTCCAGGAGATATTGTTAACCAAGCACAAGCAAATTTTGATGAAGATCCTTACACCCTTGGTTTGCCTATTGGATTAAAAGTTCCTAATGGCAAAACATTAGCCTTAGTAGGTGGTGATATTTTTTTTCCTGGAGGTAGCTTAACAGCTATTGACGGCAGAATAGAGTTAGGTAGCGTTGGGGCTAACAGTTTTGTTAGCTTCAAAGAAATAGCACAAGGTTACAGTTTAGAATATTTATCTTCTCAAAGCTTTGGTGATATTCAGTTTTCGCAAGGAGCAATTATCAATACCAGTGGTGATGGTGGTGGTGCTATTCAAGTACAGGGCAAAAATATTAATATTGCAGATAATTCACTGATTATTTCCTTTACTTTCGGTTCAGAAACAGGCAAAAATCTCATTGTCAATGCAACTAAATCTTTAGCATTAAGTGGCGGTTCCAATATAGCAACATTTACTGAAAGTCAGGGAAAAGCTGGTGATATTGTGATCAAAGCGACTGAATCTATACAAATGGTAGGCACAGCAGATGATAATTCTCCCACTTTTATCGGTTCTCAAGTATGTGTTATATCAGACTGTAACAGTGTGAGAGGCAAAAGTGGTGATTTATTCATAGAAACTAAGAGTTTATTTATCGAAGATGGGGCAAGAATAGACAGTTCAACTTTTGGGATTGGTCAAGCAGGTAATATTTTTGTTAAAGCCACAGATACGATAGATATTAGTGAAAATAGAGATGGAATTCGGAGCGGAATTTTTGCTCAAGTAGGAACTGACCGTCTAGAAAACCCAGGAGATGCTGGTACTTTAACTATTGAGACAAAAATACTTACTGTTAGAGACGGAGCGCAAATTGTTACAGCAGCGCGAAAAGCTGGTAATGGTGGTGATTTAAATATCACTGCAACTGATTCAATTCTTCTCAGCGGATATTCTCCTTCTGCAACAGCTGCTACTTTAGATAATAAACGCAGTGGAATTTTTGTTTCTGCTCAACCTGGGGCAATGGGCAATGTAGGCAGTTTAAGCGTCACAACTGAAACATTAATTGTTGAACAGGGGGCAAGAATTTCAGCCAATAACTTTGGTTCTGGTCAAGAAAATACATCGGCTATTAATGTTGGACGATTAATCATTCGTGATGGTGGAGAAGTTAAATCAGGTTCTTTCGCTGAAGGTAATGCTGGAACTTTGACTGTCAATGCGACTGAATCTGTAGATGTGATGGGAACAGGAACCATTGGCGGCGAGACTATTCCCAGTACCTTATTCTCTCAAGCCCAAGGCAGTGGTAAAGCCGGAAATTTAGTTATCAATACACCTATTTTTAATGTCCGTGATGGAGGGGAAGTTACTGTTAGTGCCATAGGGACTGGTGAAGCAGGTAACTTAACAGCTAGGGCGAACACCATTCGGCTCAACCAAGGTAAACTCACAGCAGAAACTAATGCAGGTGCAGGTGCAAATATCAGACTGGAAGATTTAAAACTGTTGGTGTTGCAAAATCAAAGTCTCATTTCTGCTCAAGCTTTTAATAATGCCAATGGTGGTAACATCGCCATTGATGCACCGGATGGTTTTATCGTCGCCACGGTCAATCAAAATAATGATATTGTCGCTAATGCTTTTCAAGGGGAAGGTGGCAATATTAACATTAATGCCCAGAGTATTTTTGGTCTAGAAAAACGCTCATCAACGCCACCAAATAACACCAACGATATTGACGCTAGTTCCCGTTTTGGTTTAACAGGTACAGTCATAATTAATACGCTAGATGTAGACCCCAGTCGTGGCTTGGTAGAGTTACCTAACAATTTCACGGATGCGTCACAACAAATTGTCTCTAGTTGTAACCCCGGAAATCCTGCTAGACGTAGTTCTTTTACCGTCACAGGAAGGGGAGGAATTGCCCGCAGTCCAATGGAAGCATTTCAGGGTGAAGTATCAACAGCAAGATGGATAACATTAGATACGATAAGTGAGCATCAAAACAGTAATATGAGCAACGAAAGTCTTCAATCTCCCATACCGGAAATAGTCGAGGCACAAGGCTGGATTGTCGATAAAAACGGTACTGTATCTCTAGTAGCTCAAGTCCCGAATATTACGCCTCGTGGTTTGTCTGTTTCTAGTGGTGTTTGCTCGGTTAAGTGATGTAAGAATTTTTCATGCGGTAAAACTCGATTTTTTACAAACTATTTCAACAATCTCCCACCCTTTTATTTGAACTATTGACCAATCCGCCGACAAATGCTTACTTATACTTACCGATTTGATTCAGTAGGTATCAAATAACTAAAATTGCACTGTTAGATTTTACCAGGTGGCTGATTTGCAGTCGTGGTTAGAAGCGAGTTGATGGCTCATTAAATGCATATACCCTGACAACAGTCGTATCTAGTAGCATAATATCTTGTACTAAAGTAAGTTACGTCGCCATATCTGGAGTACTGACATTGGGGAAGTTAGTAGTTTTAAAGTTAGGTACGGGAAGTTTTGAAGTGGGATTTCCTGTAACATTACAAATTGGGGATGAAAATGTCCGACCAATTGTAGAGATTAGTGGCGAACTACCGCCAGCCCCAGAAATTCCCCTTTGCTACCATCAATGGCAGTCTATTTACTGTAAACTAAAATTTTCTGGTCGCCCCATCGGTATTCCTAAGCAATCAACACAAACTCTTTCTTTAGAAGATTGCGAAAAAGCGGCGGATAATTTGAGATTTCACTTAAATAGCTGGCTATCATCCACTACTTTTCGCCCTATCCGCGAAAAATGGCTGGAAAAACTGCTACCAGAAGACCATATCCGCGTACTACTCCAAACCAATGACCTAAGATTGCAAAAACTCCCTTGGCATTTATGGGATTTATTAGAACGTTATCCCAAAGCCGAAATTGCTCTGAGTGCGCCTAGTTATGAACAAGTTAGCCGCAACTCACCCCCTCAATTGCAGGTGAAAGTTTTAGCAATTTTGGGTAACAGTCAAGGAATTGATATCCAGACAGATAGTCAGCTTTTAAAAGAATTACCTCACGCCAATGCTACATTCCTAGTCGAGCCATCAAGTAAAGACCTCACTGACCAGCTATGGGAGCAAGACTGGCAGATTTTATTTTTCGCCGGACATAGTGCTACTGATGGAAGCGGTAATGAAGGGAAAATTTATATTAATCAAACAGAAAGTTTGACAATTAATCAATTGAAGTATGGTTTGCGAAAAGCAGTAGAACGAGGGTTACATTTAGCAATTTTTAATTCCTGCGATGGTTTGGGTTTGGCGCGGGAGTTCGCAGATTTGCATATACCCCAAATCATCGTCATGCGAGAACCAGTTCCTGATAGGGTGGCGCAAGAATTTTTGAAGTATTTTTTAGAAGCTTTTGCTTGTGGTAAATCTTTATACATAGCAGTCAGAGAAGCCCGAGAACGGTTGCAAGGACTAGAAACTCAATTTCCCTGTGCTACTTGGTTGCCTGTAATTTATCAAAATCCAGCAACGATGCCTTTACTGTGGCGAGAATTGCAGGTCAACCAGAATAGTCAGCAAATAATACCCGTACTGAAAGCCCCAACGAGGGGAGGTATCAACCTACGACAAGCTTTGTCTGCGGTCATGCTTGCCAGCATAGTCATCACACCATTATTAATGGGAGTACGGTATTTTGGTTTACTGCAATCATGGGAGTTAATGGCATTTGACCATCTGCTGCGTCTGCGCCCCCAGGAAAAACCAGATTCTCGCATACTGGTAATTACAGTTACCGAAGAAGATGTACAAGCCCAATCTCCCAATCGACAAGGGTCTTTATCAGATGAGGCTTTAGATAAGTTGTTAGCAAAATTGGAAGCATATCAACCACGGGTGATTGGTTTGGATATATACCGGGATTATGCTGTACAGCCAGCTTATCCAAAGTTGGCAGAACGGATGAGAAAAAGCGATCGCTTTGTGGCAGTATGTCAAGTTAGTAACCCCCAAACTAGCAAACCAGGCATCAAACCACCACCAGAAATTTCTCCCAACGCTCTCGGCTTTAGTGATATCGTCATCGATGCTGATAATGTGGTGCGGCGGCATCTGTTGGCGTTAACTCCCCCTCCCTCATCTCCCTGTACTGCACCTTATGCCTTAAATGTGCAGTTGACATTACGTTATTTATATCCAAAAGGAATTAAGTTACAATTTAGCCCTGATGGTGTATGGCAACTAGGTAAGCTTACCTTAAAGCCAATTGAGGCTCATACCGGAGGCTACCAAGGTATTGATGCGTTGGGACACCAAATTTTACTCAATTATCGTTCTTTTTCTAACTTAGAAGCGATCGCACCCCGCATTACCCTACAACAAGCGCTGGCTGGCAAACTAAAAGCCGATGCAGTCAAAGACCGGATAATTTTAATTGGTACAACAGCTGAAAGTTTTCGTGATTATTCATTGACTCCATACGCTTCTTCTCAAGGTAAATCACAGGAAATAGCAGGAGTTTTTTTACAAGCACAAATGGTAAGTCAGTTATTGAGTGCGGCTCTAGATGGGCGGACTCTTTTATCGACTTGGAATGTATGGGGTGAAGTGATTTGGGTTTGGGGTTGGGCTATCACAGGGGGTTTGCTTGCAGCTTATCTGCGATCAGCCACTGCTTTAGCCTTGGCAATAGGGGTAGCATTCCTGAGTTTATACGGTTTTTGCCTGATATTATTAATACTATATAGTTATTGGCTTCCCTTCATACCTGCGGCGATCGCTTTAGGAAATAGTGCTGTTATCTTAGTAGCTTTCATAAAGCCTAGCAAAGAATCATAAAAATATCTTTTTGGTTGAGAACAAATTATGAAAAACTTTCAATTAACCATAGCTTTAGGAATAGCATTTACCATTATTAATATACCCTACACTCTACAACTCCAGGCGTTACCAGTTAATAATCATCTGTCCTCAGTCAAATTTATCCCACCGCCGCCACCACCAGACCGAAGTGCAGCCGGTTCTAGAGGTGGGGCTGCAAGCCGTGGATGCGATGCAGCCAATAAAACGGTAACAGCCTTAGTACCTACCTATCAACAAACTCTTAACCAGAGTAAGCAAGTAGTCGTTCCCATAACTCAAGTTTGGGGTTTAACAAACGCTGAACATCCTTACTTCTTCTTTTTTGTTCCCTACAAAGCCTCATCTATAGCCAACATAGAGTTTGTTTTGCAAGAGCGAACCAATAACAAAAGCCAAACTTTATACCGAACTTATCTGATCCCACCAGAATCACCAGGAATTATTAGCGTTCATTTTCCGCCAAATAAAAGCTCATTGCAGGTGGGAAAAATGTATCACTGGTTTTTTAAGGTAAGGGTTCAATGCGACCATAAACAACCTACGAAACTGGATTATGCAGATGGTTGGGTACAAAGAGTTAACCAAAATACAACATTAACAGAACAACTTAAACAAGCAACACCCCAGCAAAAAGCGACGCTTTATGCAGCAAATGGTATTTGGTACGATGCTATCGTGAGCTTGGCACAATTACGCCATACCAATCCCCAAAATGGGATTTTACTAGCAGAGTGGAAAACTTTGCTTTATTCAGTTGGCTTAGGAGAAATAGCTAATCAACCACTGATTAATTGTTGCCAACCCCGTTTTAATAATACTAATTAAATTGAGCAAAAAGCTCAATTTATAAGCTTGAACTATTTTCGATGCTCTATTTTTGAGAGTAGCATTCAGCATTACACCGTCAACAGTTATTAAATTGCCTTTATAAATAAGCTCACTACTTGGAATATACCTTCCTCACAGCCGCCCAATTGCAGGATATTGTAGGTATCGAGCCGAGATGCGCGACGTGAAAGTTGTGTGTAGAGTAGCCTATTTTACTGAGGAGCCGTCTCCTCCTGAGGTTCCTTCCCCTCAGTCCCCAGATAAAATGCTTTTCGCTTACCCAAGAGTTTAATAAATACTCTGTGGTAAGAGGCTAATACTTTGGACTGTAATCCATTTTATGTAAAAGTTTCAGAGAATTTATGGCGAAAAATATTCATCGTTCAACATATAAAACTTGTAAATAAAATTAATAAAAACTACAGTTTTTGTAGTGATACATACCCAAAATTTGCGCTCTCCTACCAATTTTGTTTAACTAACCTACGCAGATTAGCTTTGCCACTCTCTTTCACAGTCCAGTCAATCGTGATGTTGCTGCGGATTATTTCTACTAAGTCACGCGTGTTCGCCCAAGCTGAGGTAAATAGATAGAGTCTTGTACTTTTCGAGGCTTGCGCCACATTGCCTCTCAATTCCCTTGCTATTCCTTAGCTCATGACAAGCCTTGCTAAAAAATTAATGGTTAGAGTTTCTGAGTCTCGTTTCCTTCATTGCCCTAATTTTTTACACTGCATATTCTCATTCTTACCAACGTATATATTCACAGGTAGAGAAAACCAGGAACATTTACCTACCTGTTAGACCTTTTTCTGGTGATTATCCCACCAGCACCTACTGAAAGATACAAGTTTTCTAAATATAAGAAACTTACTTAGAGGAATACTCTCATGAAATCCGAAACTCGTAATAACTTGCATTTTCTTAAAACATTCTCTGAAATTACTCACAAGACTTTGTTTACTGCTGCCAGCGCTGCCATGATGTTTGCCCAAATACCTCTACTTCCTTCAGTAACACAGGCAGCAACCATAAACATACCCGTCCCTAAGGCAGCTGTGGCCACAGCTTTTAATGGAGCGTTCAGCTCGACCAAAGTCCATCTCCACAACTTCGGGCCAAAAAACGGAACAAGCTGGTATAAAAATAGCAGCTATATTCTATTGCCCACTGGATCTAAGGTGAAAATTGCAATTGATGAATTCAAGTACAAAATCAACAATATTCGACACCTCAATTACTATGTCAACGACATGAACACAAGCTCTATCCAAACCACTGTGAACGATAATCGCATCAATGTGGACGCAAATTTTGAGAGTCAAGGCGAAGAGATCAAAGCAAAGTGTATCCGCAGACTAGCTGGTAAATGGGGTGAATGTTCCCTCGAAATGGAACGCGACATTCACCTCGACAACTCAACCCTTTCCGTTTCGCTTATTCCCATCGCCTACAATGGCTCGATTTCCTATGACTCTGCAATTGCTACCTTCAAAACTGACCTTAAGATCGCAAACAAGGTGTGTCAAGCATTTAAGGGCATCTGCGGCTGGATCGAAGGCAAGGTCAAAAAAGAGCTGACACCAACAATCCAAAATCAGGTAAGCAAATCTTTTAATAACACTAAAATGAAACAAGCAGTAGCAACTGCTGTGAAAAATTCTCCCGGTATCAGCAGTCTCCTCAAAAATGGGAAGGTTACTAAGATTACCAGCCAGGGTAACAACTTCATCGTCACTGTAGAACTTCCATAATATATAGAGCTACTATTTGATTTTTGAAACATACGTAGGGGAGCCACTGCTTTGGACGGGTTCCCCGACTTAAATCAAGAAAGCAAGAAAACGCTATTTCGTTATTTAACCCTGTTTTGTCATTCTGGCGGTAGTATAATAGAGTACAAACGCGCTTAACTAAGACACAGAGTATGGTACAGCCTCGTCCAGCCGCACCAACAGTAAAATTCGTGGACGAATATTGCCAATGGTATAAAAGCCTGTTTTCAGATGTTAGGAGCTTCGAGGCTTTTAAGTACCTTCATGTAGGGTGTATTTCTGAACTAAAACGAAAAACTCTACCAGAAATAGCAAAAATTGTAGGATTGGATAATCACTCTTGGTTTGCATCATTTTTTAACTACATCACCGTGGGATGTAGAGAAGTTAAGAGCTTTGCGATTAGAGCTAATTTTACAAGTTCTAAAAGGTAGACCAATCATTCTAATTATCGATGAGACAGGAGATAAAAAATTTACTTTTATCAAAAACTGCTCAAGTTTTGTCTGGGGCAGTTTTATATTGCACAGTAGAAGCCAGATTATCAACTGCACCCAATAGTGGATCATTTAACTATAGCTGGCAACAATCGAAATTTTGCTACAGCTAATTATTGACTCACTCGCAGAAAAAAATTGCAATATATTCTGTAAAAGAATATATCTAAGCTCCAGCATAAACCCTCGCTTTCCTCGACACAGCTATGTCCCAGAAAAAACTTTGTTAAAACAAGAGATATCGTTTTTTTAGTTTTTTACCGAAGAAGAATACATGTGTCAAGATCCATAATTTAGATAACTTAATTACCAAGCTATTTGATTAATTTAAGGATAATATCAATGTCAATACCACTTGCAGATTTTAGTATCCAAACTTTAAGCGGATTACGTCATCTCTATCATGCCGAATTAACAGATCGCTCAAGTCGTTACGCTTTAATTGAAGGAAGTTACCCTGATGAGTTATCAGGGTATACATTTACAACTGTATTCTCTTATGAATCAGTTACACAAAAGGAACAAATTAATGCTAATCCTCATATGCTCAGTGCGCCTGGGAGATTGTTAAAGATTAATTTTCAACCTTTGTACGGTAAGGATGGAACTTTATACTTTGATGTTGGCACTCATACTATTGGCAATGCAGCTTCGCATTTACGTAAACTTGCCCCAAGTGCATTTGTGCGATCGCATTTTGCTGAGTTCAGTTGGTTTGGAACTTCTGATCTAAGTAATACCACTGCCACACCAATTTTTCCTAACTCATCCCATGATGGTAAACAAGGAGTGAGATTATTACTTTCTTATGATGCTGGTCGTCCAGGAGAGATTAGCCCTACGAACCTGGATTATCTGAACCCCATTGGTCGCAACCAAAATTATCACGCAGCAGTTGGTAGCTCTTTCAGTCCTATGATCATGACCACAGGGCATCCTGCTTATGACCCAGAATTTTCTTCAGAAAAACCGCTCCTGTTTTTCACTCACCTTGTACCGAGAATTGCTTCTTTTTTTCGGACTAATCAGCCAATTACAGCCGACTTATACTTGATGACTTGGGATGGTACTTCTTCCGGCCTAAGCACTCCCCTCAAAGTAATTTTAGATAGCAAACCTGTGATTTTAGAGCAGGCTTCAGCACATCAAATGTGTGTTACACGGAACTATGTGTTAATTTTCAATTCTTGTTTAGTATTAAGTGCTGGTTCTCTCATAAAACCTGTAATACAGTTGCTGTTTGTCTGGTTATGTCAAATATTTCAGGGAAGAATCCCACAATTAATTAAATATCTTTACGAAAAAATCTCTACTCCTCTAGCAGATGCCATACCTTCTCCCCACTGCCAGCTATATATTCTTAATAAAGAGGATATTCGGCAAGCGCTTGCATCTGGTAGCCAACAAGTTAATGTACAACGGATGATTGATATTCCTTGGGAGTTAACTCATGCTATTGCTGATTACGATGATGCTGGCAATTTGATCACAATTTTTTGTCAGCATAATGTTGGAGCCGATCCTGCCCAACATCTGGAAACTGGGGATGTACTTATAGATAATACTGTTGTGTTAGAGGATTTAGTTGGTCTATTCTCTGGTGCAACTGACCTCAATCAGGTACGCAAACATCTCATTGATATGACTACTGGTCAGATAAAGACAACAGCTTTTCCAGAGCCAGATGATTTTGAGCATTTTCCCTATGGGCTAAATTTATTACCCCCAATGCAGATACTACCTTATCGTTCTCGTCCAACCAACTATGACCTATTAAGTGCAGTTGAACACTGGGATGCAACTTACTGGGTTAGTGGAGGGTGGATTCCGCAGATCATGAGTGAGCGAGTCTTCGATATTTTCAGAAATAAACGTTGTTCTGAAACAAATAATCTACCGCAACGCCTGATACCCGAAGATAAATATCTACAACAAATCCAAAACTCAAATAATACAGTTCGCCTTTTTCGACTGGATCGAGATTTACGTTTAGAAAGTGCATATATTTTTGAACCTGGTTATTTTATGGCTGCACCAATCTTCGTTCCGCACCAACATTCAACAAATGTTTATGAAGGATGGCTGGTGGGTCAAGTTTGGAGTCCTCATCAGCCACACATGGAAATATGGATTTGGGATGCATCTTGTCCTCTGAACCTTGGGCCAATATGTAAGTTAGGCCCATCTCCTGGTGAATATGGTTTACGTCCTGGCTTTCCACTTCACTCATCATGGGTTGACGCTGAAGGTGTGAAATATTGGCAACAACCAAATTATAAAGTTCCTATTATTGAGCTTCCTACATACTTAAAGTTTTTTGAATTAGGCAGTATGGCAAGTGGGTTTATCAGTCGTTTGATTCAACAGTCTTTCTCATCATTGTAATACCTTCGTCAAAGGAAAATATGAGAGAATGAATAGCCTTCTTATGCCGCTCCCGGAAAGTAATAATCGAAGCAAGATTCTGAAACTTTAATTTAATCTAGCTTTAAACCTTTATTTTCTAACAGTAACTAAAATTTATAACCAAAAGCTTAAAATTTATTGCAAGACATATCAAAACTGCGATTTTCCAAGAAACCCAATTGACGGCAACCGCAGGCGTGTCAATTAACAAGTTCCTAGCAAAAATGGCATCAGGGCAGAATAAGCCGAATGGACTGACGGTTATTTTACCGGAGGATGCGATCGCCTTTGTAGAGCAGCTGCCGATTGAAAAATTCCACGGCATTGGAGAAGTTACGGCAGCGAAAATGCACTCACTCGGCATTCACACTGGCGCAGACTTAAAGGAGCGATCGCTGACTGAGCTAACACATCATTTTGGTAAAGCTGGTCAGTATTACTATAAGATTGCCAGAGCAGAAGATGACCGCCCAGTTGAAGCAAATCGGGTTCGCAAGTCCGTTGGTGCAGAAACCTCGTTTGCACAGGACTTAAGCGATGTCGGTCAGATGTTGCAAGAACTTGAACAGATTGCCCAGATAGTGGAGCAAAGGTTAGAGAAGCATAAAACACGAGGCCGCACATTAACGTTAAAAGTCAAGTTCTCTGACTATCAGCAGTTAACCCGCAGTAAAACAATGCTTGCTTCCATCAGTGAACTCTCTACGATTTTCGAGATAGCCAAAGCGCTGTTTGAGTCGATTGAACTGGAAAACCGCAGTATTAGGTTGTTGGGAATTTCTTTGTCTAACCTGGATAACGCCAAACAAACCCAAGTTATTCAACTGCCACTATTCCAAAATGCAGATATTACTTGGGAGTGATTAAATCAGTGAACAGTAAACAAACAAGAATCAAACAGCTAGCTCGGAAGACAATTTGCTTTTCTAAAACAGAGGAGATGCACGGCATAGTTATAGGTTCATTCATCAACCGCTATGAGTTTGGTTTACTAGTTTAAGGACATAGCAACCGTTCTAGAACATTGCCAATTTATCTTTATGGGTGCAGTCATTAGCAATATTGCCCCTCTACAAAGAGCAAATCTCTTTTACCTTACATTTTATTCTAGCCGCCTACTTAGCTGAGAACCACCCAAGCGTAGCTAATGACTCCTAAAATTGCTATACCAACAATTGCTTCTCCTTGCTCATTCAAAAAATGGTAAAAGCTATTCAAAACGTAGTTTAATGCTGCCTGGCGACTTTTACCTAATTCAGTCATCAGCAATTTAACCCTCCCATCTACCTCTTCAATAGAGACTTCACCTTTTTGGTAAGCAACTTCTAACTCATTTAACTTGCACCAGTATTCTTTGGTATCTTCCACAAGGTTAGGAAACATAATTGAAGATATATTTAACAATGTTAATTTTCATTACGATTATATCTTGCCAGCTAAAGCAGATGGTTCTGTCGATTTGGTGATATTTTCTCGAAGATCAAGGGTTGAGCTATATAAGTTGAGCTATATAAATAGACGCAACAAGCGTAGAGGATATTATTGTTTCCCAAGGTTTCCGTCTGCTGTAGGCTAGGGCATCGTTAGGATTAATCTTGATGGCTTGATTATAATCAGTGATTCGTTCTAAGGATTCAGTACCAGAACTATCATAATTATCAGTTTCTACAGTAATAGCTTTGTACAAAAGTAAATTACCTACTGTCCAAGCGTAATGAATGCCCACGAAGAGGATTTTGGCACGGTAACATGAGGTATAGATTGTCATCGCACCCGCTCCAAGTCATAGTCAGTCACCCGTGCGATGGAATCCCTAGAGGTAAAAACCTTGTCACCTTTTTCAGATAGCCCTGGTGAAAGCCATTCGATGCTGTAGAACCAGCAATCGCAAATCAGTTGAATGCCCTGGACAATCCTTGCTGGTGGCCCATCGCCATGAAACCGAAACTCGACCAACTCACCGAGCCGGAACACAGGTTTTTCTTTAGTGTTCAGTTGTAAGTTGCCTGTGCCAATAAGTTCACGTCCTAAAACAGTTAGATTATCCTTGCCGGAGACAATCTCATAACTCCAGCCTTTAGCTGACCACTCCACATCGCAACAGTAACCGAAAGATTTGGTGGTAGTGACGTAGACTTTCTCCAACAGGGAAACTTCTAAGGGGGGAATCTCTTTACCCCAAGGAGGTGAAAGATACCAACAAGTTTCTAGATTTTGGACAAGGTTAATCATGCTTATGCCTCCTGACTGAACAATAGACTCCACAAATAATCAATCCGTTTCCAAGCGATCACAGCTTGCCGTGGAGAACAACTTAAACCATAAGCACGACGGGCATCATAATTGCCCTTGATTCCCTTGGCTACTCCAACGGGAATCCCAAAAGCCACCTCACGAATACCGGGTTCAAAGCTTCGGTCTTCATGAGAGAACCGTACTTGCGTAATCTGATTTCCAATTTGGTCTGCCCAGGGGGTCAAACCAATTGGTAGAGTCGATGGGCGGTATTACCCGCCGCACCTCTCTGTTCAATCTGGGCGTGCCACTTTCGTTGCACCCAGCTTTCGATATTCTTAGCTTGCGCTTTTGCTCATGTGGATGTAATCGTGACAGGACTCATGTACAACAGTTAGATTTTTTGGTTTCCAATTGTTGTGCTGCCCATCTATATGATGTAGGTGTACTCGTTCTTCAGTTGTAAACTTTAACCCACAGTGTCCACATGAATGGTTTTGCCTTTTTAAGGCTTTAGAGGTTTCACCGTTGTAGAGCTTACTGTTACGTTCACTCCAATACATTAAGTCGTCGTCGTAGGGTGATTTATTTCCTTTGACATTGACATGACTGTTTTCGGAGTAGGAAACTTTTGGGAATGCTTTATCTAGCAATTTTTTGCTAGTATGGCGGTTCTGCTTAGTCTCCTTGTTAAATATCTTGTAAGTTCTTTTCTGGATGTGGCAAAGACTAAATCTTGAGCCGTCCATCTTACAGAACTTATGATAATTTCTCCATCCTCTAACAATTGGTGCTAACTTTTCAGTTTTCACGAAAGAACCATAATTCGAGCAGTTAACGATGGCTTTTATCTTCTGACGGAACTTTTGATAGTTATCCACTGAGGGAGTACATCTAAATTTTCCGTTACTTTGCACTTTAAAATGCCGGGAAGAAAACAGCAGGAATCGATGGTAAAGCATCTTTAACTTTTCAGGAACGTTTTGCACTTCTAGAACTGTTAAAAGCAAAAAGTAACAACTGGTTTCACCAAAAGTTACGCCCAATTCCAATCCTTAAAAAAGATGGAAAAACTACTCGATTACTGAAGATTCCAACTATCGCAGATAGGTGCTGGCAATGCCTCGCCAAATATGCTTTAGAACCCGCACACGAAGCATTATTCCATAAAAGGAGCTACGGCTTTAGAACAGGGCGCTCGGCGCATGATGCTCAGAAAATCCTGTTTCTAAATCTTAACTCCAGACAAAACGGAATCAATAAACGAGTCATAGAACTCGACATAGAGCAGTGCTTCGACCGAATTTCTCACACCACAATAATGGACAACCTTATAGCCCCATCAGGCATAAAGTCAGGCATCTTTCGCTGCTTAAAAGCAGGAATAAACCCGGAATTTCCAGAACAAGGTACTTGTCAAGGTGGTGTGGTCAGTCCGCTATTAGCTAATATTGCCCTCAATGGGATAGAGGACATTCACCAGTCAGTGCGGTACGCCGACGATATGGTAATCATCCTTAAACCTCAAGACGATGCAACAAAAATACTTGAAAAAATCAGTCAGTTTTTAGCAGCAAGAGGACTAAAAGTCAGCGAGAAAAAGACGAAGATAACCGCTTCGACAGATGGTTTTGATTTCCTTGGCTGGCATTTTAAAGTGCAAAGTAACGGAAAATTTAGATGTACTCCCTCAGTGGATAACTATCAAAAGTTCCGTCAGAAGATAAAAGCCATCGTTAACTGCTCGAATTATGGTTCTTTCGTGAAAACTGAAAAGTTAGCACCAATTGTTAGAGGATGGAGAAATTATCATAAGTTCTGTAAGATGGACGGCTCAAGATTTAGTCTTTGCCACATCCAGAAAAGAACTTACAAGATATTTAACAAGGAGACTAAGCAGAACCGCCATACTAGCAAAAAATTGCTAGATAAAGCATTCCCAAAAGTTTCCTACTCCGAAAACAGTCATGTCAATGTCAAAGGAAATAAATCACCCTACGACGACGACTTAATGTATTGGAGTGAACGTAACAGTAAGCTCTACAACGGTGAAACCTCTAAAGCCTTAAAAAGGCAAAACCATTCATGTGGACACTGTGGGTTAAAGTTTACAACTGAAGAACGAGTACACCTACATCATATAGATGGGCAGCACAACAATTGGAAACCAAAAAATCTAACTGTTGTACATGAGTCCTGTCACGATTACATCCACATGAGCAAAAGCGCAAGCTAAGAATATCGAAAGCTGGGTGCAACGAAAGTGGCACGCCCAGATTGAACAGAGAGGTGCGGCGGGTAATACCGCCCATCGACTCTACCAATTGCGAATTGGTATCAGATGGGGCAATGCCCAGAAGTTAGCGAGTTGACTGGGTTAAAAACATGGAAATCTATTTAGTCTTTGTTGATGCTATCCGAAACAGCAATAAATTCTGGGCGGCCATTGTCGAAGATGGGAATTTGACAGTCCAGTGGGGGCGAGTTGGTTATCAAGCGCAAACCAAAGTTCACACATTAGGTAATTATCAAAGAGCCATTACTAAATTTCATAATCTCGTAGCAGAAAAAAAAGGTAAAGGCTACCGCGAAAGTCAGCCAGAGATTGATGCTAGCCGCAGTGTTGTAGACATTAGACGAGCTATTCAATTGTTGAATATTATCCGTCCGGCTGTTGCTCTCCAGAATTTTGGTGATACCTACATATCTGCTCTTAATGAATATCTGAAAATTGTCCCAACACCTTTGGGGATGCAGATAAATTATCACAAAGTTTACCGCACAGTAGCAGATATTGACTATCAGCAAGAATTACTCAATTCCCTGTTAACGACACCCGCACCAATTGCTGCTGCGGTGGCTGTTGGTCATGCTCCTGAAGCCGCAACAGAACCCAAGGTAGTCAGTCTTAAGACTATCAGTAAGAACTTCTGGCGACATTTATAAATTAGCTTGTCGGAAAGTATTGCAGCCGATTTACTACAACAATGCGGATTGATTAAGTGTATCCCCCAGCCTATACCACACTGGGGGATATTTCTAACTGACTTTCAGCTTAATTGCTTGTTTGTCCTCTGGGTTTTTTCGTATGACATTGCTTAACCATTAGAATATCTTTTCTGAATGTGGAAACTTTATGTAAATTTAACCACCTTGATCTGACGAAAGTTTACAATATAATTACTGAAAATAATCTAGCTACAACCAGCAAGCTTTGGTTCGACCCATGACTGATAATAAACAAGTTGTCTCTCAACTCACTCAACAAAGACCAAGACGTGTTTTGGTTGTAGCTCCAAGTGAACTCACTATCCACCACCGTCACAGACAATCCTTTCAAACACCGCCTACTTTAAGCAATTACATTCTCAAAGTCATCGCTAAATTGTCCATCGTCAGCGCTATGTTGTTTGGCATCAGTGCATTAGGCTACTGGGGATTAGAAATTGTTGAAGCTAAAACAATCCCTACAGTAGAAGACAGATACGATTGGCGAACCCAAAAACATATTTGTTTCGGTTGGATGCTGTTTACTTTTTCTAGCTTTCTTGGGAGTGCTTCTTTTGGTAATGAATTTCACTAATAACATTCAAAGGACAAAGTTTATATTGAAGAAGAATTCAGCTATTCTGAATACATCCGTCAGCAATCTTTCAGTGGCGGGTCAGAATCCCCCACTGAATTGTTGCACCACTAAATCTTTAATGCTATCGCTTTAGCGTAATAGAGCCGATTTAAAAAGCTAAAGGCATCGCTTGAGAATAAAAAAGAAAGGTTGAGGTATGTTTTTATAATCCATAATTCCTAACACAGTATTTTCATCTACTTTTCTAAAAGAATCATTAATGGGCAAATAATCATAAATCATTGTAGCAGTCACTTTTCCTCTATACTCCATTATCCGCAGTCTGGCTTGACTTTTATCGGTCTTAAGTAAAGAATTAATTGAAATCAGCAATGGTTTGAGAGAATTATTTTTAGGGATCGGCAATTTTAAAACCCAGTTCATTAAAGTGGGGTTAGGCGCAACCTGGAAAATTTTTCCATGACCATCTAAAAATAATAATGGATGAACATTTTCAGAATCTATAAATTCCTTACCATACCAATTAGAAATTTCCAATAAACCGTCCATTGGATGGTTTGTATGCAGTCCAGATCCTTGCCAACGACCATACATAAAGCCTAAATCTACGGGTTCAAGGGTGTCAAATAATTCTAAAGCTTTTTCTGTCGTAGTTTTACCCGTTTTCAGTATCAACTGATAATTCTTTAATGTTTCCATTGTTACTTTCCTTATATTTATAATCTTGCCGATACGAGCTTTTAATGCTCATTCTTTCGTTCTGCGTTAGCGTTCGCGCAGCGTTTCTTCGAGAAGCTTACCGGAGGTATCACTTGCCTCTAATGTTATATGAGCATCATAATAGGCTCACTTGGAAAAAATATATCCCTTTTCCGCCCGTCTCGGTGAGCGCAATTTCTAGAAGCTTTCGCAACCCTTAAAAATTAATCCGACGATAGATTTCAGTCAGGGGAATTTCTACGTTGAAACTGTGCAGCATAATCGTCCGCTCAAGGTTAGAGTGAACTTGCCATAGCCAGCGATCGTTACTGTTCCGATCCAAGTTATGATACTGTTCAATATAAGGTTCAGTTTGGCTCACAAGCAGATATTCACAAAAGCTGGCAATCGAGCGATATTTTCTGAACTTGTCCCCTCGATCATAAGCTTCAGTAGAAGGTGATAAAACTTCAACAATAAGCATTGGATTGAGAATTTCATCATTGCGATTGCCATTGAACTCTGGTTCGCCATTAACAACCATCAAATCGGTATAAGTCCCACACTGATATTCAGGAATCCAAACTCGCAAGTCGCTGTTATACAAACGAAAATTGGTGTCTCTAAGCAAAAACCCTAGAGTTATTAAGAAGTTGCTAGCGATCGCACTGTGAGATTCCGACCCTCCCGACATAGTAATAATCTCTCCGTTACGGTATTCATGGCGTTCGGGGTTTGTTTCTTCCATAGCCCGATACTCGTCTAACGTGAGGCGAGTTGTTATTATATCTGGGGGACTGGTTTGAGCAAAGACCACAATCAGACCTCTTAAATAATTAGCTCTAGAACTATTATCAGCAAAGTCAAGAAGAATTGCTATTGAACGATGGAATGCCGCAACTTCCAAGTTGGGCTACGGCATTCCATCGGCTGCTTACTGATCTGTTTCATGGACTAGCCAAATCCTGGGCTTGTAGCAACGCATAAGAAAAAATAATACCGCACGAGGATATAGAACCCATTAATAATTAAGAACTGTTTGTCAGCGTTCCGAATTCAGTTATCTTGAAATTATCTGTAGAGCAGTATTTTGAGGTTGTCGATGGGGCATAGTTTACCGCCGCAGGTATTTATTGCACTGGTTCTAGAAAAGGAAAATACCAATGCCAGAAAAATCAGGACTGTTCACTCCAGTTAGATTAGGTTCGCTTGACCTGACCAACCGCATCATCATGTCTCCCATGTCCCGTCTTCGAGCTACTACTGACTGTGTACCTACCCCGATAATGGTCGAATACTACACCCAAAGAGCTTCGGCAGGACTGATCATTACCGAAGGAACGCATCCTTCTCCAATGGGGCGGGGTTACACAACCTGTCCTGGGCTACACAACCAGGAGCAGGTTGCAGGCTGGCGAAAAGTGACAGATGCAGTTCATGCTGCTGGAGGTCGGATATTTGTGCAACTAATGCATGCTGGACGGGTGTCACACTCCTCCCTATTACCTAACCATGCCCGACCAGTTGCACCTTCGGCTGTCCCGGTGATGTCCGAAGAAGTTCACATTTGGGATGGCAAAGTCCCTTTCGAGATACCCCGTCCGTTAGAGTTATCTGAAATACCCGAAATTGTAGAGGAGTTCCGCAGAGCGGCGGAACTCTCTATTGAAGCAGGTTTTGATGGTGTGGAACTTCATGCAGCAACTGGATACCTACCCAACCAGTTCCAAGTCAGTGGCTCTAACCAACGCACCGATGCCTATGGTGGCACATTGGAGAATCGAACTCGCTTTACGCTTGAAGTGGTCAATGCACTTTGTAGCGTCCGGGGAGCAGAGCGGATTGGAGTCAAGATCGCTCCCGGCTTCACAGTCAACGATACATTCGATGACAATCCTGCTGAAACTTACACTTATGTTGCAAAAGCACTTAGTCCGTTCGGTTTGGCATACTTGCACGTTGGGTATAACCAAGGTTATGCCAGAGGAACTGCACCGAGCTTCAACCCTATCGATCTGCTACGTACCATTTACCAAGGAACACTGCTGGCTGTGGGTGGTTTTGATCGACAACAGGGTGATGAAGCAATTAGAAGCGGGCGGTCTGATGCCATAGTTTTCGGACGACCATTCATCTCTAACCCTGACTTAGTGGAGCGGCTACGACTCAATGCCCCTCTAAGCGAAGGTAATGTCAGGACGTTCTATGGTGGTAGTGAACACGGCTACACAGACTATCCAACTCTGTCGCAACTCCATTGAACAAATTGAGTACAGTTTCTGATGTAATACAGATTTTATCGTCCTGTGCAAATACCTTGGGATTTGCAAGCAGAAGTACATTTACCGAGCATCGCTTGCTTGAGAAACTCATAAATTTCCTTAATACTTACGGGCAATGCCTCAAAAAGCACAAACTTCAAAGACGGCTAAAAAATTGGTGTTGTTAGATTCGCATGATGGATGATGATACCATGCTAGAAGCCACAGTCTTTCTTCAAAAGAGCAGCTAAATTTCTTTGCCCTAACTTAGACCGATTGTCCAAGGTTTTTCAGATTATGGAAAGCCATAAGGAGAAATCCCAATGAACTACGACATCAAAGACAAAACCATTTTGGTTACGGGCGCAAATCGCGGCATCGGCAAGGCGATAGTTGAGTCGTTTATTGAACACGGAGCCACCAAAGTCTATGCGGCTGTTCGTCAGATCAATAGTGTCTCCTCATTGGTTGAACAATATGGCGATCAAGTAGTACCAATTCAGGTTGATTTAGGTGATCCCAAATCTATTGTTGCTGCTGCTCAAACTGCCTCAGATGTGCAAATAGTTATCAATAATGCAGGAGTCTTTCAAGCTGGAACTCCCTTAGCTGAGGATGCGATCGCCGCTCTCGAATTTCAGATGAAGATCAATGTATATGGATTGATCTACATGGCTGGGGCGTTTGCCCCGGTACTCAAAGCCAATGGAGGTGGTGTTTTTGCCCAAATCAATTCTGTTGCTTCGCTCAAGGGTTTCCCCGACTCTGCTACTCTGCTACTTACTGTGCCTCAAAAGCTGCGGCCTATTCAATCACCCAGGCATTACGAGAACTATTGAGTGAGCAGGGCACGATTGTGCTAAGTGTTCACCCTGGCCCGATTGCGACGGATATGAGCGATGCGGCAGGAATGAGTGAGGTTTCACAGCCACCTGCACTTGTGGCAGACGGGATAATAAAAGCTCTCAAAGCTGGGGATTTTCACGTCTTTCCTGACTCGATAGCTAAACAAATGGGCGATGCTTATAAGAGCTTTGCCCAAAATGTCGTTGAGGTGTCATCAAGTTAACTGATGATGCAGGGTAATGCTCTAGACAACGGTATTTTGGTATTAAAAAGCAAGCCCAAACTCTTCTCGATTGTACAGATTCACTACTCCTCCTAATTCATCAATACCCTATCAACATACGCAACCCAGTATTGTTTGCATTCGCGGGAACTCTCACATAAGTTTCTATTCAATTAATATCCCCAGCAACTGGGAATTATGCTAGCTGCTGCAACCCTTTATTGAGCATCCATAAAAACAAACAGATGGGCTACTTTTCCATTTTCTATGACAAAAAAATCCATGCCGGTTAAGACATTTGGCTGGGGATCGGTGCGAATATCCCAGAATAGCCGAGCCCCATTTTGCGTACTTTCCATCGGTTTTGTTGCCACAAAATTGAAATTAGCATCGTCCGCAAATAGCTTGTCGATAAAGTCAGAAACGGCGCTAATGTCGGTAAGGATAAAATCCTTGTCATACATTTTTATATCGTCTGCATAGATGGTTTGCATCAATGCGTCACGCGTTGTACGGTCTTTTTCATTCCAGACAGCAGTATGTGTTTCCTGGAGATAATTCATTGCCTGTGCATCCATGAGTAGACTGGCTAGTTTGTTTTCTAAAACGATATGACTTTACTGCCCAAAAGTAAGCGTTGTCTTTGATGCGGAACGTTGATGGTTTCCATTCAATTAATATCCCCAGCGAGTGGGAATTCAATTAAATGAATGTACGCCTGTTTGCAAATCATTTAGTTTCCATTCAATTAAAGTCACTCCACTCAATCAGCATACCATCCACGATCGCAACCCCCCACTGCGGATACTTCGCCAAAAGCTTTTTGATCACAATCTGTAAAGCCGGATCGTCACTCCAGCATTCTTGCAAGTACTCAAACCCCGGATTCTGCCCCGAATTCCCCGCCGCTTTGAGTTTTTGCATACGTTCCGGTCGTATATTTGACAAAAGCAATAATCGCCTCATGCGGTCATTTTTCAGGATTTGGCACAAGTGCGGCGGAACTTTCACCCTTGTGATCTGCTTTGACTTCTACACCGAATCTTGGTTTTCTCCTGACATGCCCAGCTACGAGTAGCAGGATCGGAAGTAGATTCACAACAGCTTACTTATCCTGATCAAACTGAGATGATGCTTAGAAACTCCCTTAATAAATTTGGAACTGCTTCCATATATTGGTTTCGATGGATTGCATTCATTGTGGATAAAACTGGTAGCCACCTCAAAGCTGCAACAATAGGAGACAACTGTTGAGCTTGCTCAAACGCTTGTTGGAGTCTTTCCTTAGTATCATATTCAGCCCATTGTTCTAAGTAGCAAGCTCCCAGTCGCTCAAACCAAGATGAATTTTTTGCTAATTTAAATCTTCTCTTCAAACAATCGTAGGTACTATGGAGGCTGAAAAAAGGATGAGTGATGCTACTATCACCCCAGTCAAAAAACAAGTAATTTTCATCACAAATAAAGATGTTCCCATCGTGTAAATCACCATGATGCAAAGTTTCTGGTATACCAAAAGTTGCTAGCTCTTCACATAATTTAACTAATAAGTTAGCCTGATTCTGTAAGCACTGATATTCGAGTAAATTAAGTCCACCAGGCTGATTTAGCCCTAATGTTTTGGTATCCATTAGCAGTTGTTGAAACATAACAGGCAAGCTTGCTAAACGACGATCAGGCACACCCAGTTCCAGAAACTCATTAAGATATTTGGTACAATCTTGTTGCAATTTTGCATAGCAGGGTAAAAGATTCTGCCAATGTTTAATGTCATCTTCAATTTTCAGAGTGTCCTGGAGCATCATCCCTCCATCAAGCATAAGTAGCCAACCTTTCTCCCCATTAATCGCTAAAACTTGTGGCATACATTGAGGATACTGATGCGATAGAACTTGGCTAAGTGCGGCTTCATAAGCAAGCTCTGATACAACTGCTTTGAAATAAATGTTACCGATGCTTGTGGGTATTTGCAGAACTGTTGACCAGTGACGAACGCGAAGCTGCTTAATTGAATCAATGCGTTTGATGTCTTTTTGATGTAACTCGCAATCAATCCAACTACTGGCTTGCTCAAGCCAGTTTTGTTGTGTCCAAAGTAGTCCATCAAGATAAGTCACACAGATCCTCAACGAGTGTTTTACAATTGGAAATGCTTTTTTGTTAGTTTAACCTGACTTCAAAGACCAATGAATAACCTTGCTTTACAGCCTCCTGCGTTTTCAGCAAACCCTATATGACCCTAAAATTTTCTCAAGATATAAAGTCATTATTGCAACATTTAGCTGAAAAACCTTTGACTCTGGGTGACGTGATTTTAGAAACCTCAGAACGGGGTTTTAGCTTAGTGATTGCATTGTTGGTGTTACCATTTTTGATACCCACGCCACCCGGTTTAAGCACTCCTCTTGGTGTAGCTTGCTTGTTGATGTCAGGACAGATGGCTTTGGGGAGGCGTACACCGTGGCTGCCGAAAAAAATTGCCAGTCTTAAATTCCCTAATTGGTTTGCTCAAACACTGTTGAAAAATTTACAACGTGTGACCAAAGTCTTAGAAAAAATCTCCCGTCCGCGTTTTCAGAAGGTTGCCGAAAATCCATTAATTTGGCGGTTCAATGGGATATGTCTCACTTGGTTGGCAATATTACTAATGTCGCCATATCCACCTGCTACCAATCCTATTCCTGCTGTGGGAATGTTACTCTTGGCGGTTGCAACTATCGAATCTGACGGTATATTGGTTGAGTTATTCAAGTTCAGGAAACCAAACAGTTATGTGATCGCTACTTGTTCCAATCCACCAACGCCCCATCCACACACGCAATCCCCCACTGGGGAAACTTCACCAGCAATTTCTTAATCACAATTTGCAAAGCAGGGTCATCATTCCAACACTCCTGCAAATACTCAAACCCCGGATTTTGCCCCGAATTCGCCGCAAAGCCTGAGTTTCTGCATACGTTGTGATCGCTCCAAGAGCAGAATGTCTGCGGGGAAATCTTAGTTAATAATAACTATATTCTGTAACATTTTTCAGGAAGAATACAGCCGATAACACGTTATTATACAGCAGTTACTGAAAAACAGGTAAAGCAAGATTATGGCAACAATTATAGGTACTGATGGGGACGATATTTTAATCGGAACTGCTGGGGATGACAGAATTATCGCTAGTGCAGGGAATGATACGATTACTGGTGGAGATGGCAGGGATACCATTGATTACAGTGACTTAGAACAACCTGTAACACTCCAACCAGTGGTGATTCAAAAAGGCGTAATTGGAACTGATACGTTTAGGGATTTCTTTGAAACTGTTATTGGTGCTAGAGGACAGACTAATATTATAAATGCAACTACTGACAGTACGAATGTATCGATAGTAGCTGATTTATCCAGAGAAAGACTAGAAATAAGAGTTGTCGGTTCGCCACCAATAATAGTCAGTGTGAAAAATTTTGTGAATGTAATTGGTACAAATCAAAAGGACACTATTACTGGTAATGCTGTTGATAATCAATTATCTGGTAGCGGTGGCAATGACATTATTAGAGGTAGTGCAGGCAACGATACCTTAAATGGTGGAGATGGTACTGATACGGCTGATTACAGTAAAATAGGTGTAAGCTCTACTATCTTCATTGATGGAACTCTTCAAAAAGGTGGTGGACTAGGTAGAGATTTACTTGGTAATTTTGAAAATCTTGTTGTTGATGCTAGGGTTGCAAATAACACTATAGATGCCTCAATTGCTCCTTCAGCACCCTTTTTAGTTGGAGAAGCATCAGTTAACGTTAACCTTGAAAGTCAAAGTTTCGTAATTAATAATGTTCCTAACATAGGCACAGTTGAATTCACATTTATAAACTTTGATAATGTTAAAGGTACAAATCAAGGTGACACCATTGTTGGAGATAGGCAAAATAATCTGTTATTTGGCAATGGCGGTAACGATAAACTTTCTGGCGGAAGTGGCAATGATACCCTCGCTGGTGGATTAGGTACAGATACTCTGACTGGGGGACTAGGTGCAGATAAGTTTGTTTTTACTAACGTATTAGAAGCTGTTGATATTATCAAAGACTTCAAGGCTGTTCAAGGTGACAAAATCCAGATTTCTCAAGCAGGTTTTGGCGCTATTTCCATTAGTGATTTCAGTTATGATCCCCTAAATGGTTCTTTGTTCTTTGAAGATTCTAGATTCGCCATTCTAGAAAATAAGCCTATTGGTTTTCAAACTAATTTAGATATTCAACTGGTTTAAGCTCAGGGATTGTATAAGTTCAATACCTGAGTGGGACTTAGAGGTTTTTTGAAAAGTGTCAGGTTGAGCCTTAAATACAACTCACAGAAGCGAACGCGAATTCCAGAACCCCCATTATCTCGTTCAACTTCGTAGGATAGCCAGAGTCGTCAAACATACGTTAGATGACTTTTCAAATAACCTCTTAGAGTCTTCCTTGCTCCAATTGCTGTTATGGTGCTACTCGCCAAAACTTTAGATAACAGAAGATCACAAAGATAATATTTGCTTCAGTTTTAGCAATTTAATATGATTGGTAGATTGATTACTGAAAATTTCTGTTGAGGTTTTAACTATTCAGACAGATGTATTCAGAATAGGTTAATTCTTATATTTAATATCTGAGTAAATTTTAGTAGAGCAATTATGAATCCTATTAATCAGGCTATTTTAGAATCTCTGCGTTTTGGCGAGAAAACTGCTGGAGAATTAAAAGATATATTTGATTGTAGTTACAGCGTCCTTGATAAGGGATTGCAGGATCTGATTGACACACACCAGATTGAAGCCGGATGGAGTAATGATAATTATCCAGCAAGAATTTATCGGCTCAAGCGCCAGCAACAATCTATGACTTTTTGGAAAAATTAGTCATTCTTTTTTAATGCTAAATAATTTTGGCTCTCCTAGACTTAGTTTGATAAATTAATACTAAAAAACACCTAAAATACTTGATATAACTAGGTTTCGCTAAAATAGAATCAAAGATTTAATAAAAATATGATTTTTGATTCTTGAATCCCCTACTATGTAAGGACTTAACCTGATATCAAGTATTAATTTTCTATAACTAGTCTGGGAGAGCTATTAAAATTTATTATACCTAATATAATTATTTTAGCATTTTTACAGAATCATGTAGCACGGAGTTCAGTTTGATAAATCCTAAAGTCTCTGTTATTATCCCCGCTTACAATACCGAAGCATATATTGCAAAATCAATAGAGTCCGCCTTAGAGCAAACCCTTAATGATATTGAAGTTATCATTGTCGATGATGGTTCAAGTGATCAAACTGTGGAAATCGCTAAAAGTTTTACTGACCAACGTATCAAATTAATAGTAAATCAAGAAAATTTGGGGGCTTCTGTTGCGCGTAATCGTGCCCTCAGAGCGGCCCGAGGGGAATGGGTTGCTGTTCTTGATTCAGATGACTGGTATGCTCCCGAAAGACTAGAAAAGCTTGTGTTTCTGGCAGAGAAAACAAATGCAGACATGATTGCTGATGATCTTTATTTAATCCAAGATGGTGCGACATCTCCTTGGAGTACATTGATTGAAGAAAGTGGAGAACGTATAAATGAAGTTTTCCAAGTTGATATCGTTTATTTTGTAGAAACTGATGTCTATGGACAACCAGGGTTACATTTGGGTTTAAGCAAGCCTCTATTTAAACGAGAATTTTTGCTGAAGCACGGCATTAGATACGATGAAGAAATCAGGATGGGTCAAGATTTTTGGCTCGATATGAAATGTCTAATCAAAGGAGCCCGTTTTTTTATTGAGCCAAAACCCTATTATTTTTACCGCTCACGTCCTGGTTCTCTGGTATATCAAAGCCCATTACCACGTCTAAATCAATACTGTAAAACTACTACTTCTTTCATGCAACAAGAGGTTGTTAAAAAAAATCCAGCTTTAATGCAGGCTCTGTATAATAATCTTGAAGTCTATAAGAAACATCTAGCTTATTTTCAAGTTGTTATCCCCATAAAGCAAAAAAAATGGCTAACAGCATTAACAGAAATCGGAAAAAATCCGTACTTTTTTTTTGATTTTATTACCCGATTCAGAAATATCATCAGCCGTCGAATTCAATACTATATAATGGGCAATAAATCAGTTTTTGATATTTCTTATAATTTAGAGAAAAAACGAAAATTGTCCACTGCGCGAAGATGACAGCCTTTCACCTTTTCACCAGTGGCTTGATTTTTTCCTGACAACGTTCGCGCAGCGTCTCGTAGAGAAGCTGATTGACTCTGTTCCACTTGGCATCATCGTGCTACTTGATTAAAAGATGTATTGCACGACGAACATATACTTGCCAAGGCTCAGTCTGAGGTTGAAAAATTTGTGCATAAAGCATAATTCCACTCATAGTATCAAAAACTAAACTAGGATCTAAATCTGCGTGAACTTCTTTTCTCACTTTTGCTCGTTCAATTACAACAGCAAAAGCTTGCCGTCGAGGTTGCAGATATTTTGTCCAATAAATTTGAGCAAATTGAGGACTAGTTGAGGCACTACTGATAATCATGGCAACAGTCTGCCGTCCCAAAGGACTAAGCGTAATTTGCGCGGCATTCTCAATCAGAGCATCAATATCATCCCAAAGACTACCAGTGTCAGGGATAATAACTTCTTCTCTAAAACTTTCTATTGCCGATGCAATCAGTTCTTCTTTACCTTTGTAGCGTCGGTAAATAGTGGGTTTACTAACTCCTGCACGGACTGCAATTGCATCAATACTTGTACGTTCATATCCAACTTCTGATAGTAGTTCCAAGCTTGCTTGCAGAATGGCTTGATGAGATTGAAGGTTACGAGGTCGTCCTGGCAGATTTTTCGCGGGTTTATTCATGCAATTATCATCTCAAGGCATCGGTATTTAGACAACTTGCAAACAGTTATTGAATTGACTTCTCTTATATTTTACGATACCGTATCGTAAATATAACTTATATTCACTCAAAAGTCAGAAAAAACATGACTAGCTTTTCAACCGGGCGCTCACTCCCATTACCCCCTGGTCGCTTTGGCTTGCCGCTCATTGGCGAATCCATTAGTTATTTGCAAGAGCCAGCACGTTTTATTGGGCAGCGACAAAAGCAATATGGAGCAGTCTTCAAAACCCATCTATTTGGTCGCCCAACGATTGTCTTAATTGGGGCAGATGCCACACGTTTTCTATTCACTAATGAAAGTCAGCGATTTGAGATGACTAATACTACAAGTTTTGAGACGCTACTAGAAGCCAACTCAATTGGAGTCAAGACAGGTACTGCTCACCAAAAACTTCGTAAACACTTGTTCAAGTCCTTTGAGCCAAGAGCGTTAGCTGATTATGCCAAAACGATGGAACAGTTGACCCATCGTTATCTGCATAAATGGGAAGAGATGAAAACTTTCACTTGGTATCCTGAACTGAAAAAATACACACTTGATATTGCCTGTAGGTTGTTTATAGGTGTTGATAATGCCGTAAATGAGAACTTGGAAAAAGTTTACGAGGCTTGGAGTAATGGACTGTTATCTATTCCAATTCGATTTCCTCTAAACAAGTTTGCTCGTGCAGTTCGTGCGCGAGAGCAGCTTCTTGTGCAATTTGATCAGTTAATTGTTCAACGTCAAAAACAACCTATTGCCCATCGAGATGTTTTAGGAATTCTATTACAAGCGCAAGATGAGGAAGGGAATCGTCTGAGTATTGAGGATGTGAAAGATAATGTGTTAGCAATGCTTGTTGCTGGACACGAAACTTTAACTTCAGCATTAACTTCCTTTTGTTTATTGTTAGCTCAACATCCACAGGTGTGGCAAACAGCATGTTTGGAACAAGCGAAAATTGGACACGCACAACTGCTGACACCAGAATGTCTTAAGCAAATGACCTATCTAGAGCTTGTGCTAAAGGAAGTTCTACGAATGCTGCCTCCAGTCGTTCGTAGCGGTTCGCGTAAAGTACTTAAGGAAAGTGAGTTTGCTGGATACCGTATCCCCCAAGGCTGGGACGTGTTTTACCAAATTCAGGAAACTCATCAAGACGAGAATGTTTACGCTCAATCTCAACAATTTGACCCACAACGTTTTGCATCTGAATCCACTCAAGACAAACAAAGGGTTGGAAGCTATATTCCTTTTGGTGGTGGGATTCGAGAATGTTTAGGTAAAGAGTTTGCTCGGTTAGAAATGAAACTGTTTGCCGTATTATTGATTCGTGACTATGAATGGGAAATACTTCCTGGACAAAATCTAGAACGCTTAGTACTACCATTTTCTCGTCCGAGGGATGGTTTGAAAGTAAAGTTTTGGAGGCGCGAAGGCTAACAGTTTGAAATCGTATTCCTAAAGTATATATTCATCACTTGAAAAAAATTCATTCTGAGCGACAGGCGCGGCGGAACTTTCACCCTCATGAACTGTTTTGGTTTCTACAGCCGGAACTGAATTTTCAACTAACAACGTTCGCGTAGCGTCTCGTAGAGAAGTGGAATTACTTTGTTCTACATTTTCATGAAAGTCAATCAAAGCCAGTTTTGCAATAACTCAAACCGAGCAAATTCCGACTCTAGCTGCCATTGAATCCGCGCGCGATCACTCTTGTGCAAAAAAGCACTGCACCCTTGAGAAACAGAGGTTTCACCAGGGGTATCGCTTGCACAAGCTGAAACCATTGCCTTAAACTCAGGCGACTCCCAGAGACTATTTCCCGGAGCGAAACTATATTCTAAGCTGTTGCGAACCAGTCGCTTAAGGTCTTTATATCCCAGCCTATATCTTGTTGCCGCTAATAGATACTCATGACTTAAATCGATGCGGGAAATCCCTTCATCATCGGAAGCAAGGGTCATTGGTACTCCAGCCTTCCAATACTCCCTAAAAGGATGCTGATCTTCCTGAACATTTAAAATAACCTCATTACTGGTCAGGCAGATTTCAACCAACACGCCGAGTCGCCGCATTTGCTCCATCAACTCGAAGGGACGCTCCTCAAAAAGAATATCCACACCATGTCCAATGCGAGATGCCTGTGCCACTTCTACAGCTTGCCGAATATGGAAACGTAAATACTCGGTTGGAACCAACCCCAGAGTTAACTCTCCAGCATGGAGCGTGACCTTGACATTGGGATATTGGCGTTTGAAAAATTGCAGCATTTGCATTTGCAGCGTGTAGTCACGCAGTGCAATCGGGTTATCTTCCGGGGCGACGAGATTGATGCCAACTACCCGCTCTTCTGATGAATCTAGTGCAAAGGCATAAGCTAACTGAGCAAACACTTCAACGGGCGACTTTGTTCTTGTCGTTTGCTGCAAATAGCGCACTGTCACTGCACATCCAGGCTGTGCTGATGGAGTGCCGCAACCAAGTGTTTTCAAGACTTCGCGCTCCAACTGTGCAAATTGCTGGTTGCCGAGTGTCACTAATTTGTTTAATCCTCGTTTGAGCAATTGACGGTGCATCAGAGCAAAATCTTTATTCCAACCAACTTCACTCCCTAGCTGTCGAACCTCACTGCCCTGAACGGTAAGCATTAACTCTAGATAGGTAATATGCTGCGAAGCTGCCCGATTTGCTACTGACGCGACCATATCATCCCGACGGCTCTTAGAGTCTGATATTGTCCCAAAACCACTAAAAGCCTCAAAAAATTGATCATGTCCAGATTTTCCAGCAAATTGGAGGTTACGAGTAGACCAACGATTTATTAGGGAATCATAAACAGATGTTCGATTTAACAATTCTGAGGCTGGAAAATAACTAATGTCCTGACCGCAAGCTTTAGGCTCAACTAATGTCCCTGCCTTTGGATTCACACAATACCCATCGGTGGCAGCCCACTCCAGATAGTGTTCTGCGTACACAGCCCCGCTTAAATGACTGTGGATATCTCCTCCCTTTGGCATTCGCTGTACAAATGCTCGTAAAGCGGCTGGCTGGGCGCGATGGGCTTCAAACCAACTAGCAGCTTCAGCTTCACTCCGAGTCGAGGACTGCTGCGAATTAGATGGGACTTGGGCTGCTACACTGAAGATCAAACAGCTAGAACTCGTTAATACTCCTAAAAACAAATACAAGGGCGCTCGTCTATGCATATAGATTTATTTTTTTATTAAACATGACCATAATTATCTGCTGAAATTGCCGCATCATTGTAACGTTTATCTGCACTAATAAGCATTGAAAGACCGATAATGATTCTGAGGAGTGATTACCTCTGAACCGACAAGTCCTGCTTGAAAATAAACAACCCGCTTTCGGAGATAATTTTCTTTGCAGAGATCAAACTGCTGTAGCCCAAAGACACTGAAAAAATGCGGGTCTACGAAATTATCAACAAGTAACTCTTAGGAAGTTCTCTATCTGTTATTATCAGTTCTGTTCGAGTCAGACAGAAATTATGAAAGGAGATAAACAATGGGCAAGAAATATGATGTTTATGGTGTCGGTAATGCCTTAGTAGATATAGAATACGAAGTATCTCCAGAGTTACTACAAGAGTTAAAGATTGATAAAGGTGTAATGACACTCCTAGATGAAGATAGTCAAAATCATATTTTGGAAAATCTCAAAAATCTTCATTGCCATAAGAGTTGTGGAGGGTCAGCAGCTAACACAATGGTAGCAATTAGTCAATTAGGAGGAAAAGCTTTTTATTCCTGTAAAGTGGCTAATGATGAATTTGGAGATTTTTACATCGAAGATTTACTCAACTCTCAGGTAGATACCAACTTAATAAATGGCGACCGTGAATCAGGAATTACAGGTAAATGTTTGGTGTTAGTAACTCCCGATGCAGATCGTACCATGAATACGTTTTTAGGAATTACTGGAGAATTTTCTACACAAGAATTAGTATCATCAACGCTCGCTGATTCAGAATACATATATATAGAAGGATATTTAGTGGCTTCTCCCACAGCAAAAGAAGCAGCTATAAAGGCTCGAGAAATAGCTGAAAAAGCGGGAGTAAAAACCACCATGTCCTTATCTGATTACAACATGGTGAAATTTTTTAAAGATGGGTTATTAGACATCATTGGGCCTGGTTTAGACTTGATTTTTGCTAATGAAAGTGAAGCATTAGAACTAGCAGATACAGAAGATTTTCAAGTAGCTGTAGACAAATTAAAAACCCTGAGTAAGAAATTTGCCATTACTCGCGGTGCCAAGGGTTCAGTAGTATTTGATGGTCAGAAATTAATCGAAATCACAGCACCTCAAGTAAAAGCTGTAGATACAGTGGGAGCAGGAGATATGTATGCAGGAGCTTTCCTCTATGGAATTACCCAAGATATGAGCTATGAAGAAGCCGGAAAATTAGCATCGACCGCAGCTTCTAAGATTGTTACATCCTATGGGCCAAGATTAAAAACTGAGGAATTAAAGGCATTAGTTACTGCTTAGAGGGTGTTTGAAAAGTTTTGAGGGGTCAAATTTTCTGTCAGCAGTATAAGCCTTCGCAACCAGCTAGTAGTTCGCCAAGTGAACTTGGCGGGGTAAGGGGGAAGGGGGAAAGGTTTCAAATCCCTTACCCCTTACCCTTTCCCCTTTCCCCAGTCCTCACTTAGCATTTTTGGGTTGGCAGACTACTAGGGAGTTGCAGTCATCGGATCTAAAGCTTGCTTAAGGTTGAGTGGGGTAGGTAAATACCCAATGTGTGAAGAGATACGACAATTAATTAACAATGGTAATACTTTTACCTTCACTTCTAAAAAGACTCTAGAACCAGTTATAGGTGAGGAAGTATTGACAACGCTAGAAGAGTTCTAGTTTTATTTAATTAACTCTCAAATTTAAGAGTATAAAAAACGGTAGATAGATTAAGAATCTACCGTTTCTTATATATGTTGAATGCGGTACTCAAAAGTCAAATGATATTTTTCCTTACTTTCTTGTCTTGGTGAATTTTGGGTATTTATTTCTTCACAGGTGTTAATTTTAAAGGATACAATGGCTCCGTAGCCAAATGAACAGCCAGACAGAAACGATGTCTACGAGTTAACCCAAAAAAGTAACTTACTTCAACACATTGCTTTGAGTCCTAATCCAATGGCATTTGAACTACAATTATGAGTAATCCTCTTTCCCATCCCGAAGATCCAGAATTCCATTCATCTATTCAGGATAATCTAAAACAGCTTTCTGCTCAGTTAGGATCTCCTTTGTCCGAATTATCAGTCATGGAAATATACCAGAATGCGTGCGATCTACTGGGCCACGTTTCTCCATCACCTCTTACTCTTACCCGCGTTGCCGGAACATTACTGGTCTACCGAGTCACGGACACAGAACCGGAAGAGCTTGAGTGGTTCGGCACCCAAGTAAAACAATGTCTGGACGAAGAAGAAGTTGAGGAGTTGATTGAATCCATACATCGCACGGATGCTTTGTAATCTTTCTCGTAATTGTTGCAATACCAATTGGCTAATTAAGTTTTCAAACAATCCAAGCTGACTCAATCACTGACGACGTTTAGTGTGACGTTCATAATCCTCAAAACGAATCTTAGCGATCGTACTTCGAGAATAAAGTGCGTAGGCGTAGCCCGTCGCAGACATCGCTCCCACACCGCTTGTCTATTTTAGGAATTATTTTATCTGAGCTAAAATTCTTTTACTTTGGTTCCACTCTCAGATAAAATTGTGTAGCCACAAACTTAGTATCTCTCTTGGTTGGATCTACGTTTTCTACTACCTCAGTTTTACCTACAGCAATCAAACCTTGACCAAAAATTTCGCTAGTTGCTGCGTCAAGTTGTTTTTGTGTTGCACCGATTTGACTCAAATCAATTGATGAAACTTGAGCAGTCTTAGGTTTATTTAGAACCAGATTATCTGTGGAGAAGCAAGGAGTTGTGATGCAACGAATGCCATTGTCTTTTAGGGCCACAAAAGTACCTTTTGTTGGGGCATTTGTCGCAGCATAGAAGGCTTCTTTTATTCTCAAATTTCCAAACTCACCGAGTCCAGGAAATGTTACTGGAACGATGTTACCTCTGAGAATCACACGGCTACCATCATCATTTTGAATTTTTATTAGTTCGGAAGGCGAGACTTTCAGGGAATTCCAATCAATTGCAGACACATAGCATTCGGAGCGAAAAACACCATCTAAGCAAGGAGTAGCTTTCAAGTTGACAAGATTTATAAAATATCCACCGCATATTGGAGAAGCACATCTGCGAAAATCTCTTCGCACCATGTAATATCCCCACTGTGGAAACTCTTGATTTTTGACACTGACTGCAACAGAATCAGTAGTCTCTGGAGCAGAAATATTTTGCGCCGATACTTTGGATAGAAATCCGTTGGTGACTATTATTGCACCTAATAGAGGAATAATTGAGGCTTTGTAGTTAAACGATTGTTTGTTCATGATAACTTTAGATTGTATTTGAGGGTTCAATACCTTTGTTAAGAGCAGAGTTGACAAGATTTATCGTAAAAACTGGCAAAATTACCTATACACAAGCTCGGAGTTGACAAGGTAAGTTGGAATACTATAACTCTTACACTACTGACAAGAGGTTAAAAAACCTTACAGGAAACCTTAAAGGAATTTTAAGGACTCATTGTTTTTGCCAACTTTGTCCCAGAACCGCCCAACTGTACGCCCAATCTCTGCATTTAGCCAAAACTGCGATGGCACTAGCGCCCGCCGGAGGCGATCGCACAAGAACAACAAAAGCCGACTCAAGCAGATCGTTAAGTTTTATTCCAAATGAACTGAGATGTTATCCTTCTCAATCCACCAACACCCCATCAACAATCGCAATCCCTCACTGCGGAAACTTCACCACCAATTTCTTGATCACGACCACCAGCGCTGGATCGTCATTCCAGCACTCTTGCAAACAGTCAAAGCCCGGATTCTGCCTCGAATTTCCTGCTACTTTGAGTTTCTGCATACGCTCAGGTTGCATATTTGACCTCGCAACAATCGCCTCATGCAATCACTTTTTAGCGTTGATGACAGGCGCATTTCATTGGCATAGTTTCTACAAAAGTAATAGTTAAGGTTATTTCGTAACAAGCTCTAAAGCACGGATTAAGTTTTGCCGTTCTAAATAATCAAGTACTTGATTAACAGATTGCTCAACGGTGAACTTATCAGTTTGACAGATAATTTCTGGATTTAATGGTTCTTCATAAGGGTCAGAAATGCCAGTAAAATGTGTAATCTGCCCTGCTTTAGCTTTAGCGTAGAGTCCTTTGACATCACGGAATTCACAAACTGCAAGTGGAGCCTGAACATAAACTTCGACAAAATTAGTCGAAGTCTTTTTGAGTTGCTCTCGAACTTCACGATAAGGACTGATTGCTGCAACAATCGCAATTACGCCATTGCGACTGAGTAATTCAGCCACAAAGCCCATACGACGCACATTTGTATCTCGGTCTTGTTTGCTAAAACCCAATCCTGCACAAAGATGGGTGCGAACTACATCACCATCTAGCACTTCTATTAAGTAATTTCTCATGAGCAATTCTTGGGCTATACCGTGGGCAATTGTTGTTTTCCCAGCACCACTTAAGCCTGTCAACCAGAGAATCGTACCAAGGTGTTTCATGTTTTGTTTAACCTGATCACTGATGCAGAAATGCGATGGTCGAACGCGAGTGCGTCTCGTTGGCGCAGCCTCTCGTAGAGAAGAGAAGAGAAGACCCGCCAAGAGCGATCGCATCACCAAGAACTTAAAAGTGCAATTAAAAAAGTGGTGTAGCGAATTGTATCAAGTGCCACCCGATGCAACAAAATTGCGTGTCAGTGCAACAAAGGTGCAAATTAATGCATTTAGCCAATTTGTAGGGTGAGTAAACATTTGCCCACCCAACACTCTTAAACAGAGATAAAATCGTTCTGTGTCAGCGTAGTGGTATTAAACCCACTCAGCACCGCTAGAGTTTGATTGCCTAAGCTAATCTGATTGCCAGAGAAAGACAACTGATTGAAACTCAAGCCAGACAAGCCGATTTTATCGCTCTGACCTAAATTAAAATCGGTAATTGTTTCCCGACCTGCGGCTTTCTCCAACACAAAGATGTCGCTACCAGTCCCGCCAGTCAAGTTATCATCTCCCTTGTCACCGTCGAGGAAATCGTTACCCGCACCGCCGACAAGTAAATCTTGACCATTACCTCCAATCAGACTGTCGTTACCGTCACCGCCATAGAGTTTGTCGTCACCGTTATCACCTTCAAGACGGTCGTTATCAGCATCACCATAGAGTGTGTCTTGACCATTACCGCCATAGAGTTGATCGTTGCCAGTACCGCCATAGAGTAAATCATCACCATTCTCACCCACAAGTTTATCATTGCCAGCATTGCCGGAAATAGTATCTTGAGCGTTGAGTCCGTTAATGATGTCGTTGCCGGATGTGCCGTTGAGGTTATCGTTTTGGTTGGTACCGTTGAGGGTTGTGCCAACTGCTACCGTTACTATCCCCAAGTCAGTGCCACCGTTGCCATCGCTGAGGGTATAGTTAAAGCTGCCATTACCATTACTGAAACCTGTGGTCGGAGTAAAAACTACATTGCCACTGTTATTTAAGGTGACAGTACCATTAACAGCGTTACTCACAGCAGTGATGGTCAAAGCGCCCCCGTCTACATCAGTATCGTTAGCCAACAAGTCAGTAGCCAACAGGGTCAAAGGTGTATTTTGATTGGCACTAGCAGAGTCATCACCGGCAACAGGTGGATCATTGACGGGAGTTACTGTTAGGTCAAAGGTATCGTTAGCAGTAGCATTGCTGGTGTCAGTTGCAGTAACTTTAATGCTAATTGTGCCGTTATTTGGGTCATCGGGGGTGCCACTGAAAGTGCCAGTATTGGCGTTGAAAGTTAACCAGGTAGGTAAGGAGTTGCCGTTAGCGAGGGTGGCAGTATAAGTTAAACTGTCACCAGCATCGACATCAGCAAAGGTATTGACTGGAATAGTAAAGCTGAAGAAACCATCTTCTAAGGTAGTTTGATCTGCGATCGCATTTGCTAAAGTTGGCGCATCGTTAACTGGGGTTACAGAGAAAGTCTGAGTTTGTCCAGTTAAGGTTACTGTGCCATCAGTGACATCGTAGGTCAGATTAACTGCGCCGTTAAAGTTGGCAGTTGGAGTGAAGGTATAAGTCCCATTCAAATTGTCCACCAATGCACCGTTAGTCGCAGTTAAATTAGCAACTAAAAGGGTATCACCATCCAGATCGCTGAACCCTGCTAACAAGTCAGCCGCAGTAATTGTGATGGCTGTATCTTCGGCGGTGTTGCTTAATGTGGCTGTGGGTGAACCTGTGGGCGCATTGTTATTCTCGAAGAACACGGTACTGCCGCTAACATTACCTACAAAAGCATCCAAGTCCCCATCGTCATCGATATCGGCTAAGGTGGGTGAAGAAATAGTACCCACACTCGTCAGTCCGAAGGGGTTGTTGGCTTCAAAGGTGAAGATGGGAGTCCCGGCATTTCCAGTGTTGCGGTAGAACTTGGCAGTGGTCGTGAAAGTACCCACAAAAGCATCCAAGTCCCCATCGCCATCGATATCGGCAAAGGCGGGTGAACCCACAAACTCATTCGTCAGTCCGAAGGGGTTGGTGGCTTCAAAGGTGAAGATGGGAGCAACCGTAGTTCCAGTGTTGCGGTAGAAGCTGATACCGTTGTTCTGACTACCCACAAAAACATCCAAGTCTCCATCGTTATCGATATCTGCAAAGGTGGGTTTAGCAGAAATTCCCACATTCGTCAGTCCGAAGGGATTGTTGGCTTCAAAGGTGAAGATGGGAGCAGCCGTAGTTCCAGTGTTGCGGTAGAACCGGGTATTGCCATCACCACTACCCACAAAAGCATCCAAGTCCCCATCGCCATCGATATCGGCAAAGGTGGGGTCAGCAACGTTCCCTACATTCGTCAGTCCGAAGGGATTGTTGGCTTCAAGGTGAAGCTGGGGTAACAGTAGTTCCAGTGTT